>DAIOID010000005.1:0-44575 GCA_036744355.1 Brevundimonas sp.
AGAGCTCGGATCGGGGCCGGTTGATCATGACGGCCTGGATGGACGAGGAGGCGTGGTCCCCGTCGTGGACGTCGTCGTTCAGAAATCCTGTCGACGCCATGTCCGCGTCAGTGCTTGTCGGCTGCGTCTGCATGGGTTCTCTCCGGTTCCGGGGAGGCGCGGCGCCTCCGCCCATCATAGTTTATCGCGCGCCCTGGCCAGATCGCGAACCAGCTTGGTCCGTGTCTGGTCAAACCGCGCCTTCTCATCAGCGGCCCGCGCTTCAAGGTTTTTCATCTCGACGCGAACAGCCTCCGCGCTCTCGGCCTGTGCCCGATCGAGCGCCTCCAGTTCGTCGGCGAGGTGCTGGGCCCGGCGCCGCTCCGCCGCGGTCGGTCGCTTGCGCGCCTTCCGCCGCGCCGCCCGGGGGCCGGCCTGGCCTATGTCGACCGTCAGCCCACGCTCGACGACCTCTCCAGGTCGCGCTCGCGCCGCCTCGGCGTCCTCCGCCTCGGGGGCCTCCCTTGCGAGGCCGGAAGCGAAGATGTCCTGCTGGATGCCCCAGGCGGCCAGGGCCTTGGGTCGGGAGGGGGCGGCCACCGTGAAACGATGGAAGCCGTCCGACCATTCAAAGACCTTCAGCCTGGGCGCCATGTCGCCTAGCCGGAAATCGCGGCCTGGATCTCCTGGGCCTTCTGCAGGTGAGCCTCGATCTTCGGCAGGACAGTCCGTGCGTGGGCCGCCAGGGCCGGCGCATCCGTATTGTCGGCGAATCCGCGATGCAGGGTCACGGCCTCCTGGTGGGCCGCCACCTGCTGGTCGATATAGACCTTGTCGAAGTCCGCCACGCCCGCCGATCTCAGATTGTCCAGCAGGCCCTTGCGACGCTGGTCCAGCTCGGCGGGCGGCGCGACATCCGGAGCCGCGGAGGCGGCGGCCGTCTTGAGGGCGGCGGCGGCGGCGGTGTGATCGGTCTTGATCATCTGGGCCAGGGCCTTGACGTCGGCCCGCTTGGCCCGCTCCAGGGCGATGTCCGCCGCCTCGATCTCATACATGTCTCCCATGGCCGCGCCGGGCACATAGGCGCTGACGAGGTTGCTCCCCATGGTCGCGGCCGAGGTCTGGCCGACGGGTGCTGAGACTGCGTCCTGGGCCTTGTCGACCGCTTCGTTTCCGCCCTGCGGGCTGCATGCGGACAGAAGCGAGGCGGCGGCGGCGGCGGCGGCGAGGGTCGGGGCGTGTCGCATGGTCATGAGCTCCTTGTGGATGTGACAGACGAAGCGCGCGTCGGGCCGGGGGGGTTCCAGCGACCGCCAACGGTCACGACGAGGCCCCTGCGAGCCCCGCGCAGCGGGGTTGCCCGCCACTGTCGGAAAGGCGACACAAGGCCGATCCGGACCGCCTGCGCACCGCCGGAACCCGCGGAGGGGCGCGTCCGTTGGAACGCCGCCGGCCGAGCGCTGGGGGTCTCGGTCCGCCGAGAGCGCCAAGGCGAAGCCTGCGCTCGCCCCGTCGCCCCGTTCGAGCGGCGGCGGGGCTCCTAGGCTTCGTCTAACCCCAGATCACGACGGAGACCGGCGAGAAAACCCCGGGTGACCTCCATGGACGGGCTCTTCCCGACCTTGTCGTCCGCCTGGAGCAAGAGGCGCCGCACCTCCTCCTGGTCGAGAAGTCCCTTCTCCACGAGGGTGTCGAGCAGGGTCAGGTTGAGGGCGATCGAGGCGAGCGAAAGCGCTCCGGACTGCTGGGCGTTCATGGGCGATGTCCTTCCGGTGAGACAGGGCAATGCCCGTTACAGCCGTCTGTTTCTCGCGCCCTCTACCCGACACAGGGAGCTTCCACGGCGCCTCTGCGTCAGAGGAGCCTTGACCGTATCACGACGTTTCAAAGGCGACCCGGAGGACATCATGCGGATCTTGCGCGACAACGGGTTGACGCTCTTTCTTCTGCTCCTCTTCGCCGCCAGCATTATCGGCCACGCCCTGACAGGATGGCGGGTCGAGACGGGGGACGCCCTGCGACACGGCCAGGACGGCGGCACGCTGATGGAATACCTCGGCAGCGCTCCCTTCCTGTCGACCGTTTTCGAGAACTGGGAGAGCGAGTTCCTGCAGATGGCGGCCTATGTGGTCCTGACCGCCTTCCTGATCCAGAAGGGTTCGTCGGAATCCCGGGCCCCCGAGGCGCCGCCCCGCGACGCTGATCTTCAGGCCCAGGCCGACAAGGCGGGAGCGCCCGCGCCCCTGCGCTGGGGCGCCTTCGCACGGGCTGTCTATTCCCGTTCCCTGGGTCTGGCGCTTGTGGTCCTTTTCCTCGCCTCCTTCATCCTCCACTGGACCCAAAGCGCGCGAGCGGCCGCGCAGGAGGCGCTGGAGCATGGCGAGGCGGCCACGGGGACCTTCGCCTATCTCGCCGACCCCCAGCTCTGGTTCGAGTCCTTCCAGAACTGGCAGAGGGAGTTTCTGTCGACGGCGGTCCTGGTGGTCCTGTCGATCTTCCTGCGGCAACGCGAGTCGCCCGAGTCCAAGCCGGTCGCCGCGCCTCACGACCAGACCGGAGACTAGGCGGACCTCGCCATCCGGGCGAGCGCAAGCGCGTCCGCCGCCGCCGCGCCCGAGGCGGTGTTGTCGAAAATGACCCAGCGCTCGGCCCCGACCTCCCCCGCCGCCATGACCCGTTGAAGGATGGCCTTGAGCCGATCGCGCCCATAGGCCGAGCGATACATGTCCGGACTGCCGTGCAGCCGGAAGTAGACATAGGACCCGGAACCGCCGGGCGAACCTGCCCCCGGCGCCGGTTCCGGATCGGCCGCAACACGCGCCACCCGGCGAGAGGCGAGCCAATGATCCGCCGAGGCCGTGAACCAGGAAGGGTGCCGGGGCTCCATCACGATCGCCGCCTCGATCTGGGCCTCGCAGGCGTCCACAAAAGCGCCTGTCCGGGTCTCGTCAAAGGCCAGGCTCGGCGGCGTCTGGATCAGGACCGGTCCGAGGCGGTCTCCCAGCCCGCGGAGATCGGCGGCCAGGTCCGCGAGCAGGTCTTCGCAGTTCTCCAGCTTGCGGCGGTGCGTGATCTCGCGCGGCGCCTTGACGGCGAACCGAAAATCCGGCGGCGTGGCGGCGGCCCAGCGCTCAAAGGTCGAGACCCGGTGGCGGCGGTAGAAGGTGGAGTTGATCTCCACGGCGCCGAGCCGGCCGGCGTAGCGTTCGAGCCCGCCCCCCTCGACAGGAAACCGGTCTCTCACCCCGGCCGGTATGGCCCAGCCCGCCGTCCCGACGCGAAGCTTTTTCTCGCCGGGGGCCGCGCTGCCGACAAGGCCTTCAGTGCTCACGAAGGATCGCGACGGGCCGCCATGCCGGGCGTGGTCGGCGCGAGTTCCTCGGCCTGGGTCTTGGGGGGCGGACCGTCGGTTTTCTGAAGGCCGTCATCGGGCGTCTCGCGGATCGAAAGGATGGAGTCGCCGCTGTTCAACAGGGGGGCTGCGGCGTCCGCCGCCTGGGCGTCCGTCGGAGAAGGCACCCTCAGCTTGCGCTCGGCGCCGTGGGCGTCGGCGACGACGATCTCGTAGAATTTCATCTCATTCCTCACCTGGCTCGGGATTGTCTGTACGACCGCGAAGGACGGGGGCGTCCGGCGGCCCGCTGCTTCCGGGTAGCGCTTCGGCGGCCCACGCGTTCCGGGCGCATCGCCTCGAAACGGCGGATGGGCGACACAGCGACTCCCCCGGGAACAGGCGGGGGCTTCGGGCGCTTGAACCCACGCACACCCGGCCAGAAGGAAGGCGCTCCGATGAAATCCGCCGACAAGCCGCCAGTCCTGCGCAACCCCCGGCGGCTCCTGCAGTTCGGAGGCGTCCTCCTTCTGCTCCTGGCTCTTGTCTACCTCGCCACGGCGTTGACCGGGTTTCTGAGAAATCAGGATAAGCGGCCCGACCCGCGAATGACGGGCGCCGAGGCGCCCCTTGAGCGAGCCGTAGGCGATTGAGGTCGCGCTCAGAGAGTCGGAAGCCGGACCCATGGAACGCCGCCGCATGGGTCTCGTTACGCCCTCCCGATGAACAGAAGGGAGACTGTCAGCTTCGATGTTTGCGGATCGCGTCTACGATCAGGACTTCTTGGCCGCCATGGCCGACCGCGGCTTCTATGTCTTCACGTCGCCGGCCTGTCATGCGGCGGTGCCGGTGAAGCGCCCTGAGCCGGTTGCGCCGGGCCCTCTTTCGAACCAATGCGGTCAGGACGTCGTCCAGTCCGCTCCGGCCGTCCCTGCGCTGGCCGAGGCGGCCTGAGCCCGTCGAGCCGCACCGGCGCTTCCCCACGAGCGGACGAGATGCGGCGGCCGAGGTTCAGGCTCGCCGATCCCCGCCGAACCTGAGACCGGCCATGAAGGCTGACCGGTCCCGCTGATCCGCGGCCCTCTGACTGGTTCGCCACGGGCAAGGCGCCGGCGATGTCGCGCTCGAGGCCGCCCATGCCGCCGGCCATGACCGCATCCAGCTGGAAATGCGGGACGCGGACGTCCCGCTGAGCCTCCGGGCCCTGTGCAGGCCCGCGTCCCTCGGAATCTGGTTCGCGAACCTTCCGGCTCACGAACGCCCCGAAGTCGTGCTGGCTTCACCCTATCCCCGCTCCCTTGGAGACTGCCGAGACCGCGCGGCGGGCGCCGGTCACCAGAGCCGTCGGTCTGGCGGCGCTCCTGTGGGCACGGAATGGATCCGTCATGCTCTTGCTCCTCGTGCGTCTTGCAGCACTCAGTCGCGCGGCGGCGGGACTTGCGGGGCCACCGAGCGCCCGCGTGTCCCGCGATCCTCGTCAGGCCGGAGCCTCCATGGACGTTGTGCGCCCGGCCCCGGGACCGGCGCCGAGATCGGCCCCGGTGATCGGATTGGCTGAAGGATCGGACCGGGTGCGGGCCGCGAAGGCCTGAACCGTCTTCTTGTCAGCCGCCGCCAGCTTGACCGAGGCGTCGCCCGCGCCGCCGTCCACCGCCGCCTGGGCTTCGCGGTCGTCCACGACCTCCCACTGCTCGCCCTCGTTCCAGGACCCGCTCGCATCCCCGTCCCCCTGGGACATGTTGTAGTATTTGTCGGCGAAGTCCGGATGACCGGGAAGCTTGCCGGGCGGGAAGTTGGCGGGGATGGCGTAGAGGGCCTTCTCGAAGGACTTCTGGTGCGCCACTTCGCGCGTCATGAGGAAGGTCAGGGCGTCCTTGATTCCCGCATCGTCGGTGACGTTGATCAGCCGTTCATAGACGATCTTGGCGCGGGATTCGGCGGCGATATTGGAGCGCAGATCGCAGGCCGGATCGCCGATGGAGTCGATATAGGCCGCTGTCCAGGGCACGCCGGCGGAGTTGATCAGGGCCGTGCCGCCGCCATAGAGGATGGACATGGTGTGGCTTTCGCCGCCCGAGGTCATGCTGGCGTAGAGGTCCGCTTCCTCCTCGGCGGCTTCCGCGAGCTTCCCCTTGGCCCCGCGATTGAGCATGGCGACGATCGAGCCGATGATCTCGAGGTGGCTCAGCTCCTCCGTGGCGATGTCCATCAGCAGGTCGCGACGCCCCACATCCTCGTCAGCCAGCCCCTGGGTGAAGTAGCGCATGGCGGCGGCCAGCTCACCCTGGGGTCCGCCGAACTGTTCGAGCATGAGAGTGGCCAGGGCCGGATTGGGTTCGGCGACCCGCACCGTATACATCAACTTCTTGTTGTGCATGAACATGATGGATTTATCCCGTTGATTGTAATAAAATATCTATAATCAGAGCTTCAAGGCTCAGCGGCTCGCTTTTTCGCCCGCGCGTCTGAGCTCGAGGTGTTTCTCGACCAGCATGGGCAGGCTTTCGTCGACCCAGCGCGCCATGCGCACCTCTTCCTCCAGGGTGGCGGCGAGGGGGTCATAGGCCGCCTCATAGCCTCCGCTCTGAGCCAGAAGGATCAGGGCCCGGTAGGAGGCCGCCTCGAAGTTCTCGAAGGCGTAGTTGGCGAAGGCGTTCTTCAGGATCTCGTCTTCGGCGAAGCTATGGCTCATGGCCGCGAGATTGCCGCCAAGCGAGAGGGCGGCGTCCTTGAGGCTGGACGGCTTCTCGTCGAAGCCGTCCAGCAGGGTCTCCAGACGGAGGATCTGTCCCTCGGTCTCGAGACGGTGGGCCTTCAGCCTGGCGGCGACCTCGGTGAAGTTCCGGGCCCGGTCGATCTGGCGATCCATCAGGGCCAGGGCCTGGTTTTCCACGGCGTGGGCGTTCTTGAGGCCTGTCACGAAGACGTCGCACCAGACGTCGTCAGCATTGGTCATGTCGGCGTCCCTCCTTGCAGTCGGTTCAGGAGGCTAACCCTCGCGACCGGCGCCGGGGCCGACGTGTCGGGTTCAGGTCACTGCGGATCGCCGCTCCCGCCCTTCTCTTCCGGGGCCGCGCGCTGCGGACGACGGCGGGCGAGGTCGAAGCCGTCGTCCCGGGCCAGGACGTGGAGGCGGACGTCAAACATGGACAGGGCGTCCTCGGCGCCGCCTTCAGAGATATTGGAATGGGTCGCATCCTCCCCGTCGACGACATAGACGGCGCCGTCGCCGAGCACCCTCAACCGCCCGTGCTCGACCACCACAGCCGTGTTTTCGTCGATGCCCAGCCCCATGAGCCGCGGATTGTGGGCCACCGCGCCCAGCAGCCGGCCGAACCGTCCCCTTTCGGCGAAATGCTGGTCGATGATGACATTGGGGAGCAGGCCCAGTCCGGGAGCCATGTGCACCTCGCCGATCCTGTAGGACTCCGCGCTCGGTCCCTTCACCAGCATGGTCTCGCTCATCACCGAAGCCCCCGCCGACGTCCCCGCGATCACGCCGCCGCGCGCATGGAGATCGCGAATGCGTCGTTCGATCGGCGTGTCGCCGATCTGGCTGGCCAGCCTGAGCTGGTCGCCGCCGCTGAAGAAGACGCCGGCGGCGCCGTCAAGCCGGTCGAGAAGGTCCCGCTCATGGCTCTCGGCGCGATCCTCGACGTAGAGCTCGATCAGTTCACTGACGCCGAGGCCCTTGAAGCCTTCCCGATAGCTGTCGAAATAGCCTTCGGGTTCATGGGAGGCGATGGTCGCGATCACCAGCTTGCCGCCGTCGAGGCGCCGGGCGACCTCGTTGAGGATGACCCGCTCGCCGGTCTTGTCCTCATGCCCGCCGATGATGATCAGGGGGCCCTTACCCATGGGGAGGCTCCAGGATGACGCCGGGCGCATTCAGGCCCAGGGCCGAGGACGGGAAGACAGGACGGAAGGCCAGGATCTGCGCCCACACCGCTTCGATGCGGGTCGGCGTGAGGACGACGAGGTCCCCGGGTCTCGCCGCTTCAAGGCATGCAGCCACGGCCTCCTCCTCCTTTTGCACGCCGCAGAAACGTGACGCGTCCGCGCCGCTGCGCAGCGCGCCTTCGGCGAGGAGGCGGATCACTTCGCCGGCGGGACGACCGCGGTTGTCGGGCGTCTCCCTGAAGACGACCTCGTCGAAGAAGCTTGCGCTGATCTCACCCATGGCGACGATCTCCTGCGTCCGCCGGTCGCCGGGGATGCTGATCATGGCGATGGTCCGTCCCGCGGCGGGCCGGATCGCCGCCACGAGGGCGCCGAGGGCCCGAAGGCCGTCCGGGTTGTGGGCGTAGTCCATGATGACCCGGAAGCCGTGCTGGTCGCAGATGTTGAGGCGGCCGGGATTCTGCTCGTAGCTGGATGTGAAGCTGCCCAGAGCCGTCCCGATCCGGTCCGGAGGCACGCCTACGCCGTAGCAGGCCGCCGCAGCCGCCAGGATATTGGCCACATTGAAGGCCGCCGCCCCGCCCAGGGTCGAAGGCAGGTCCGCCGCACGGCCCAGCAGCTTTCGCTCGCCCCGGTCGTGAAGCTCGAGCACGCCGCTTGCGGCGTCATAGAGGACCGCGGCCCCGCCTTCGGCCACATGCTTGAGCAGGAAGCCCGGCGTCTCGGCGCCGCCCCTCATGGAGAACCAGCAGACCCGGCCGCCGGCATGGCGCGCCATGCGCAGGGTGAGCGGATCATCGGCGTTGAGGACGCTCAGACCCCGACGTGACACGGCCTCGGCCACGACCGACTTGACCTTCGCCAGATCCTCCAGGGTGTCCACCCCCTTGAGCCCCAGGTGGTCGGGCTGGACGTTGAGGACGCAGCCGACGTCGCAGCGGTCGAAGGCGAGGCCCTCGCGCAGGATGCCCCCTCGGGCGCATTCCAGCACCGCGACGTCGACGACGGGATCATTCAGCACCATCCGGGCGCTGCGCGGACCGCTGGCGTCTCCGGCGCGGATTCTCTCTCCGTCGACATAGACCCCGCTGGTGTTGGTCAGGCCGACGGTCCGTCCTTCCGCCTGCAGCACATGGGCGATCATCCGGCCCACGGTCGATTTCCCGTTGGTGCCCGTCACTGCGATCACGGGAATGCGGGACCGGACGCCCCGCGGGAACATCATGTCCAGGACCGGCCGGGCGACGTCCCTCGCCTCGCCCTCCGAAGGCGACAGATGCATGCGCAGTCCCGGCGCCGCATTGACCTCGACCACGCCCCCGCCGGTGTCGCGCACCGAGCGGCGGATGTCCGGCGCCAGAAGATCCACCCCGGCCACGTCCAGGCCCAGGGCCAGGGCGGCCCGCCGGGCGATGGCGGCGTTGGCCGGGTGAATCTCGTCGGTCCGGTCCGTCGCGGTCCCGCCCGAGGAGAGGTTGGCGGCGGTGCGGAGCAGGACCCTGACGCCGGGCCCCGGAACGCTCTCGGGCGACAGGCCTTGGCGGGACAGGAGGGCCAGCGCCTCCTCGTCGAGGCGGATCCGGGTCAGGCTGTTCTCATGGCCGACGCCCCGGCGCGGATCGGCGTTGACCGCCTCGACCAGTTCCGCGACCGAACGACGCCCGTCGCCCTCGACGCAGGGCGGCCTGCGCTCGGCGACGGCGACGACCCTGCCGTCGACCACCAGGACCCGGTAATCCCGGCCCGGAAGCTCCTGTTCGACGATGACCCGCCGACCGTGGGGCACAGCGAGGGCGAAGGCCTTCCTGACGGCCTCGGGCGTGTCCAGGCCTGTCGTCACGCCCCGTCCATGGTTGCCGTCGAGCGGCTTGACCACGACCCTGCCGCCCAGGCGTGCGGCGGCGGCGGCGGCCTCGTCCGCGGTGCGCACCACCTCTCCGCGGGCGGTCGGACAGCCCACGGCCTCGAGCAAGGCCTTGGCCTGGGCCTTGTCGCCCGCCAGTTCGGTCGCGATCAGGCCCGTGCGGTCCGTCACGCTGGCGCGCAGGCGCCTCTGCCGCGCGCCCCATCCCAGGCGCAGGAGGCTCCCGGTGTTGAGGCGTTCCACAGGAATCCCCCGACGTCGCGCGGCGTCCACCAGGGCCTGGGTGGAGGGGCCGAAGGCCGTCCGGCGCACCGCATCGCGGAGGATGGCCGCCGCCTCATCGGCCTGGACGGCGCCCGGCAGGCGCGGATCGAGACTGTCCGCGCAGACCCGGTCCAGGCCGCTGATCCCGGCGAGCGCCTCCGGCAGCAGGGCGTCGCAAATCTGCAGGGCCAGTCGTCCGGCCAGAAGCGCCGTGGTCTCGTCGCCATAGGTGAAGAGGATGTCGTAGACGCCCGGCTGGCCGCGCACCGAACGCGTCTTGCCCCGGGTGACAGGGGTTCCGGCGCGGGTCTGGAGTTCCAGAGCGACGTGCTCCGCGACGTGGCCGAACCATGTCCCGTCGCGCAGGCGACGCACGAACCCTCCCGGCTCGCCGTAGCAGCAGCCGTGCCGCTCGAGGCCCGGCAGCGCCTCCATCAGGCGCGCCGTGAAGTCGCCCAGCCGATTGGTCGGCCAGTCCTCCATCCGACCCAGGTCGAGACGGATGCGCGCCATGGGCCTAGCGCTGTAAAGATGGGGACCGCGATAGAGGCTCCGCTCCAGGACCTGCATCGCCCGCGGTCCGCTCGTCGTCGTCGCGTTCATGCGGCCAACTCGCGAGGCGCTGCCTCGGTCATGCCGCGCGCCAGGGCGCGAACCACCATGGCGGCGGCGACGGCGCGGGACGGGGCCTGGCCGGCGACAAGAGCCGCCCCGTCCGCCGGGTCCGTCACGACCCAGGCCCAGGCCTCCTCGACCCGGCTGATCGTCCAGTTAAATCCAGTCTCTTCCATTCGGCGCCTCCCTGAAGGACTGGATGAACCGACGGTCACGGACCCAGTTCCACTGTCTGAAACCCGACACGGAGGCAGGGATTTCGGGGCCTCGCACCCCTTCGGGAACCCTGGGTCGCGGCAGGGCGTATGGCAGTCCCCAAGTCACAGGAGCCTTTCATGTCGCCAGAGGGTCCAGCCCCGCTCCCCGCCCCCGAACCCTCGGACCCGGCGGGTTTTCATCGCCGGTTGGCGCACTGGAACCACCGTCGCCTCGCCCCGGCCACGCCGCGTCCTGCCTGGCGTGACGACCTCCGCCATGATGCGGAGATGATGCTGGTCGAGGGCGACTTCATCGAACGCGCGCGGGCCGAGGCCGCGCCCTGGCTCGCCGACCTGCCGACCACGGCCGACGCCTTCGTCGCCTGGTTCGAGGGGCTCAAGGGCTCCGGCCCCGGAGAGGCGGACCCGCTCTTTCCTTGGCTCGCCGAGACGGCGACGATGGAGGAGATACGCTGGTTCCTGCTGCAGGAGGTGGCGGGCGAGGCCGGGTTCGAGGATCTCGTGGCCATGGCCCAGGTCAAGATGCCGGCCCGTCCCAAGCTCGAACTGGCGCGCAACTACTGGGACGAAATGGGCCGCGGGTCGGAAGCCGGCATGCACGGTCCCATGCTGGACCGTCTCGCCGCGGCGCTCGACCTGCATCCCCGTATCGATGAGACGGCGTGGCCGTCCCTCGCCCTTGGCAACACCCTCGTCGCCTTCTCGACCCAGAGACGCTACGCCTACCACGCCCTCGGCGCCCTGGGGGCTGTAGAGCTCACGGCCCCCTGGCGAGCCGCCCATGTGGCCGAGGGCCTCAAGCGCCTCGGCGTCGGGGTGGAGCGCAAGTATTTCGCCCTTCACGCCACCCTGGACATCGCCCATTCCGAGGCCTGGAACGAGGAGGTGCTTCGCCCCCTAACCGCGGAGCGCCCGGAGTGCGTCCGCGCCCTGGCTGAAGGCGCGATCATGCGGCTCATGGCCGGCGCCCGCTGCTTCGACGCCTACCGGGCCCATCTCTGGGGCGCAGCCCCCCTGCGTCGTTCCGCGTGACGGCTCAGGTCCCTGCGCCCGGCGACGCCGCCCTCCTTGAGCTTCTTTCCCGCCTGGACGCCGCCGGATACGACTTCGTCTCGCCCACCCCGGCCGTCCATGGCCTGGTCGCGCGGCGGCGGCGGGCCGACGAGGCCGACCTCCTTCGCGACGTCCTGGGCTGGGGCCGCGCCTTCCATGCCGAAACCGCCCCCGCATGGCTTCTGAACGTCCTGACAGAGGCCGACGCCCTCAGCGAAGACGCCGACGGTTTGCGCGCCCGGATCCGCGTCAGTCGTCTGGACGGACGCCTGCACCTGCACTCCGCCTCCTCTGCGGAGGAACAGGCCGTCTTCCTCGGACCCGACAGCTATCGCTACGTCCGCTTCCTTCGCCAGACCTTGCGCGGCTCCGCCTGGCGACAGGCGCTCGAGATCGGGGTCGGCGCGGGAGCCGGAGCCCTCGCGATCGCCGCCCTCGATCCCGAAGCCTCCGTCGTCGCCACCGACATCAACCCCCAGGCCCTTCGCCTCTGCCGCCTCAACGCCCGACATGCCGGTCTCCCGATCGATCTCCGGCCAGGCGGGTTTCCTGCTGAGGGCGTCTGGGACCTGATCGCCGCCAACCCGCCCTACATGGCGGGGCGCAGCGGACGGCTATACCGCGACGGCGGCGGTCAGTACGGCGCGGAGGTCGCTCTGGAGTGGGCGAAAGAAGCCCTCTCCCGCCTCGCGCCCGGCGGACGCCTCCTGCTCTACACCGGCGCCCCGGTCGTGGCCGGCCAAGACCTGGTGCGCACCGCCCTCGCCACCCTGGCCGACCGGCGCGGGGCCCGGCTGGTCTATGAGGAGATTGATCCTGACGTTTTCGGCGCCAGCCTCGCACGGGCCTCCTATGCCGAGGTCGAGCGCATCGCCGCCGTCGGCGGCGTCGTCACCGTCTGACGGACGGTCGACGGCTGAGTCGGCTACCGGTCTCTGCCGACCGGCCTGTTCGCGGATCGTTAGGCCTGACTGAAGCCCCAGGGAGAAGCAGGACATGTCCGTCATCGACAAGGCGCTCGCCGCCATCACGCCCGCCCCCTCGGCGGAAAAAAGGGCCGAGGCCACGGCGGCCGCGCGGGAGGCCGCCGCCCCCGGAGACTGGCTGTCCGCGGCCCTGGATCATCACGAGGCGATCCGGGCGGCGTTTCAGTCCGGACGTGAGGCGGCTGCGGGCGAAGCGCGTCTGGCGGCGCGGGACGCCCTCGCCCTCGTCCTCAACGGTCACAGCCTGGCGGAGGAACTGGTGCTTTATCCGGCCATGGCCCGCCACGGCCACAAGGGCCAGGCCGGACTGGCCTATGGCGAGCAGACCGCCGCCAAGATGCAGATGGCTGAACTGGAGACGATCGCGCCGGACTCGCAGGCATGGCTCGACAAGTGGGAACATGTCGAGGGCGCCGTCCTGACCCATATGTACGAGGAAGAGCACGGGTGGTTTCTCCACCTGAAAGCCCATGCCGAGGACCAGGATCGACTGAAGATCCGTTATCTCCAGGAATTCGATCGCTACGTCGGCGGCTGACCCACGATGTCGCCGACGGCTTCCGGACATCCTGCGGGCGAACGCCCCGCCCTGCTGATCATAGACATGATCAACGACCTGGAATTCGACGGCGCTGCGGCGATCCTGGACCAGGCCGAAGCCGCGAGCCTCGTCATCCACGACCTTCGTGCGACCGCCCGCCGCTGCGGCGCGCCGGTCATCTACGTCAATGACAACTTCGATCGATGGTCTGAAGACCGCCGGCAGATCGTCGACCGGGCCTGCCGCGCCGGGGCGCGGGGGGCTTCGATCTCCCGACGTCTGGCGCCTGCCGACGACGACGTCTTCATCATCAAACCCCAGCAGTCGGGCTTCTACGGCACGGGTCTGCCGGTGCTCCTGCCCTCCCTCGGCGCCACCCGCCTGGTTCTCGTGGGGCTCGCCGCGGATCTCTGCCTCCTGTTTACGGCTGCGGACGCCCATATGCGTTCCTATGACCTCTGGACGCCCCGCGACGGTCTCGTGCCCTCCCGCCCCGCGAGATTGGAACCCGCGCTGGAGATTCTCTCCGACGGTCTGGGCGCCGACACTCGCCCAGCAGCCTGTCTGGACGCGAAATTCTGGACCAGCGGCGCATCGGCCGGCGCCTGATTTCAGCACCCGGCCAGCACGAAACGCGCGAAAACCAACCTATGTGAAGAACTGGTCGTCGAAGCCATGCTGTTGGTCGAAGGCCATGAAGAATCAGTCGGATACAGGTCTTGAAGCCCGCCTCACCGCGCCCCTGGAGCGGATGCTGGCCAGCTTCGCCCCAATCGGGGTGGAGGGGACCGCCCTGATCCGCAGCAATTCACAGGCGCGCCCCAGCAGCAGCCCTCCGGCGCCGCCATTCCCATGGACCCCGAGCGCAACCAGGCGCGGCTGGTGACGAGCGGCTGGATCGCGCGCGGCGCCATGCTGAACGACGGACGACGTCAGATCGTCAGCCTCAGCCTGCCCGGCGACGTCATCGCGGCCTCGGGATCGGTCGACGCCGATCTCCAGGTCTGGGCCCTGACCGAGATCGTCACGGTGGACGCCACCGCCTTCTGGACCACGCTTTCCGAGCCCGAGGTGAAGGCCTCTCCCCTGAGGGACGCCTGGCGTCGATGTCGGACGGCGGAACGCCTGCGCATGGCGCGCCAGGTCGTCCGGCTCGGGCGGCTCAACGCCTACGAGCGCACGGCCCACCTGCTGCTCGAACTGCACGAGCGTCAGGTCCGTCTCGGGTCCGCGCGTGGCGGCGCCCTCCATCTGCCCCTGACGCAGGACGTGCTCGCCGATATCCTCGGCCTGAGCGCCGTTCACATGAACCGCACCCTCCAGCAGCTTCGACGCAATGTTCTCGTCGACTACAGGGCGGGACGCACCGTGCTTCAGGATCTGCCCGGCCTGGTTCAGGCGGCCAACCTCAGCGCCGTCTGCGGACCGCTCATTCCCACAGCCTTCTGAGGGCCTGGCGCGACCGGAACCGGTCGGACCCCGGACGGGTTGACCTCACGCATACTCGCGAGGACGCCATGACCCGAAGCCCAGACCAGCCGCCCCGACCGAACCCGGAGGACAATTCCGACCCCACGGTGACGGCGCCGGCCCGCACGGACGGACGCTCCGACGGTCTGGAGGAAAAGAAACCCATCCGGATCTTCCGCGCCGGCCAGAATGCGGGCGGAGACACCCGTTCCACCGCCGCCTCGACGCGGACCTAGAGCGCGACCGCCGCGCAAGTCGCCTGATCGCGCAAACTCCAGATCACGCTGCCAAAGGCGCCTTGGCCCAAACTGGATTCGGCCCGCCTGTCCGAAGACGACGTGCCATCGGTCGCAGGCGTCGCCGATCTTCCTAACCCATGTTGTTGGGCGCCCCTGCGCACAGGGTCAGGATGGCTTCATGTCGAATGCCGGATCCACATCGATACGACCAGGCGGCCTTGTTGGCTGGCTGCTCGCTTTCGTCTTCGGTCGGACGCCCCTGATGCGTCGGTCCGGCCGGACTCGCAGCCGGGTCTCGCCCCGGCGACCGGCGCCGAGTCGGCGCGGCTGACCCGCGAGCCCTTCCCTGGCCGACCAGGCGGGGGATTTTCTTCAGTGCAGTTTGAGGCGCCCAGAGACACGGCGGTGGAACAACCGGCTCAGGGCCAGCAGCACGGTTCTGCGCAGACCGACGACAACCCGGTGGTGCTCGAGGTGAAGAGCCATGTAGGCCCAGCGCGCGAGAAGCCCCTCGATCAGGAAGTCGGGGCCGACGAGTCCGCCCATCAGCGAGCCCAGCCCATGACCCGGGCCGAGGGAGATGAGGGAGCCCTTGTCGCGGTATCGATAGGGTGCGGGATCCCCGGGCCGCGTAAGGGCTCTCGCCAGGTAGGCGGCCTCCTGGGATGCGGCCTGGGCCCTGGCCGGAACGGGGCGTCCATCAGGCCCCGGCGCCTCTGCGCAGTCGCCCATGGCGTAGACGCCGGAAGCGGAGGTGCGAAGGCGATCGTCCACGACGAACTGGTTCAGACGCCCCGTGGTCAGGCCGAAGGTCCTGTTGACCTCGGCCGCCTTCACCCCGGCGGCCCAGACAATCAGGTCGGCCGGAATCTCGCCGGCGCTGGTCTCCAGCCCGTCGGCCCGGACGCGCGTCACCCGCGCCCCGACGACGAGCCGGACGCCCCGCGCCCGCAAGGCCCGGGCCGCCTTGTCGGCGACCGTCTGGGGAAGACCGCCAAGTATGCGCGGCGCGGCCTCCGCCACCGTCACCTCCAGCGTGAAACGCTCGGTGGGGTCGAGCGCCGCCGACAGGACCGCATGTCCTTCCAGAAGCTCCGTGGCGAGTTCGACCCCCGTCGCGCCGGCCCCGACGATGGCGATCCTGAGCAGACGGCGACCGTCATAGGCGGATGACAGGAAGAGCGCGGCGAGCCGCCGGTGAAAGGCTTCCGCGTCCGCCACGTCCTCGAGCAGACAGGCGTGTTCCGCCGCGCCGGGCGTGTCGAACAGATGGCTCCCGGCGCCCGTAGCCAGAACCAGGCGTTCGAAATCCAGCGACCGCGCCCCGATCAGCAGGGCGCCGTCGACGTCCCGGGTTTCAGCCAGACGAAGGCGGCGCGCGACGGGGTCGAGGCCTTCGACCTCGCCCAGCATGAACCTGAAATGATTGCGACGCGCGAGCATCAGATAGTCGAGGCCTTCCTGCCTCGAGTCCAGCGAGCCGGCCGCGACTTCATGAAGGGAGGGTTTCCACAGATGAAAGACCGCCCGGTCTATGAGGAGCACTTTCCGGGGCCCTTCGTGGGGACCCAGCCGGCGTCCGAGAAGGGCGGCCAGCTCCAGGCCGCCTGCACCGCCGCCCACGATCACGATCTGGTTCTGCATCCTGAATCAATCCCTGCCTCCTGCAGGGGTTGCCAAAGTTCCGGAGCGCCGCCTGCCCGCCTGGATCTATTGGGTTTCCCCGAGCCCCGTCCTCCGCCAGTGACCAAAAGAGGACTCTGGGCGCCGGGGCGCGGACGATTGGCTTTCAATATCGTCCCTGGTCCCGAAAGAAGGAGGTTCTGAACATGCTTGCCGAGCTCCGCTATCTCGACAGCCGTTTCAAGGACCATCTTGAATCGGAGACGGGCGCGGACCGCCCCGCCGAACTCTGCCGGCTGTTCGCCATGGTCTCCATCATCCGCGAGGAACTGCTCTACCCCCGCTATGTCGACATCGACCGCGGGGTCGTGGACGACCTGATCTCGATCATGGACCTGATGCGGGTCATCGCCGGCGAGGTGGAGGCCGCGACTCCGGTCGAGATCCTGGCGACGCGCGCCTGGATCCGACAATGGCGACGCCTGTGGCGAGAGCACGCCGCCCTGGAACAGGGGTCGAACGGACCCTTCAAGCTTCTAGGCTCTCCGCCCCGTGACAAGTATTTCGGCACAGACCTGAAGGATCGCCTGGCCGGGCTGGACAGTCTTTCGGACGTGCCCGTGCCGGAACCGGTTTCCCTATGGAAATTTCGGAGCCATCGCCTTCCCTCCTCGGGTCTCGTGATCGACAACCACGAACTAGACCAGATTTAGACAGGAGCCTTTGTCAGCCTCAGATAGGTGGGGTCGAACTCCGCCTGCCTGACCAGGCCGTCCCAATCGCAGATCTCGATGGCGCGTCCTGTCCATTTGACCAGTTCCGCGCTCCGAAGCTGGGCGATGGAACGATTGACGTGGACGTCCGACAGCCCGAGGACGTCTGCGAGGACGGCCTGGCTGAGAGGAAGCTCCATCCTTCCGCTACCCGCGCGATGGACAATCTCCAGGCGACGATAGAGTTCGCACAGGAGATGGGCGAGGCGCGCCACGGCGGTCCGGCGTCCCAGGCCTGCGATCCATTGCCGGTGCACGGCGGCGTCGATCAGGGTGTCCATCCAGAGCAGCCGGGTCAGATGGGGTTCGGTCTCTGTCAGCCGGCTCAGGCCCTCATGGGGGCATCGCGCCACCGTGCAGGCAGTGAGGGCAACCACCCCGTGATCCATCGGGTTCATCATCAGACTGTGCAGATCGACGAAGTCGCCGGGCACGCTCAGTTCCGTGATCTGCCTCGGACCGTTCATCAGCACGACATATCGGGCAGCGAAGCCGTCGAGGATGAGGGTGCTGAAGCCGGGCGATGAATGCTGCCGAACGATGTCGGCTCCCGCCGGAATGACGACCGGCGGCTGAAGAAGCTCACCCAGAACCACCTTCTCCCGCTCGGAAAGGTCATCACGGCGCGACAGCTTCTGGATCAGGGGACTGATCAGGACGGTCTCCTCGCGTTAAGGGTCGCCGTGTTAATCCTCATGCGCCGCACGCGTTCCGTCGCCGCGCCGTCGGCCTTGGGTCAAGATTTCCAACTGGGCCCGCCGGCCTCCGACGACACGCCACAGGGGTCCGACGAAACCTTGAACCGCAGTTCCCCGTCCTCGAACACCCTGGCTTCCTGAAACGTCCTGCTCGCGCCCAACCGGCGTTTCACCTGTGCGATAGCCGCCTGCTCGTCGGCCAGGAGGCGCTCGGTTCTCAGCACGCCGGTCCCGCGTGCGCTGTAGCAAATGGTGAAAAGAGTCATATCGCCTCCGGGTCCCGAAGATGAATTCAAAGCCTGGGCGCTCGTTCCTTATGCACTGAGCCGGACTTGGCGAAAAAGACGACGTCGGCTGCTCGCGCATTTCAGACTTCATCGCTCGATTCATAACCCATGTAAGTGCGGCTTGTGCCCGGGGCGTCACTCTGCGCTCAGGAGTCCGACATGCAAACTATGATCAGCCTCACCAATACAGGTTGCGGTCTTCATCGACCGCACCTGGACCTCGTCGACCATCCTGTCTTCCAGGCGCTCCCGCGCAGCATCCAGTCGATCGCACAGGCTCGCAGCAGGCTGATGACGATCCCTGCCGGCCAGCCCCTCGTGGAAACCGGCTTTCTCTCCTTTGTTCTCGCAGGCGTTCTGGGCCTCTTCCCGCACGGCGACCGCATCTGCGTCGCGACCGTCGTCGCCGGGTCGGTTCATGGATGGGACCACGCCCTTGAGCCCGACGCCGACCGGCCAACGGCCAGAGCCCTGATCGACACCACCTTTTGCCGGGTGCCCGCTGACTGCATCGTCGACGGCCTCGGCCGCGACTGGCTCAACCGTCTGGTCGCCCGGCAGTCTTCCAGACGACTGAGCGGGCTGGCCGCCGAAGCGGCCTGCAACGCCTCCCACCTGGTCCAGGAGCGGCTGGCGAAGTGGCTGGTCCGGCTCCATTGCGGGGCCAATGGCGCGCCCCTCCGGCTGACCCAGGCCGATTTCGGCGCCATGCTCGGCGTGCAGAGGACCAGCGTCAACGCCGCCGCTGGACGCCTGCAGTCCCTCGGTCTGGTCCGGTTCGGACGTGGACGGGTCCAGATCCTCGACCTGGCCGGTCTGCGCGCCGTGTCCTGCGGCTGCGGCGACCGCAGGACGCCCTCGGCGACCATGGTCGTCGGCCCGCAACGCCCTGCGGAATCTGCAAGCCTGGTCTCCAACGATGCTCATCGACGGGATACAGCCGCCTGATCAGGGTGGACCGGAGCGACCGATGCTGAGCGGCCTGCCGCCTCGTTCAGGAGGCCGCCCCGTCCTCCTCGAAGAAGATCCTGGCCCGCCAGCACGACGCCTGCCGCGACGAACAAGCCAGCGCAAAAGCCGACAACCGCTAACCTCAAGGCGCGCCGTCTGCGACCTGGGCGGACCCTGTCTGGAAAAGAAATGACGACGCCCATGTCTTCGACCCTTGCCTAGACCAGGAACGCCGAAATCCCCGCCGCAGACGGGAAATGTCGTCTGGGCGACACTGCAGTCGCCGACAAAAGAGGGGCGTCGCTCCGGTCAGGAGAGACGCCCCGGGTTTTTTGAACCGCGTCAGCGGTAGCGCGCGCGTTCGGCTCTGATCTGTTCCGGACTATAGGGTTCACCCCGCGGATCGAACTCGGTCCAGCCCGCCTGGCGGTAGACGCCGCCTCGGGTGACAGCATCCAGGCCGCGACGATTGTCCAGAATGGTCTCGATCCGGGCACGATCCGCATCGGACGCCTGGACGCTGACGAGGGTGCCGCCGCGCCGGACGCCCTCGGCATAGACGTGAGCGTCTTCGTCGCTGTGGCCGGCTTCCTTGAGCGCGCCGAGAAGACCGCCGGTCGCGCCGCCGGCCGCCGCGCCCACCGCGGCGCCGACAGCCGTCGACGCCAACCAACCCGCCGCAACGACCGGCCCCAGGCCCGGGATCGCCAGCATGCCCAGGCCGGCCAGAACGCCGACGCCGGCGCCGAGGGCGCCGCCCGCAGCCGCACCCTTGCCCGCCCCTTCGCCGACGTCGTTGACGCCGTCGCCATTCCTGTCGCCCAGGGCGGAGCCGGCATGGTCCTTGTGTTGATGACCATCATGCCATTCTTCCGCATTGTTGGAGACAATGCTGATGGTCGAATGATCAAAGCCGGCGGCCTCGAGTTCAGAGACGGCGGCCAAGGCCTCGGTGTGGTGGTCGAACAGACGCGTAACAACAGGCATGAGAGCTCCTTTGAATATCAGTTGTCGTTGAAGGGTCAGCGACCCGGAACGGCGGCGCTCACCACGCCCTTGTAGTCGACCGAGACCACGGCCTCGGCGCCATCCTTGGTGGCGGACGCGCTCCACACGCCCTGGGCGTCCTGGCTCAACGGGCCGGCGACGACATAGCCCTGCTTCTCAATCGCCGAACGCGCCTGAGCCTCCGTGAAGGAGTTGGCTCCCGGTGTAAGCGTATCGCCGCCGCCCGTATCGACGGCTGGATTGCGCGGCGTTTCAGACCCCGAAACCACGGGGCCCTCAACCTGCCCGCGATCAGAAGAATTGTCTCCACACGCGGTCAGCATCAGCGCCGTCGCCGCGAGAGCGGGAATTAACAGCTTCATTCAAGCGCCTTTCGTTGTGAGCGATTTCAAGCAATGCCCCCCCGAAGAGTTGCCGACCGAAATTTCCACACCTCCAGCGGAACCCTCCAAAATTGCTCGGAAACGGGCTGAAATCGTCGATAAAGTCCGCATTCTGAAGTTATGTCGGGTTTTGAACATTCCGCCGGACCCGCCGCTACAGCGTGGAAGACGCCGCTCAGCCGAGCGGCTTCTGGTAGATGTGACCGCCAGAAGAGCGGTCGATAATACGCGCTATCTGCTGGAGCACGACGCGCTCCTCGGTTGCAGCGCCAGAGGATCTGACCGCCTGTAGAAGAGCGTCGATCTCACCCAGTTTTCCCGGAAGCGCCGGGAGTTCCACAGTTCTGAAGGCCTGGTCGTGCATGCTCATGTGTCTGCTCCTGATGACTTCCGGAGCAACGCCGGACCGTCCGTCTCGCTCCAGGCCCCAGGGAAAAGCCCGCCTCAAGGGCCGCTTTCCCTCCCCAAACGAGGCGATAAGTCCGGAACCCGACGGAGGGAGCGGCGACGGCGGACGCGACGTTGTCCTGGTGCAGATCCTTCTTGGGGAGAAGATCGGCAGACGGCCGGCTCCGTGATTGCCCCCCTTTGGCGTAACCGGCCGTCTTCTTCGCCCCTTAGGCCCAGGCTCTAATGAGCCGAAGCGCCGACCCGGCAGATTTCCCGACCTTCGTTCCGGACAATGATCTGAAGCGAGAAGGCGCCGCCTTCCCGCACAGGCTTCTCGCGCAACATCTCCGAAAGGAAGAGGATGGCCTCCCGCCAGGCCTCGGCGTCCGTGGACGCCGCGCCCTGAAGGGGCGTCTCGGAGTCCACGCCGCTCAAGATGAAATCATAGGTCGCCATGAAGACTTCTACGTTCGGGAAGTCGGGCGGGTCCCAAATGGCCGATACCGGACACAAACGTGCTGGAGAGGCCTCAGGCGCCCAAGGCATCGAACGTCGACATCGTCGTCGCGTTTCCCCGGGTTGACGGGTAGACGCCTTGCGCGACCGAAGCTCCAAAAGCCGTGCTCGCGCATCTCTTGGGTGCGCGCCGCCAACACATCCGCCTTTTCCAGGCGGCGGAGCTAGCGACGGCAGAAGCAGCCCAGGCGTTCAAGACTGATTGATAGAAGAAGGTCTTCTCCCGTCCAGCAGCCTTATCGACGCAACCTCACTGCGCGGCTCCTAGCGCAGCTGACTGTCCTTGCTTCCGCGCCGGTTGATGCCGACGGTCACAATCCGCGCGTCCCTGCCGGACTGGCAGGAAACACAGGTCGCAGCCCCTGGCATGGCGCGGCGACGGGCTTCGGGAATGGCGTCGCCACATTCGAGACAGGCGTCTCGCCCCGGCCCATTGGGAATACGAGCGCGTGCTGTGAGGACGCCGTCAACGACAGTGTCGTTAATCTGGTCAAGCACCGCGCCGTCCCTGGTCCAGCCTCCAGCCATGGATGATCGCCTCCGTCCTGATGATGAGGATGGAATATGGGGAGGCGGGCTCTAATCCCAGCTTGGCTGACCCTCTTCCTCGCGCTGTCCGGAAGGGTTTCAGATTAGAGACATGACTGGCCCAGGCTGAAGGGCCGCCCGCTTGTCGGCCATGTAGCGAAGCTCGAAGCCTTTGGCGACGGTCGGCCAGACGCGGACAGAAAGACGCGACAGCCACCTCGTATCGGGCTCCGCGCGGCTTGAGGGCGGCGATCTGAGGACCTTCACGCACCAGATCCTCAGGCATGCGCCCTCCCAGATCACTCTGCACGCCAAATCCACATCAGGGCGGGCGCCGGGAGGCAGGCGACTGGACAGGATGCCCAGATGGCCGCAGCCAACCTCCAGGCGTTCGGGATGTCTTCCGCAGGAGGCCGCCCGAGCATGCTGAAGCGCCTCGAGATCGGCAGGACAAGAAATAGATGAAGCGTCATCGGGGCGGCGGCGCCGCCGGGCCGATAGCCGACCCGGCCCCAGAGCCTGCCCCAGAGCCGGCCCCAGAGCCTGCCGCCGCCCTTTGCACCCCGTGCATTGGAACGCCTTATCTGCTCGGGCGACCACTGCGGCGCAGGACCTGCGCACAGGTCGGGCCGACCGTCGGGCGAAAGGGGTGACAAACAGCCAGCCCTCTGTCGACGCTAAGCCCCAGCCGCTCTGCCAGTTCCGTGCGGCCCCGGGCGGGAGGCAGGAGGCGTCATACTCGGCCGCATCAGACAGGACAGAGAGATTTCGATGAATATGGATAGGGGCCAAAAACTCAGGGTCCAGCGTGGCCTATTGTCATAAGTCCAAAGCGGCTTCCGCGGCAGACGTTCAAAAAGCCAGCGGCGCTGTCTGCCAGCAGACGCCGATCACGGCGACCAGGAGACTGGTCAGGCCCACCCGCCGCTCCCATGCCTCCGGACCGGACACCTGGCGTCGCCCTCTCCAGAACCATGCCCCCATGGCGACAATGGCGAGCAAACAGCCCATGCTGAACGCCAGCCCTATCCAGCGCGCGCTTCCGGCTTCGCTGGACGACCAGACGTCGGCGGCGCTGGAAATCAGATAGACCCCGACGAAGTGCGCGGCCCAGATCAGCAGCCCGCCGGTCATCCTCAACCAGCGGGTCATGTCGCACCGCCCGGGAAGAGGCGGACCAGCAGGATCACCCCGATCGCCTGGGCTGCGGTGAAGGCCAGGAAGAGGCTGATCAGGTCCACCGTCGAAGGGCGTTCAGCGGCCAGACGACCAAACAGCCCTCTCAGCACGACATAGAGCCCCATCAGGCCGCCGACAGCCGCGAAGGTCCCGGCCCAGCCGAGCAGGGCGTAGACCGACGCCCCCTGGCTGGAAACCTCCGGCCGCAATCCGGTCGCCCACCACGCCCTCCCTTCCAGGATCGTCGCCGCGATCGCCGCGGCGGAGGCCAGCACCAGCAAGCCGGCCGCGGCCGAAACCGCTCCCTCTCGCGCCGATCGCACGGCCCGCGGCGCTGCGCCGGCGCAAAGCCCGGCCACGACCAACAGGCCGACGGACGCCGTGAACGAGCTGATGTCCGGCGGGGCCTGCCACAGATCCGGCCGTCGGCTCCACAGGAAGACATAGGAGAACCCTGCCAGCAGGCAGACCATCCCCCCGACGATCAGGACGATCACCATGGCCCACCATCCGTGACTGGAAGGACCTGACACATAGTTGGGCACGCGGATCGACGCCCCGATATCAGTCGTCTTGCGGGCATGAGGCGCGTCCAGGAACCAGCACCAGCGCATGAGGCAGTAGACGGCCAGCACGCCGCTGACGACGGCGGCGGCATAGGCCTGGATGGTCAGGATCAGGAAGAAGCCCGCCGTGAAGACCGCACCGAACACGTGCCAGCCTGAAGGACGGGGGATGCGCAGCACATACTGCGGCTCGGCGTTCAGCGGACTGGTGACCAGGGTCTGGCGCTCGCCCCGGGCCGCGCCCGGCAGGAGGTAGCGACCCGCCGCCACGTCCCTGGCCAGCCCCCTCTGGTCCCACAAGGGATAGAGGCTCTTCACCACCGGGATCGACCGCACCGAATAGAATCCGCTGGGCAGCCACTCCAGGCCCGGGCCGTCGTGGATGTTGCCAGCCTCGCGCGGACCAAAGGGCCGGAAGTTGCGGATCATGTCGATGACCCACAGCAGGACGGCCAGACCGAACATGAAGGCGCCGATGGTCGAGATGAAGTTGGGCAGATCCCAGCCTCTGCCCGGCAGGTAGGTGTAGACCCGTCTCGGCATGCCCATCAGCCCGGTCAGGTGCATGGGCATGAAGGCCAGGTTGTGCCCGGCGAACATCAGCCAGAAGACCCACTTCCCCCAGGATTCGCTCAGGGGCCGCGCGCTGGACATGGGCAGCCAATAATAGATGGCGGCGAACAGCGGGAAGACCATGCCGCCGATCAGGACGTAATGCAGGTGGGCGACGATGAAATAGCTGTCGTGGGCCTGCCAGTCGAAGGGCACCATGGCGACCATGACGCCTGTCAGCCCGCCCATGACGAAGATGACCATGCCGCCGACGGCGAACAGGCCCGGCGTCGAGAACCGCATCCTGCCCGCCGCCATGGTCGCGATCCAGGCGAAGACCTGAACCCCGGCCGGCACGCTGACCGCCATGGAGGCCGCGCTGAAATAGTTGATGCTGATCTGCGGCATGCCCGTGGTGAACATGTGGTGGGCCCAGACGCCGAAGCTGATGAAGCCCGTCGCCAGCATGGCCATGACCACCAGCGAGTGTCCGACCAGAGGCGTCCGCGCCATGACCGGGATGATGGTCGACATGGCCCCCGCGGCCGGCAGGAAGATGATGTAGACCTCCGGGTGGCCGAAGAACCAGAAAAGGTGCTGCCACAGCATGGGGTCGCCGCCCTTGAGCGGGTCGAAGAAGGGCCAGCCGAGCGCCCTTTCCAGCTCCAGCAAGAGGGTCGCCAGGATAATCGACGGAAAGGCGATGATGATCATGCAGGCGAAGATCAGCATGGCCCAGGCGAAGACGGGCAGCTTGTCCAGGGTCATGCCCGGCGCCCGCGTCTTCAACACCCCGACAATGATCTCGATGGCGCCGGCGATGGCCGAGATCTCGATGAAGCCGATGCCCAGCAGCCAGAAGTCGGCGTTGATGCCGGGCGAATAGGTCATGCTGGTCAGCGGCGGGTACATGAACCAGCCCCCGTCCGGCGCCAGGCCGAAGAACAGCGAGCAGAAGAAGGCCAGCCCTCCGATCAGATAGGCCCAGAAGGCGTAGGCCCCCAGACGCGGAAACGGCAGGTCGCGCGCCCCCAGCATCTGCGGCAACAGCAGGACGCCCAGGGCCTCGACCGCCGGCACGGCGAACAGGAACATCATCACCGTGCCGTGCATGGTGAAGATCTGGTTGTAGGTGTCCTGGGGCAGGAAGCCCGTCATCGGCAGGGCCAGCTGCGTCCGCATCAGCAGGGCCAGGACCCCCGCCAGCACGAAAAAGAGCATGGCCGCGCCGACATAATAGACGCCGATGATGTTGTTATTGGTCGCCGTGATCCATTCCCACGGCGAGCGCGGCCCGCACCAGGTCTGTTCCAGCTGCTCCAGCTCCCCCTCAGGCCGGGACTCCGTGGTCGGGAAGCGGTCGTACTTGTCGACGTCGAAGCCGGTTTCCGACGTCATTTGAGGCTTTCCAGATAGGCCGCGACATCGCGCAGCTCCTGTCCGCTCAGGACGGAATAGGAAGGCATGCGGTTGCCGGGCTTGATGCCCTGGCTGTCGGCGATCCAGCCCGCCATCGTGCCCTGGTTATTGGGCAGGATGCCGGCTCCCAGGGTCTGGCGCGATCCGACATGGGTCAGATCCGGCCCAGCCAGACCATTGGCCTCCGTCCCCCGGATCGTATGGCACGCACCGCAGCCCGAGGCGGTGAACACCGCTGCGCCAGGCAAGGTCGACGCCGCCGCCGGAGCGGCCTGCTTGAGACGCCACGCCGCAAAATCGGCCGGCGCATGGGCCACCACCACCAGTCCCATCAGGGCGTGGGGCCCGCCGCAGTATTCCGCGCACTGGCCTGCATAGACGCCCGGCGCGTCAGCCTGCAGTCGCATGAAGTTGCGCCGCCCGGGGATCATGTCGGTCTTGCCGCCCAGACGCGGAATCCAGACGCTGTGGATCACATCCGCGCTTTCCAGTTCCAGAACCACCGGACGACCGGCGGGAATATGGACTTCGTTGGCGTCCTGAACGATTTCGCGGCCCTGATCATCGAGATAGGCCACTCGCCACCACCACATCTCGCCCGTGACGCGCACCCGCATTTCGCCGGGGCGCGGGGCGTCAGCCACGCGGGCTGTCACGCTCAGCCCATAGATCAGAAGGCCGGTCAGCACGACGACAGGAAAGGCCAGGCCGCCGATCCAGACCAGCTTCTCGCCCGCGACCCGCCGCTTCCATCGGGGTGGTCCGAACAGGGCGACGCCGAGCGCGATCAGCACCAGGATCAGCACCACGGCGCCCATGACGAACAGGACCCAGGCGACGGTAGCCACCGGTCCGGCGAAGGGGCCGGCCGGATCCAGCACAGGCGGCGGCCAGCCGCTCAGAACGGCGGGCGTCTCAATCGTCATCGAGCGTATAGAGATAGGCCGCCACATCGCGGGCTTCGGCGTCGGTCAGAGGCATGGGCGGCATTCCCGTATCGGGCAGCAGGGCCGGCGCGTCCCGAACGAAGGCCGCCATCACCGCGGGTTGGTTGGGCAGTCGCCCCGCGATCATCGGTCGCGACGCCACCCCTGTCAGATCCCCGCCGGTGCGGCCTTGCGGCCACCGAACGCCCGGTATGGCATGGCAGGCGGCGCAGCCATGACGCTCGATCAGTCTGAGCCCTTCTGCTGCATCGGCCTGGGCCAGGGTGCGCGGCGCATTCGCCTTGTCTGCGCAGGCCGTCACGGCGGCGCACAGCCCCGTCGCCAGCAGCAAGACCCCTATGGTCCGCATCGTCCGTACATGATCGCATCCCGCCCCTCTCCAGCTTCACCAGAACCCAATCCTTCGCAGCCTGAGGGGTTCCGCCCGGAACCGAGACCATAAGTCGGTGTTGGGACAGGGTGCGCGTTCTCCCTCCCCTCACGCTTCTCGGCCTCATCCTGACCGGGCCCGGACTTGTCGCGTGCGACGCCGCGCCCGGCGACACCGACCGCGTCTTCTCGTCTTCGGGAAAGGTCATCGCCATGAGCGGCGGCGCGGGCGGAGCAGCGAACGCCTGCTTCACCTGTCATGGACTTCAGGGTCAGGGGGACGGCGTCTCGACGCCGCGCCTGGCCGGGCTGGACGCCGGCTATCTGCAAAAACAGATGGAGGACTACGCCAGCGGCCTGCGGCCGGATGATGTGATGAGCCGCGTCGCCAGGGGGCTAGATCCCGACAGCCGTCGCGCCATCGCGGCCTTTTACGCCGGCTTGCCGTCATCGAAGTCAACGAGCGCCTCTCCTTCCGCCGCTACGCCGCCCCCGGTCTGGCGGAGGGGCGATGTCTCTCGCGGCGTCACGGCCTGCTCATCCTGTCACGGCCCCAATGGACAGGGCGCGGGTGAAGGCCAGCCGATCGTGGCCGGCCAGCCCGTCGCCTATACGCTGGAGCAGATCGACCGCTGGAAATCCGGCAAGCGCCGCAACGATCCACGCGGCGTCATGGCTGCCGCCGTCCAGAGGCTGACGGACGCAGAAGCACTCGCCATAGCCCAATGGCTGTCCGACCAACCCGTTTCTCCAACGCCCGCCAGCGCCTCTGCCAGCGCGTCCGTTTCGGCCGCAGCTGCGGCGCGACCGGCAGCATCGCGTGAAACACGTCGTCCCGATCGATCAGATGGTGCTTGAGCGCAGCCCCCGCATGGATCGGGATCATCAGCAGCAGGGCCGCGACCATGGCCCAATGCACCCATTCGGCGCCGGCCTCGATCGCCCATAGCTGGGTGTTGGAGACATCCTGCATCGGCAGCAAGGGCCAGGGGATCAAACCCGCCGCAGCCAGCTGGGTGTCTCGCGCGGTGGCGGAGATCATCGCCCATCCCGACAGCGGCAGGCCGAACAGACAGATGTAAAAGACATAGTGGGTGATGTGCGCCGCCAGGCTCTCCCAGCCCGGCTTGTCCGCGTCATTGATCAGATTGGGCGCCGCCAGCCGCCAGGACAGGCGACCGATGACCAGCAGCAGCATCAGCAGGCCGATGGCGAAATGCACGTCATAGGCCGCCGCCTTGGCCCCGCCGACCGGCAGCCGCCCCATCCACCAGCCCCAACCGAGCTGGAACAAGACCAGGCCCGCCATGGTCCAGTGAAAGACGATGGCGACCGGGGAATAGCGGCCTTCGTCGTGATGGCCCGCCGCCCATTCCAGCGCTTTTGCGATCAGCCGGTCGATCATGCCGGACGCGCCGCCTCCCCGCCGCTGAACAGGCCGCTGATCCGCCACAGGGCGACGAGGAGATAGGCCGCCGCCGCGGGCGCCCACATGATCAGGCCCGCCGCCTGCTGATCCTCCAGCGGGGTCATGCCCCAGGCCAGGGTCGTGGCGAAGTGCGGCGAATAGAGCGGCTGACCCGCAAATACGATCAACGCCCCCAGCAAGCCCATCAACAGCATGGCCGCCAGCAGGCCCGCCACCGCCGCTGCGGCGTTCGACGCGCGCACAGCCGCCCAGAACCAGACGGCGCTGCCCAGGATGGTCAGTTGCATGACCCAATAGACCAGGTCGTTCGACAGGGCCGCAACATAGAGATCAGGCGCGTGCCAGGCCCAGAAGACGACGGCCTGGACAGCCGTCGCCAAGGCCAGTCGCGGCGCCCTCAGCCTGGGGGGCCCCAGAGCCAGCAAAGGCGCCGCAGCGAGCAGGAGCAACAGATGATGCAGAGTACGGGCCGTAAACAGGGCTGAACTCAACGCGCACAGCGGCGAGATGAAGACGAGAACCAGCACCCCCGCCGCGCCCAGCAAGAAGGGCGATCCGGGGCGCCGCCTCATCGTCAGGAACCCACCGGCCGCGATGAAAAGGCCCAGCGCCGCCAGAAGCACCGGATCGCCGTTCCAGCGTCCCAGCACAGCCACGGGATCGGGCGCGGGTCCGCAATAGGGCGTCCAGGGCGTCATCGTCATAGTCGGCTAACGACCCGGAACGGCGACGGTTCAATCATGCTTCGCGACCACGACGCCTCAGCGCGATGGGGCGATCCGCCAGACCGTGTTGGACAGGTCGTCGGCGACCAGAAGAATCCTTTTCGCAGGATCAAAGGCCACGCCGACGGGACGGCCACGGGCCTCGCCGTCCTTGAGGAAGCCCGTGGCGAAATCGACGGGCTGCCCCACGGGGCGGCCCCCGCTGAACGGCACCCAGGCCACCTTGTAGCCGGACGGATCCTCACGGTTCCAACTGCCGTGCATGCCGATGAAGGCGCCGTCGGCGTACGGGCCGCCAAAGCCGCCGCTGCGCGCGAAATCGAGACCGAGCGCCGCGACGTGCGAGCCCAGGGCGTAGTCGGGTTTGACGGCCCTGGCGACCATGTCCGGCTTCTGCGGCCTCACGCGCGGATCGACATTCTGGCCCCAATAGCTGTAGGGCCAGCCATAGAAGGCGCCGTCGCGCACCTGGGTCAGATAGTCGGGCACCAGTTGCGGGCCCAGTTCGTCACGCTCATTAACCACCGACCACAGGAGGCCGGTGGTCGGCTCGATCGCCAGGGCGGTCGGGTTGCGAATACCGGTGGCGATCGTGCGACGCGCGCCGGTCGCGCGGTCGATTTCCCAGACCACGGCCCTCTCCTCCTCCACCGCCAGTCCCCGTTCGCCGATATTGGAGTTGGAGCCGATGCCGACATAGAGCTTGGTCCCGTCCGCGCTGACAGTCAGGGACTTGGTCCAGTGGTGGTTTATGCGGGAGGGCAGTGCTGTGACCCGCTCCCCCCGCGTCGCGATACCGGTCTGCCCCGGCTGGAAGGCGAAACGGGTCAGCGCGCCCTGCTCGGCGACGTAGAGGTAGCCCTCCACATAGGCCAGACCATATGGCGCATCCAGATTATCGACCAGCACGGCGCGCAGTTCGGGGACGCCGTCGTTATCGGCGTCGCGCAGCAGGGTGATGCGGTCGCCCCCTTTGATCTTGGTGTTGCCCTGCTTCTTGATGAAACCGGCGATCACGTCCTTGGGGCGCAGCGGCGGCGCATGACCGCCGCGCCCTTCGGCGATCAGCACATCGCCGTTCGGCAGGACCAGCATCTGGCGTGGAATCTTCAGGTCGGTCGCGAAGGCGCTGACGGTATAGCCCTGGGGCACGGTGGGCGCCTCGCCGTTCCAGCCGGCGGGCGGACTGATCTTCATGGCCGGAACCAGGGTCTCGTTTATGCTTGGCAGGTCTGGAGCGCCGCCCGTCTGGTTCAGCTTGGGATCGCTGGCGTTTCCGCAGGAGGCCACGGTCAACGCCATCGCAAGGGTCGCGGCGCTGGCGGCAAGCAGGTTCTTGTCCATCAGATTGTCTCCCGCGCGGAATAGGCGATCCAGCCGGCCACGAAGACCAGCAAGGTGCATAGGAGGGACAGGATCAGGCCGAAAGCGCCGACCGAACTCCAGGCGTCCTGACTGTGCTTGAAGGCGTTCACCAGCCCCAGCACCCAGGCCAGGGCGAGCGCAACCAGATGGACTAAGCCGAGGCGGGACCGACTCCGCCGCGCGCCCACGACATAATCGATGATGGAGAAGACGCCTGCGATACCGCCGAACACCAGCGCCCCGGTGATGAGCCAGGCCGAGAAGTTCGTCCACTGAATCTCCGCCGTCTTCAGATAAGCGATGTCGGTGAACAGGGCGAAGGTGAAGAGGCTGATCGGAAACGCCAGCAATATGCGGTGCAGGGGTCGAACCACCCCGCCTGATCGGTCATCGATGGTCATGTCGCCCTCTCCCTAAAGCCTGGCTTTGGCTAACTGCCTGGCCGCGAGAAGGTTCAACGGCATAGCCGAATGGTTACAGACCATCTCATTCAACCGGCGGCCTGTTGTGCTCATGGCTCGAGCCTTACGGCTTCTGCGGCATATTCATGGGCCTGGCCCTTCCGCCGACGTTTCTGACGCGGAACCCTCGCCTTGGCGGCTCCGTTTCCCTGACCTTGTTCAGGAACCCCGCTGCATGTCCGACACCGTCGCCGAGCCCGCATTTGAACCTCCGCCCGAGGCCATGGCCTTCTACGAGGAGAGCCTTCGGCTTCTGAAGGAATCCGGCGTGCCCTTCCTGCTCTCCGGCACCTATGCGGTGACGGCCTACACCGGCATCCGCCGTCCAACCAAGGACCTGGACGTCTTCTGCAAGCCCGGGGATTACCCTCGCATTCTCGCCTACTTCCAGGCCCGCGGCTACCGGACGGATGTCGAGGACGAGCGCTGGATCGCCAAGGTCTGGAAGGACGACAAGCACTTCTTCGACGTCATCTTCGCCATGTCGAACGGCACCATCGCGGTGTCGGACAGCTGGTTTGGCGAGGACCGGATCACGGTCTACGGCCATGAGGTCATGATCACGTCGCCGACAGCCCTGATCCTGTCCAAGGTCTTCATCCAGGATCGGTATCGATACGACGGCGCCGACGTGAACCACGTCATCCTCAAGCAGTCCGACGCCATAGACTGGAAGTCCATGCTGGATCAGATGGACCTCTATTGGGAGGTCCTCATGGCTCACCTCCTGAACTTCCGTTTCGCCTATCCCACAGAGCGCGGCCGTGTGCCGGCATGGCTGATGACCGAGCTCCTGGAACGGCTTCAGGCCCAGGTCGATCTGCCGGCGCCGCGCGTCAGGGTCTGTCGCGGCCGTCTGTTCAGCCCTCGCGACTATATCGCCGACATCAGCGAATGGGGCTTCGGCGACGTTGTCGGCAAGGGCCTGGAGGAACGCCATGACCCCGTCGCCTGACATCCAGACGCCTCAACCAGGCATGGAGGCTGGACCAGGAAGGAAGCTGCGTATCGCCGCCGTCGGGGACCTGCACGTGGGCGAGACTTCGCATCGAGTCTATCGCGATCTTTTCGACCGCGTCCACGAAGACGCAGATGTCTTGTGCCTGTGCGGCGACCTGGTCAACTTCGGCAAGACTGGCGAGGTCGACAACCTGCTGGAAGACCTGCGGGCCTGCCGCATCCCCATGGTCGGGGTGCTGGGCAATCATGAGCATGAATGCGGCCAGCCCGACGAAGTCGCCCGACTGATGTCCGAGGCGGGCGTCCGAATGCTGACCGGAGAGTCCTATGAGATCGGGGGGGTCGGTTTCGCCGGCGGCAAGGGCTTTGTCGGCGGTTTCGGTCGTTACATGCTCAGTTCGTTCGGAGAGGCTTCGATCAAGCAATTCGTCCAGGAGGCGGTCGAGGACGCCAACCTGATCGAGAATTCCATCCGCACCCTTCGCACTGAACGCAGCGTGGTGCTGCTGCACTACGCGCCTGTTGTAGACACGGTGATCGGCGAGCCGCCGGAGATTCACCCCTTCCTCGGCTCCTCTCGCCTGGGGGAGGTCGTGGATCGCTACGAGAACGTCAAACTTGTGGTCCACGGGCATGCTCACCGTGGAGCGCCTGAAGGCCGCACGGCACGAGGCGTCCCCGTCTACAATGTCGCCCTGCCTGTTCTGCGAACCCTGGGTGAACGCCCATACCGCGTATTCGAGGTTTGACAATCAGGTCTTGGGCGGGGGCGGCCTCCCGCTCGGCAGCTATGTTCTCGCTCGCTTCATGACCTGCCTTCGCCCCCTTCGCACTGCGTCAAGGCGGACGTTAGGGGCCGCGCAAGCCACCCTCAAATCGGCATTTCAGGTTGTTTCAACCGCGTCCGATTTCCGCGCCCGTGCGCTTTGATTCATCGATCTACGCATGGCCGATCCTAACCTAGGTCAATGCGTTACGGCCAGGCTACGGTCATGTGTTTGACAAAGCTCCAGACGCTTAAGCAATAGGCGTCCGGGTCGCGTACCCTCCCCCAAGCCAAGGAACCTGTCCTGCCCCATCTCTCTGGACCGGCCGCCGCGATTAGCGCGCGCTTCAGGCTAAAGGCGGCCACCTCCGTCGCTCATGAGCGCCTGGACGCCCTTATGTCTGGCTATGATCTGACTCGTCACGCCGACTACGCCGCCTTTCTCCAGGCCCAGGCGAGCGCCTTCATGGGCGTCGAGGGCGCTCTGGATGGCGCCGAAGCGGGAGCTTATCTGCCGGACTGGCCCGAAAGACGTCGCACAGCGGCGCTGCGATCCGATCTGAGCCTGATGGGTCTGGCCTTGCCCGAACCAGCCTCGGTCACGCCTTTTCATGGAGAGGCGGAGGTATTGGGCGCCATCTATGTCCTTGAAGGCTCTCGGCTTGGCGCCGCGGTTCTGATCCGCTCGGTTCCTGACGATTTCCCGAGATCTTTCCTCTCGTCCGGGAACCCGGCCGCCTGGCGCGCATTAGCCTCTGTTCTTGATGAACGGCTAAGTTCGCCAGACCGCTTCGACAGGGCCGCAAGCGCCGCCTGTTCAGTGTTCGCGGTGTTCGAAAACGCCGCACGCGCCTACCCCGGAGCCGACCGATAGTGACGACCCCCGCCGCCTCGGTCGATCTGACCAATTGCGATCGTGAGCCTATTCACATCCCTGGAGCCATCCAACCGATCGGTTTTCTGCTCGCTCTGACCGCCGATTGGCAGGTGGCGCGCGCCTCCGCAAACATCGAGGAGTTCCTCCATCAGTCACCGGAGGACGTCATCGGCGCCCTGGTCCAGGACCTGTTCACCCCTACGGCGGTTCACGATCTGCGCAACCGCGTCGCCATGCTGGGCGGACGTGACGCCGTCGAACGTTTGTTCAGCTGCGTGCTGGTAAACGGCGGTCCGGCTTTCGACGTCGCCGTTCATGTCTCCGCCGGAGAGATCGTCATTGAGGCCGAGCCGGCGTCCGGCGAACACGGCGACGCCAGCGGCGCTGTCCGATCCATGATGTCGCGACTAGATCAGGCGGCGGATTTTCCCGCATTCTATAGAGAAGGCGCCCGCCAGGTTCGCGCCCTGCTCGGCTATGACCGAGTCATGGTCTACCGGTTCGCCGAGGACGGGTCCGGCGAGGTCGTGGCCGAGGCGGCGCGCTCGGGCATCGGCCGGTTCATGGGGCTTCGCTATCCGGCGACCGACATCCCAGCCCAGGCGCGGGAACTTTACCGACGCAATCTCCTGAGACTGATCACGGACGTGAACGCCGTGCCGGTGCCCGTCATTCCTTCGCGCAACGAGGCCGGCCACCCCCTGGATCTTTCCCTTTCGACGCTGCGATCGGTTTCACCGATCCACATCGAGTATCTCAAGAACATGGGCGTCGGCGCCTCGCTGTCGATTTCCATCATCGTCGACGGCAAGCTCTGGGGTCTGTTCGCCTGCCATCACTACGCCGCGCGACGCCCCACCTTCGAGCGGCGGTCGGTCAGCGAGCTGTTCGCCCAGATGTTCTCCATGCGCCTGGAAAGTCGCGAGCGTAAGGAGACCGTCGAGTATGAACGTCGCGCTCGGGATATTTCCGATCAGCTGCTGGGGGCCGTGGCGTCGGACGAAACCCTGCTCAAGGACCCTGACTGGCTCGCAGACATCCTCACCCACGCCATACCGGCCGACGGTGTCGGCGTATGGCTTGGCGGCAATCACGCCTTTTCCGGCGAGACGCCCCCTCTGGAGGATTTCCGTCGCATCGTGCGCGCGCTGAACGGCACGGCCGCCGGTCGCGTGTTCGCGACCGATCACATCGGCTCGCTGGTCCCTGAAGCGGCCGCCTTCGCCTCGGGCGCGGCCGGTCTTCTGGCCATTCCGATCTCTCGCTCTCCGCGCGATTACGTCATCCTGTTTCGTCGAGAACTGGTTCATTCCGTGCGCTGGGGCGGCGACCCGCACAAGCCGGTGAGTTATGGTCCGAACGGCCCTCGCCTGACGCCGCGCGAGAGCTTTGCGGAATGGAAAGAGCTGGTCGAGGGACGCTCTCAACCGTTCTCGGCGTCAGAAATCCGGGTGGCAGAGACCCTGCGGGCGACCCTGATAGAGGTCGTCCTGCGTCTCGCCGATGAAGCCTCCGCCGAGCGCCAGCAATCGAGCGCGCGTCAGGAGCTTCTGATTGCGGAGCTCAATCACCGGGTGCGCAACATCCTGGGTCTGATACGGGGCCTGATCCGCCAGTCGGAACCCACCAGCGCCAGCATCGCCGACTTCGTCAAGGTCGTGGACGGGCGCATCCACGCCCTGGCGCGCGCCCACAACCAGATCACCGACGACCACTGGGGACCCGCGCCCCTGCAGGCGCTGATCGACGCGGAAGCGGCCGCCTTCGTCGATGAGCGGGGACGCATCACGCTTCAGGGCGAACCCGTTCTCCTCAACCCCAACGCCTACTCCACCATGGCGCTGGTGCTGCATGAGCTGGTCACAAACTCCAACAAGTACGGGAGTCTTTCGACCCAGGACGGGCGGGTGGTGATCGGCTGGAGCCGCAATGCGGCTGGTGACCTGGTCATGGAGTGGCGTGAGATCGGCGGACCGCCGGTGACCCCGCCGACGCGGCAGGGCTTCGGCACCACCATCATCAGCCGCTCGGTCCCCTATGATCTCGGCGGATCGGCCGACGTCGCCTATGAGCCCGGCGGCGTGCACGCCGTCTTCCGCATCCCCGCGCGACATCTGTCGGAACCGCGGCCCACGGACGGCGGCAAGCTGATCAGATACCCGCGGCCCGCCCCAGGCCACCCCCAGGCCCTGCCGGACGCGGTGCTGGCCAACCACGACATTCTGCTGGTCGAGGACAGCCTCATCATCGCGCTGGACGCCGAGGACATCGCCCACAGGCTGGGAGCGGCTTCCGTGACCACTGCCGCTACGGTGGAAGGGGCGCTCGAATTCATCGAGACGGCCCGTCCTACGGTCGCCATGCTGGATATCAATCTCGGCGATCGTCACAGCTATCCGATCGCGGACAGGCTGGCGGAAGTCGGCGTTCCCTTCATCTTCGCGACCGGCTACGGCGAACAGGCCAACCCGCCGATCGAACATAGGGGGCGTCCGATCGTTCAAAAGCCCTACACGCTGGAGAATGTGGCCAGAGCCTTCGACAGCCTCATCGGCGAAACGACTTAAAAAAGCGGCCGATCGCATGGCGATCAGGGGGATTTGTGATTCAGACGGCCGCAGACAGGAACTTCCTGAACGGTCCGGGCGAAATGGCCCGGCTCATCAGGGACCACGACTGGTCAAGGACGCCGCTCGGCCCCCGGTCAGCCTGGCCGCAAGGTCTGACGACGGTCGTCGGCATGATGATCGCCGCGCCAAATCCTATGGTTCTGCTCTGGGGGCCGTCCGGCGTTTTGCTCTACAATGACGGGTATGCGCGTTTCGCCGGCGCCCGCCACCCCGAACTGCTCGGCATGGGGGCGCGTGAGGGCTGGCCTGAGATCGCCGATTTCAACGACGCCAATATTCGTCGCGGGCTCGCGGGACAGTCCTGGTCGCTTGAACAACAGGAACTGGTGCTGGATCGAGGCTACGGCCCTGAATCGGCCTGGCTTGATCTTCACTACGCCCCGGTTCCCGACGAATCCGGCCAGCCCGCCGGCGTCATGGTTTTCGTCTCCGAAATCACCGAGCAAATCCGCCTCGCCGCTCACAAGGCCGAGGCGGTCGAACGGCTCGAGATGGCGCTGTCGGCCGGTCGCGGCGTCGGCGCCTGGGACTGGGACGTCGCCACGGATATCGTGCGCGCCGATGAACGCTTCGCCCGGCTCTACGGCGTAGATCCTGTTGTCGCCCGCGAGGGCGCGCCGCTTGAGGTCTTCTTCAGCGCTATCCATCCTCAGGACCTCCCGGAGGTCCGGGCGACGATCGAGCGCGCCGTTGAGATGCGCTCCGCTTTCAGCGCGGAATACCGTCTGGTCCAGCCCGACGGAGGAACGGTGTGGGTCGTCGCCGAGGGCCGGTGCGTGCTGGACACCGAGGGGCGACTCCGCCGTCTTCCCGGCGTCAGCTTCGACATCAGCGAGCGCAAGCAGGTCGAAATCCGGCAAGCCGCCCTGCTCCGCCTGCATGACGAGCTCACAGCCCTGGACGACCCCGGACTGATTTCGGCCGCCGCCGCGCGCATCGTCGGCGAAACCCTGGACCTGGCGGCGGCCTACGTCTCGCTCGACAAGGGCGCCAAGCCGCCGAAGCAGGCCTGGTCGCCGCGAGACCATCCCGAGATTTTCAGGATCCTGGCCCAAGGGCGCGCCGTCGCTGTGGCCGACGTCGCCCAGGACGCCCTCATGCGCGGAAAGGCCGCCGGCCTGACGGCGACGGGCATACACGCCTTCGCCGCCGTGCCCCTGCTGGAGCGCGACCAGTTGGTCGCCATGCTGTTCGTTACGGACGCCCGCTCCCGCGCATGGAGCCAGATCGACCTGGATTTCCTTCAGGATGTGGCGGCGCGAACCCGAAACGTCCTGGAACGGCTTCGCGCCGAGGCCGAGCGTTCCGAAAGCCAGCAACGCTACCAGACCCTGTTCGACACCATGGACGAGGGCTTCTGCGTCATCGAATTCATCGACGGGCCTGACGGGCCGCTCAGCGACTATGTCCATGTCGAAGCCAACGCCGCCTATGCCGAACATGCCGGGATTGACGACGTGGTCGGCCGCCGGGTTCGCGACATGGTGCCGGCCGAGGCCGGCAGCTGGGTTTCGCTTTATCGGGACGTCCTCGAAACAGGCCGGCCGATCCGCTTTGAAAAGGAACTGGAAGCCACAGGCCGGTGGCTGGAGCTGGCCGCCTTCAAGGTCGGACCAACCGGAGGTCGGCAGGTGGCCGTTCTCTTCCAGGACCTGACGGCGAGGAAACGGGCCGAACGCGCTCTGGCGGATCTCAACGCCTCTCTTGAAGCCCGTGTCGAGGAGCGGACCGCAGAACTGCAGTCCGCTCATGCCGCCTTGCGTCAGAGCCAGAAGATGGAGGCTGTCGGCCAGCTGACGGGCGGCATAGCCCACGACTTCAACAATCTCCTCGCAGGGATTTCCGGCAGTCTGGAGTTGATCTCCAAACGGATGGCGCAGGGTCGCGGAGCCGAAATCGGGCGCTATGTTGAAGCGGCGCAGGGCGCTGCCCAGCGGGCGGCCACCCTCACCCAGCGCCTTCTGGCCTTTTCTCGTCGCCAGACCCTGGACCCTCGCCCCACGGATGCCAACCGCCTGATCGGCGGGATGGAGGATCTGATCCGCCGTACGGTCGGCCCTGATATCGACCTTGAAGTCGTCGGCGCCGGCGGACTGTGGCTGAGTGAAATTGATCCATCGCAGCTTGAGAACGCCTTGCTCAATCTGTGCATCAATGCTCGCGACGCCATGGCGCCAGGAGGCGGCCGTCTGACGATAGAAACCGCGAACAAGTGGCTCGACGATCGCCACGCCCGCGAGCGCGACCTGCCTCCTGGTCAATATATTTCCATCTGCGTCACCGATACCGGCTCAGGAATGCCCGCCGAGATCATCGAGAGGATCTTCGAACCCTTTTTCACCACCAAGCCGATCGGACAGGGCACCGGGCTGGGTCTATCCATGATCCACGGCTTCGTCAGGCAGTCCGGCGGTCAGGTCCGCGTCTATTCCGAACCCGGAATGGGCACCACCATGTGCCTCTACCTGCCGCGCTATCACGGCGTCCCCGCTGAAGCGGAACTGGCGGTTGCGAGCGCGCATCCAGCTTCAGGTCATGGCGAAACCATTCTGGTCATCGACGACGAGGCCTCTGTGCGCAATCTTGTCGCAGAAGTACTGCGTGAGCATGGCTACGCTACGCTGGAAGCTGGTGACGGGCCTTCAGGCTTGCGCATTCTGGAAGGCGAGCACCGTATCGACCTCCTCATCACCGATGTCGGTCTGCCTGGGGGGCTGAACGGGCGCCAGGTAGCCGACGCCGCCCGCATGAGGCGTCCGGACCTCAAGGTCCTCTTCATCACGGGCTATGCAGAGAACGCCGCCGTGGGCAATGGACTGCTGGAACCGGGCATGGAGGTCATGACCAAGCCGTTCGCGATGACGGACCTGGCGTCGAAGGTCACGACCATGATCGAGACGTGACCGCATCAACGCACCGCGCCCTCTCCCTGACCCCGTTCCCTGACCCCGTTCCCTGACTCAGACGCATCCCTGAACGCCGACGGCGATGCCGAGGGCGGTGGAGACGCCGCAGCCGCCGTTCATCTGTTGCGGGAAGGCGCGGGCGGCCCGCCTCTTCCCTTAAGAGCCTCGGCCTCCTGCCTGTAACGCTCCGCGATCCGCCCGAACTTCTCGCGGTCGGCCTTGAAGGGCGACAGCCTCGCCATCTGTTCCGCATTGAGCTGGAGTCGGCGAAGTTCGGTCAGGCGGGACGCATGGTTCATCAACAAACTCGGAAACTGCAATCTTGCATCCGCGCTGGAGCAGGTCCGCGGCGGGCGCTTGATACGGTCCGAATGAGACCTTGGATGAGCGCGATGTTCCACGACACCATGAAACAATATCGTGTACCGATAGGTCGGAACGGCGTCAGATCAGGCATCCGCTAGCAAGCGGTGCATCCGTCGCATTAATGGCGTTGGCGTCAGACCTTTGCGCTCGATGCCGGTCTGCCGGGGAACAAGGTGGATTCATGGGAGGGGCCCCGTTTCGGGGCGATCATCACCAGGCTCTTCCGCTCAATAGCGATGGCACGGATCAAGCGCCTGCGGCGTGCCGCGTACAGCGCGCCCCTTGACCCCGTTACAGGTCACGCGCCACGACAGGTCGCAGGAGCCTGAATATGCAGAATCGCTACGGAAAACTCGCCTCCTGGGTCTATGACCTGGACAAGGCGGTGGGGCATTCGTTCGGAGATCAGGCTTTCTATCGGGCGCGGCTGCTGGAGTGCGACAGCGGACCCGTGCTGGAGCCCGCGGTCGGCAACGGACGCCTCTTCATTCCCCTGATCGAGGCGGGGTTTGAGATGGAAGGCTTCGACGCCTCGGCTGAAATGCTCGGCTACTGCCGGGACGAGTGCCGCAAGCGGGGGCTTTCCGCCCGGCTGACGCAGCAGTCGTTTGAGACCTTTGTCTCACCCACCCGCTTTTCCGCGATCATCATTCCGGCCGGTTCGTTTCAACTGATCACCAGTACGGCGTCGGCGACCGCCGTGCTGAGACGATTTTACGATCATCTCGCCCCAGGCGGTCGATTGATCCTCGACCTCGACCCCATCGGCGGCTTTCTGGACAGCCCCGAGTCCGTCCGGTCCTGGACGACGGACTCGGGCGACCTTTTGACCCTGACCGCCCGCCGGGTGGACACTGACTATATCGCCCAGACCACCCTGTCCCACCTTCGCTACGAACACTGGCGGGACGGTGTTCTGGCGGCCACCGAGCTGGACCTGTTCAAGCTGCGCTGGTGGGGCGTCCATGAGTTCGAACTGGCGTTTAGGGCCGCAGGCTTCACGGACGTGGCGGCCTGCGGCGGGTATCAACAGGGTCGCCAGCCAAGTCGGGACGACCAGATCATCAGTTTCGAAGCCCGGCGTCCGGCCTAGACCGGCACCCTCGGAGACGTCACGGCCCGCGTGACGCGGGAGACGAATGTTGAGGCCGAGACGCTTTCCGGCGACGACCAGACGACTGTAACCGACGAGGTCAGTGGCGAGCACAGCTCCGTCCAAGGTCCGGCCGCCTAGCTCGGAACGATCGTCTCCGTCCTGAGGGAATGGACGGCAGGGGCGGGCTCTAACCCCGGCTTGGCTTGCACGCTCCACCGGCCTCTGCGGAGGGTTTCAGATTGGCGAGATGGCTGGCCCAGGTCTGAAGGGCCGCCCGCTTCTCCGCCATGTAACTGTAACGATCATAGACCGCCGTGACGGCGGCGCCGTCCCGCACGGTGTGCCCCAGAAGATGACCGACGATGAAACGCCCTACCCCATACCTGCCGGTAAGGGTCGTGGCGCCAGACCGCCGCACGTCGTGTGGCGAACCGGCGGGCAGGTTGCGACGCTTGCAGGTGCGGACGACCGCCCTGGTCAAAGCGCGGGGATCTACAGGACCAGTCCTGTTGCGCGGCGCCGGGAAGACCCAAGCGCTCTTCGCATACAGAGAACGCGCTCGCTGCAACACGGCCAGGGCTTCGTCTGGAAGGGGAACGACATGCACATGTCGAGCCTTGGTGCGATGCGAAGGGATGGTCCAGACGGCGCTGGCCATATCGATCTCGCTCCAAAGCGCCTCTGCGACTTCAGACCGGCGCGTCAGAGTCGTCATAAGGAACTGGATCGCCAGGCCCGTGGGCGCATCGAGACGCGCATGCGTGCCGGCCGTCTTCTCGCCGGGCGCGCGGGGCGATGACGCCAGCGAGGCCTCGTTCCACAGAACCCGCAGCGCCTCGTCATCGAACATCCGCTCGCGGGGCGTGAGCGCAAGGGGCCTGGTCAGTCCGTAGGCCGGATTGGCTTCAAGGCGATCCTCGTAGACCGCAAAGCCCAGCACGCTCATCAGGACGCCACCGACCGAGGCGAGACTGGCCGGGGCCAGCCCGCTTTCCGCCGCCAGGTCCCGCATGAAGATGCGGATATCCGTCCTCCTGACGGCGGCGAATTTCATGTCGCCGAGAACCGGCCTTATGTAGCGGCGGAAAAGCGAACGTTCGGACTCGATGGTCCTCGCCTGCTTGGGACGTCGCCGCCCGCCGTGCAGTCCCTTGCTGGCCGCCCTCCAATAGGCCTCAGCAAGATCCTCGAGCGTCTCTCCCGTCCTGGCTTCCTCGCGACGCGTACTGCGGTCAGCGGCCGGATCTGTCCCGCCTGCTACAGCAACCCGGGCTGCAGCCGCCAGACGACGAGCTTCCGCAAGGGTGATGTCCGGATAGGCGCCCAGCACATGACGACGCCGTTTGCCGTTCTCGGCAGTGTATCGAAGTTCGAAGCTTTTCGCCCCTGTAGGCCATACGCGGACGTACAGGCCGCGGCTGTCCGAGACGGCCATTTCATACCGTGCATCGCGCGACTTCAGGGCGGCGATCTGACGATCTGTACGCACGGGATCCTGAGGCATCTGTCCCTCAAATCACTTCTGACCTCCTCATAATACACCAAGGGGGGCGCTAGGGGGGCGCCCAATACGAAACTGCCTGAAAACACCTGAAATGACTCATCATCAATAAGTGTTTCAAAAACAGCAGGTTGCTTCAGAAATTGAAACCAACTGAAAAGGCCTGAAACCGCTAAAATAGGATTCACACCGAGGGGGTCACAGGTTCAATCCCTGTCGCGTCCACCATCCCTTTCTCGACATTTCCGCCTCGCCCCTCCACGGCGTTCGCAGGTTCGTCTCTGGACAGAACTGTGGATTTCACGTCAGGAAGACGCACCCTTTCGGGCGCGCTGACGTTAGGCAGGGACTACGGGGGTCCTATTGCGAAAACTCGCCAAGACAATCGATCTGGTCGCTGCGTTCGACGCCTCGCCCAATCCCTACATGCTGCTGGACGCCCAGCTGCGCTACGCGGGCATGAACCAGGCCTATCTGGACGTGACCCACAGGCGCCGCGAGGATCTGCTGGGCCAGCCGGTGATGCAGGAGTTCGACGCGGGCCCGGGGCAGGAAGGGCCGGAAAACGCGCGCCAGCTTCTGGCTTCTTTCGAGAAGGTGCTGGCGACCGGACACCCCGATCACCTGGCCGTGCTGCACTATCCCATCCCCGTTCCTCAACCGGACGGGACGACCACCTACGACGATCGCTATTGGAGCTGCACCCACACGCCGATCAAGGATGATCAGGGCCGCGTCACCCATATCTTGCAGCACACCAGCGACATCACCGAGCTGGAGCGCCTACGCCGCCAGGTCAAGCGGCTGAGACCCCAAGAACCCAGTTCGGCTCTGGACACTCTGATCGGCGGCGGCATGTTCCGCCGCGCCATGAGCGTCCAGGCCGCCAACCGTCGACTGGAAACCGAGCGGCGGCAGTTGCTGGACATGTTCATGCAGACGCCAGGTTTCGTGGCTGTGCTGAACGGCCCGGAGCACGTAATTCAGTTGCACAATGGCGCCTATGGCCAGTTGATCGGGCATCGCGACGTCGTCGGGAAGCCGATCCGCGAGGCCCTGCCGGAACTGGCGGGCCAGGGCTATTACGACTTCCTCGACGAGGTGCTGGCGACCGGTGAGCCGTTTCAGGGTCGACAAAGCCCCGTTAAGTTGCAGCAGACGCCCAACGGGCCGCTGGCGACGCGCTACCTGAACTTCATCTACCAGCCGATCCGCAACGACCTCGGCGAGATCGTCGGCGTCTTCGTCCAGGGGCATGACGTCACCGACACCGTCCTGGCCGCCGAGCGTCAGAAGCTGATGATCGACGAACTGAACCACCGGGTGAAGAACACCCTGGCCACGGTCCAGTCGATCGCCATGCAGACGGCGCGCTCGCACGAGGACCCGCGCTCCTTCGCCGAGACCTTCCAGTCGCGCATCCTGTCGCTGTCGCACACCCACGACCTGCTGACCCGCAGCCACTGGGAAGGCGCCGATCTGCGCGAGGTATTGGAGCACGAAACGACGGCCCACGGTCTGCACCGCCTGACCCTGAACGGGCCGAACGTGGCCCTGGACCCGGCCATGGCCGTGTCCCTGGGCATGATCTTTCACGAGTTGGCGACCAACGCCGCCAAGTACGGCGCCCTCTCCTCCGGTGAAGGGCGCGTGCTGGTCGACTGGTCCGTGGCGGACCAGACCAATCCGCACCTGGGCATCGTCTGGCGCGAAACCGGCGGCCCCTCCGTGGCGCAGCCGGAACGTCGTGGCTTTGGCAGCCGCCTCATTGAACGCAACGTCCGGCACGATCTGGCGGGCAAGGTTCAGATGCACTATCGCGACGACGGCTTCACCGCCGAAATCACCATCCCGATGAACAAGGAAGCCGCATGACCAACGCTTTGCAGGGCCGTCGAATACTGGTGATTGAAGACGAGTCTCTGGTGGCCATGCTGCTGGAAACCATCCTGGACGACATGGGCTGCACCGTCGTCGGGCCGGAATCCAACATCGACGACGGCTTGCGGGCCGCGACGACCGAAGGCGGGCTAGACGCCGCCCTGCTGGACGTCAACGTGGCCGGCCGCGAGGTCTTTCCTGTGGCCGAGGCGCTGAAGGCGCGCGGCGTGCCCTTCGTCTTCTCGACCGGCTATGGCGAGGCGGGGCTGCCCGAACACTGGCGTGGCAATCCGACCATCCAGAAACCCTTTACCGAAGGCGCCATCCGCGACGCCTTGATGAAGGCGATGAACATCAGCTTGGTCTGATGTCCTTCAGGACAGCGCGGGCCGCGTTATGGCCCGGCGCGCCTGTCACCCCGCCGCCGGGGTGGGCGCCGGAACCGCACAGATAGAGGCCCGGCACCGGCATCCGGTGATCGGCATGGCCCAGCACAGGCCGGGCGCTGAACAGCTGATCCAGGGTCAGACGGCCGTGGAAGATGTCGCCGCCGATCAGGCCGAAGCGCCGCTCCAGATCGCGCGGCCCCAGCGCCAGTCGCCCGACCACTGACGCCTTGAACCCCGGCGCATGGGCCTCGACCGTCTCGATCATCAGGTCAGCCACCGTGTCGCGATGCGCGTCGTTTAGGTCAGGCGAAACGTGCTGGCAGAACAGGCTGGCGACGTGCCGGCCCGCCGGCGCCAGGCTGTCGTCCAGGGTCGAGGGGATCAGCATCTCGACGATGGGCTTTGACGACCAGCCGTTCAGGCGGGCCTCGGCGTGGGCGCGGTCCATGTAGCTCAGCGTCGGGGCGATGATGATGCCCGCCGTCAGGTGATCGCCCGCCCCCGGCAAGGCGGTGAAGCGCGGCAGTTCTGACAGGGCGAGGTTCATGCGGAAGGTGCCCGAGCCCGAGGCGTA
>DAIOID010000005.1:44675-46698 GCA_036744355.1 Brevundimonas sp.
CCCATGCCGCCGATGGCGTGGCCCCAGACGCCCTTCTTGCCGTTCACCTCTCCAAAGACGTGGTGCAGCAGGACATAGGCCGAGCCAAGGGTATAGGGGCTGGCGTAGTTGCCGACGACGCTGTCGAAGCCGAACAGGGCCTTGACCGGATCGCTCTCGAACCAGCCGTCCAGCCAGTCGCCCGCTGACTTGGCGAACAGGTCCAGCAGATCACGTTGCGCCGTCATGCCCAGTCCCGACACCCGTCGGCCCAGCGACGCCGCCTTGAGCATTTCCGGCAGGGCCGCCAGCCAGCCGCCCTCGACCACGTTCGGCGGGGTGGTCAGGATCAGTTCGCGCAGGATGGCGGCCACCGTTTCCAGCCGCGCCTCATAGTCGGGCAGCCGCTCAGCGTCGCGGGTCGAGAACTTGGCCACCTCAGCCTGGGTCCGCCCCTGGCCGGTCAGCAGATAGCGGCCGTCGTCGAAGGGCAGGAAGTTGGCCGCCCGCCGCTCGACCACCCGCAGACCATGACGCGCCAGCGCCATGTCGGCGATGACGCGCGGGTTCAGCAGGCTGACGGTGTAGCTGGCGGTCGAGTTGCGGAAACCGGGATGAAACTCCTCCGTCACCGCCGCCCCGCCGACGACGCCGCGCCGCTCCAGCACGGTCACCTTCAGCCCGGCCCGCGCCAGATAGAAGGCGCAGACCAGGCCGTTGTGGCCGCCGCCCAGAATGACGATGTCCGTTTTCGATTGCGCCATGCCGCCCCTCCGCAGGAAGGAGGCTAGCACCGGAAATCCGCGGCGTCAGGCCGCCGAGACCAGCCCTATGACGCCCTTGGCGATCAGATAGAGGTGTCCGACCGCAGCGGCTGCGCTCAGCAGGGTCAGCGCCCAGATCATGCCCCGGGGCGTGGGCTGTTCAGGGCTGCGCAGCATCGCCGGGGTCTCCGCCTTGGATCACCCGGTAATACAACCGTCGAAATCATTAACGCAACCTTAAGTTACAAAACCGCGTGCCCCGCCATATAGCGGCGATGCAGCAGGGGCGCGCCCAGCCAGTAGCAGAGCTCGGCCGGGCGGGTGATGTCCCAGACGGCGAGGTCGGCGGCCTTGTCGAGCTCGATGGTGCCGACCTCGTCCTGCAACCCCAGGGCGTGGGCGGCGTGGCGGGTGGCGCCGGCGATGGCTTCTTCCGGGGTCAGGCGGAACTGGACGCAGGCCAGATTCAGCGCCGCCGTCATCGAGGCGACCGGCGAGGTGCCGGGATTGCAGTCGGTCGCCACCGCCATGCGCACGCCGTGCCGGCGCAGCAGGGCGACCGGCGGCGCCTTCGTCTCGCGCAGCATCAGGAAGGCGCCGGGCAGCAGGACCGCCACCACGCCGGCCTCGGCCATGGCCTGAACGCCCTCTTCCGTCGTGTGCTCGATGTGATCGGCAGACAGGGCGTGATAGCGGGCGGCCAGGGCCGCGCCGCCGCCGTCCGACAGCTGGTCGGCGTGCAGCTTGACCGGCAGACCCAGGGCCTCGGCCTTGTCGAACAGGCGCGCCACCTCGTCCATGGTGAAGGCGATGGGCTCACAATAGGCGTCCACGGCGTCGACCAGACCTTCGGCATGGGCGGAGGGCAGGATTTGATCCACAGCCTTGTCCACATAGGCGGCGCGGTCGGCTTTGTGTTCCGGCGGAACGGCGTGCAGGCCCAGATAGGAGGTACGGACCCGCACCCCGGCCTCGCGCCCGATGCGGCGGGCGACACGCAGCATCTTCAACTCGCTGTCGTGGTCCAGACCATAGCCGGACTTGATCTCGACCGTGGTGACGCCGGTGGCCTTCAGTCCCTCCAGACGCTTGCAGGCCGAGGCGTAGAGCTCGTCCTCGCTGGCCTCGCGCGTCGCCTTGACCGAGGAGACGATGCCGCCACCGGCGCGGGCGATCTCTTCGTAGGTCGCCCCCTCCAGCCGCCGCTCGAACTCGCCCGAACGGTCGCCGCCGAAGACCAGATGGGTATGGCAGTCGATCAGGCCCGGCGTGACCCAGCG
>DAIOID010000006.1:0-2765 GCA_036744355.1 Brevundimonas sp.
CCGCCCGGCACGGAGGTCCAGCGTATGGGCCTGGCCGAGGCGGTGGAGCTGACGACGAGCTTTCTCGCCGACCAACCCTGAGGCTTCCCCACCCCTTCCTTCCGTCATCTTCCGGCGAGCGGAGCGAGACCGGGGGACCCAGCGGCGCCGCAGGCGATCTTTAAGGCGATAGCGGCGCGTGAACTTTTGGCTGCTACGCGCCGCCCTTCGGGTCGCCCTCCGGGCGCCGCTGGGTCCCCCGGTCAGCGCCGCTGCGCGGCTTGCCGGAGGATGACGAAAGAGAAGGGCGGGGCTATGCGTTTGCACTTCGCTGCCATCGGTTAAGCCATGTCCAAGACCACCCCCGCGACCGTCGCCCTGACCAAGGCTGGGGTCGCGTTCGACCTCTTCCCCTACGATTACGATCCCGACGCGCCGCGCGTGGGCTTGCAGGCGGCCGAGGCTCTGGGCTGGGCGCCGGAACAGGTGTTCAAGACCCTGATGACCCTGGTGGACGGCAAAGCCGCCTGCGTCATCGTGCCGTCCGACTGCGAGGTCAGCATGAAGAAACTGGCGGCGGCGCTCGGGGCCAAGTCGGCGCAGATGATGAAGTCCGCCGACGCCGAACGTCTGACGGGCTACAAGGTCGGCGGGGTCAGCCCCTTTGGCCAGAGGAAGGCTGTGCCGACCGTGATGGACGAGACGGCCATCCTGTTCGACCGCATCCTGATCAACGGGGGCCAGCGCGGCCTGTTGCTGGGCCTGACGCCGGACGAGGCGGCGCGGGCGGCGGGCGCGAAACTGGCTGACCTGACGGCCTGAACCCTACCCTTCGAAGGTCACCACCACGCTGTCGGCGGAACGCTCGGCCTCGCCGTGGAACACCGCCTCGATGTTGTTGCCGTCCGGGTCCAGCAGGAAGGCGGCGTAGTAGCCGGGGTGATAGGGCCGTTCGCCCGGCGCGCCGTTGTCGGTTCCGCCCGCCGCCAGTCCCGCCTTGTGGAAGGCCTCGACCATGGCCCGGTCCCGGGCCTGGAAGGCTAGATGGCAGCGCCCGGTCGGTCGTCCCGCTGCAGCAATGCTGTCCACCGCCGAGACGAACAGTTCGTCGGCCCAGAAGAAGCGTTCCGCCTCGCCGCCGATCGGCACGCCCAGGGCCTCCAGCACCGCGCCGTAGAAGCGGCGGCTGGCCTCAAGGTCGGGCGTCACCAGTTGCAGGTGGTCGATCAGCCGGCCGCGGTGCAGCTGTTGGGTTTCCATGGGCTTGTCTCCTGTCAGGGCGCGATTCGAACGGGCGACAGGGTGGCCCGTTCCTGCTGACAGGGCGTGTCAGCAGCCGCACGTCCTGCTAAACCGTGACCATGACCGACGCCCATGTTGAACCTGTCCGCCACAGCCGCAAGGGGCTGATCATCCCCTTCGCCATCGTCTTCGTCGGCCTGGCCCTGTGGACCGGCTGGTGGTTCGTCCTGACGCAACAGATCGAGAAGAAGCTGGAAGGACGCATCGCCCGGCTGGAGCAGTCGGGCTGGACCGTGAAGCACGCAGGCGTCACCACGACCGGCTGGCCGCTGCGGGCGCGAGTGGCGATGAAGCACGTCGACGTCGTCGCCCCCTCGGGCCACGCGGTGGCCGCGCCCGAGATCGTGGCCGAGGCCAACGCCTACAACCCGACCAAGTGGGTGATGGCCGCGCCGGACGGTCTGGTCCTGACGCGCGGGGCCAAGGGCAAGGTGGCGATCCGCGCAGAAACCATCCGCATGAGCCTGCACGGTCTGACCCAGCGCTGGCCCAATGTGGTGGTCGAGCTGGCCAAGCCGGTCTTCACTGCCTTGCCGGAGGCCGAACCCTTCCCCCTGGCCAAGGCGGGTCTGGTCCAGTTCTACATGCGCCCCCATGTCGCCGGGTCGAACGCGCCGACCGACGACGTGGATATCCTGTTCCGTCTGGTCGACGGCGAGGGCCGCCCCAATGGCCCGGTCGAGGGCCTGACCCAGTCGGGTAAGCTGAACGCCCAGGTCGAGGCCGTGATCGAAAAGGCCAGCGCGCTGAAGGGCGCCGACGCGCAAGGCCTGCTGTCGGCCTGGACCGCCGCCGGGGGCCGCTTCATCGAGGTGAAGGGTCAGCTGGAGGCGGGCGAGAGCCGCACCTTCCTGTCCAGCCCGGCCCTGTCGGCGGACGACAAGGGGCGTCTGGAGGGGGAGGTCTTCCTGCGCGCCGAGAAGCCGCTGGCCGCCATCGTCGGTCTGGCCGGGGCCACGCAGGGGGGGGCGGTAGACCGCGCCGCCGCGGCTCGCGCCGCCGCCGCCACCCCGCAAGGCGGTGCCGGCGATCAGGGGCAGGGCGTCGATCTGGTGCTGAACTTCAAGGGCGGGCGCACCTATCTGGGGCCCTTCGCCCTGGCCCCGGCGCCCCAGCTGTTCTGATGCTGGTCGAGCCGCCCGAGGATGCGGAACGTCTGGCGCTGGACCGCGCCCTGATCGCAGCGGCCCGCGCGCGCATCGCCGCCGGGGCGCGCGGCTCCGTCGACGCCGACGCCATCGCCTTGCGCGACCTGCTGCGCGACATTCCTGTGGCTGAGCGCTCGGCCCTGCGCGCCGTGCTGGGCCGCATCGAAGCCGCGACCAGCCCGGCCCTGGCGACCTGCGGGCCGCTGTCGCAAGCCCTGGCCGCCGACCGTTGGGGCCTGATCGGCCGCCCTGTCGCGGAACCGGATCAGGCGCTGGCTGCGGCCCGGCAAGGCGGGCGCGCCCTGATCGACCTCGGTCTTCGGCCCTGGTGGGGCA
>DAIOID010000006.1:2865-6937 GCA_036744355.1 Brevundimonas sp.
TCGAGGATGACGCCCATGACCGACGCGCCGAACGCTGCGCCCGCCCCCAAGCCCGGCATCCTCGACATCGCCCCCTATGTGGGCGGCAAGGGCGCCATCGCCGGCTTCGCCGAGCCGATGAAGCTGTCGTCGAACGAGAACGCCCTGGGCGCGGGCGAGAAGGCGCGCGAGGCCTACGCCGCCGCCCTGAAGAACATCCACGTCTATCCCGACGGCCGCGCCACCAAGCTGCGCGAGGCCGTGGCCGCCCACCACGGGCTGGAGCCCGAGCGCCTGATCTTCGGCAACGGGTCGGACGAGGTCTTCGCCCTGCTGAACCAGGCCTATCTGAGCGCGGGCGACAACATCGTGGCCGGCCAGTACGGCTTCCTCGCCTACCGCATCTCGGCCAAGGCTTGCGGCGCCGAGGTCAAGCTGGCGGCCGAGCCGAACATGAAGCTCGAAGTCGAGGCCATCCTCGATCAGGTCGATGAGCGGACGAAGATCGTCTATGTCTCCAACCCGTCCAACCCGACCGGCAGCTGGAACTCGGGCGAGGAGATCCGCCGCCTGCACGCCGCCTTGCCGGCCCACGTCATCCTGGTGGTGGACGAGGCCTATGCCGAGTTCGTGGTCGAGCCGGACTGGGAGACCAGCTTCGGTCTGGCCCGTGAGGCGTCCAACATCGTCGTCACCCGCACCTTCTCCAAGATCCACGGTCTGGGCGGCCTGCGCATCGGCTTCGGCTACGCTCCCCTGGCCATCGAGCAGGCGGTGGACCGCATCCGCCTGCCGTTCAACGTCTCGGTGCCGGGTCTGGACGCCGCCACCGCCGCCCTGTCGGACGAGGCGCACCAGAAGGCCTCGCGCGACCTGGTGCTGGACTGGCGCCCGCGCATGACCCAGGCCATCCGCGGCTTCGGCTTCGAGGTCTTCCCCTCGGCGGGCAACTTCATCCTGATCCGCTTCGCCGACGAAAAGCGCAACGCCGCCGCGGCCAACGACTACCTGAATTCCAAGGGGATCATCGTGCGCCCGGTCGGCGGCTACGGCCTGCCCGACTGCCTGCGCGTCACCATCGGCACGGAAGACCAGAACCGCGCCGTGATCGACGCCCTCAGCGAGTTCGCCGCCAGCTGACCCGGGCTACCGGCCGCTGTTGAACCGGACGACCCCGATCAGGCCTGCGCGCCAGACGTGGTCGTCCTCGACCAGGGGGCTGTCCTTCAGGTCGCTCAGACGCTGTTCGTAGTTGATGAAGCCGCCCATGCCGAAGCGGTCGCCGACGGGGATGGCCAGCAGGGCCACGGCGCCGACGCCGGACAGGCCGCCGGACGGGGCGAAGGCGGCAAAGCCGCTGCCCGGCGCCTCGGTGGTGGAGACGCCATAGTAGCGCTTGGCCCGCGCATCGTCGCCGCCGCGCACATAGGCCGAGGTCTGCAGCAGGCCGACGCGGGTGATGCGCTGATGGCCGACCGAGGCGTGGTATTCCATCCCGGCGTCGTCGCCGCTGACGTCGTGCTGGATGCGGCCGCCGATGACGATGTTCCCCGGCAGGCGCTTGTAGGCGTAGAGCGCTGCGTCGGCGCCCAGATCGGGGCGGTCCATGCCCTCGATGTCCCCGGCGGCGAAGCGCGGGCGCAGTTGCACGCCCATGCGCAGGTCGTCGCGCTTGACCGCGTTCCAGCCCAGACCGTCCAGACCGTTGGCGTAGACCACGTCGCGATATGAGGCCGAGCCCCAGGCGGTGACGTTGAACTCGTCGCTGGTGTTGCCGGTGGCGCTGAAGCCGCGCACCACCCCGCCGCCGATGTCGACGTTCCACGTCGTCGGCGCCTCGACGGCCTCATAGGGCATGGACTGGGCCAGGGCGGAGGCGGCGGGCAGGGCGAACAGGGCGGCGGCCAGGGCGGCGAGCGCGACGCGTGAGGACATAGAAAGATCGCAGGTCAACGGCTGATGATATAGCCGTCCTGCAAAGCCGGTGTTTAGGGCCTCAACAAGGCGGTGGAGGCCGTTTCAATGCGGTTCTCCAGCTCAGCCATGAACTCGGCGCGCTTCAGCCCCGCTGGAATGGGCGGCAGGAACTCGAAGACAATGGTGCCGGGATAGCGACGGAAACCATGGGCGGGCCAGTGGACGCCCGAGTTCGTGGCGATGGGCCAGCAGGGGCTGTCCAGGTCGCGATAGAGGGCGGCGATGCCGGGCTTGTAGTCGGGGGCGGCGCCGATCTCGCCGCGCGTGCCCTCGGGGAAGATCAGGATCTGGCGGCCCTCGGCGTGACGGGCGCGGGCCTGACGCACCATGTCCTTCAGCGCCTTGGAATGGGCGGAACGGTCCACGGCGATCATCTTCGTCTTCCAGGCGAACCAGCCGAAGAAGGGCAGGGGCATCAGCTCCTTCTTCATGATGAAGCAGGTGTCGTCGAGGAAGGAGAAGGGGGCGATGACGTCCAGCATGCCCTGGTGCTTGCAGGCCAGCAGGGCGGCGCCGGTCGGGCGATGCTCCAGTCCGCGCACCTCGACCTTGACGCCGGCGATCCAGCGCAGGCCGAACAGGACGAATTTCGACCACAGCTTGATGACGCCCATGGCGGCGCCGTGCGGCATCAGCAGGGCGGGCGACAGGCCGACGGCGAAGATCACCATCGACAGATAGAGCCAGACGACAAAGAGCAGGGAGCGGATGGTGGTCATTCAGGCAGCCTCGGTCTGGGACGGCGGCGCGGCGCGTTCGGGATGATGGCCCCTAAGCCGATGCATGCCCTCGCGGCCCAGCACCGCCAGGTATTTCATATATTCCAGCGTCATCCGCCGGGCGGTGACGGCGGCCCGCCACCAGCGCGAATTGTCCAGCGACGGCGTCGACACGGCGTAGGGCGTCAGCCTGACCCCGGGCGCGGCGCCCCGGATCTCCAGCAGGCTGCGCGGCATGTGGTAGTCGGAGGTGACGACGATCAGGTCGTCATAGCCCTTGGCCCGGGCCCAGGCGGCGATCTCCTGGGCGTTGCCGACCGTGTTCTCGGCCTCGAAGCCCAGGTCGACGCAGCAGTTGAACAGCTTGCTGGAACCCGGCGTCAGGGCGCGCAGCTCCTGGCGGCGCACGTCGCGGTTGACGCCCGAGATCAGCACCCGGCGGCCCTTGTCCTGCTCCAGCAGGCGGATGGCGGCGTTGACGCGCTCGGCCGAGGGCCCGGTCAGGGCGACGATGGCGTCGGCGCGCGCGGGCTCGGGCGCCGGCGTCAGCCCGCGCACGCGCTCGGCGAAGGCGAACAACCCCACCAGCCACATCAGCGCCACCACGGCGATCAGCGTCAGGAACTTCATCATGCCTAACTAGCCACGACCGCCCAGCTTCGCCAGCGCCGTGAAGCGGGCGGCCAGCAGGGCGACCCCAAAGGCCAGCAGCGGACAGGCGATCAGGATCAGAAGGTCGCTGAAGGCCAGGGGCAGAGCAGGGGTCAGCCCGCCCTCGCCGCCGATCAGCCGCAGCAGGGCCAGCAGAAGGGCGGCGACCCCCGCCCCCAGGGCCCCCGCCTGGGCCGCCAGCCCGCCGAAGCGCCGTTGGAACAGGCCGGCGACATAGAAGTCCGAGGCGCCGTTCAGGCTCAGGGTCTCGATCACGCTCGCCTGGGCCGCCATGCCCGCGCGGGTGGCGTAGGCGATGACCGCCGCCGTCGCCGCCGCGATCAGCAGGAAGGCCGCGCCGGCCAGGGCGGTGATGACCCCCGCCGAGCGCTCGACCTCGCCGCGCCACAGGCTGTGGTCGTCGACGGTGGCGTCCAGCCCGGCCTCGGCCAGGGCGCGGCTCAGCGTCGGGGCGCTGGCCGGGGCCTGCGGGTCCAGCCGCACCGTGACCAGATAGGGCAGAGGCAGGTCGGGCAGGGCGGCTTCGCCGACCCAGGGGCGCAGCAGGCTTTCCGCCGCCTTGCGGTCCATGGCCTCGGCCTCGGCCACGCCCTTGACCCCGGCCAGGGTCTCGGCGGCGCGGGCGGCGGCGGTGGGGCCGGTCTCGTCGACGCGGGGGCGCACCTGCACCGTGGCCTCGGCCCGCAGCTGGCGCGCCCAGCCGTGGGCGGCGCGGTCGGCGGCCA
>DAIOID010000006.1:7037-12861 GCA_036744355.1 Brevundimonas sp.
TCGCCCATGGCGCGGTCGACGCTGCCGGTCGGCTCGTCGGCCAGGATCAGGCGCGGGCGGGTGATGACGGCGCGGGCGATGGCCAGCCTCTGCTTCTCGCCGCCGGACAGGGCGGGCGGAAGGGCGTCCATCCGTTCTCCCAGACCGACCCAGCGCAGCATCTCGGCCACGTCGGCGGCGTGATCGGCGGGTTTGCCGCCCGCCAGGGTCAGGGGCAGGGCGGCGTTTTCAAAGGCGGTCAGGTGGTCCAATAGGCGAAAATCCTGAAACACCACCCCCATCCGCCGCCGGAAAGCGGGCACGCCGCCGCGCGGAAGGTCGGTGACGTTGCGGCCGAACAGACTGATTCGCCCCGTCTGCGGCCTTTCCGCCAGGGTCAGCAGCCGCAAAAGCGAAGACTTGCCCGCGCCGGAGGGTCCGGTAAGGAAGTGGAAAGAGCCCTGCGGCAGACTAAGGTTAACGTCGCGCAGGACGTCGGGCTTGTCCGCATAGCCGAAACCCACGCCCCGCAGGCGGACGGTGTCGGGCGCGGAATCAGGGTCGGCGGCGCGTCGGGTCGAGTTTGGCATCAGGTTTCGTATTGGACCGGGGCGTTGCGGGCGCCTCGACAGGAGGGGGCGTCGAGCCTCGCAGTCAGCTGACATGATACTGACCTGCCCCGCCTGCGCCACCAGCTATTTTGTTCCTGACGAGGCGATCGGCCCGAACGGCCGTCGCGTGCGCTGCAGGGCCTGCGGCCACGACTGGCGCGCGACCCTGGAGGACGAGCCTCTGGAGCTGTCCGCCGCGACCGAGGAGCCCGTCGCCGAGGCCGGTTTCGGCAGGCGCGAGGAAACCCCCGAGACCCTGGCGGAAACGCCGGCTCCGGAACTGCCGCGCGCCTTCCGCGCCAAGGCCGAGCAGCAGCGCAAGATGCGCCGCGCGGCGACGCAGGGCGCGGTCTGGGCCGCTCTGGCCGTGGTCGTCCTGGCCCTGATCGGCGTCGCTTTCGTCTATCGCCTGCCCATCGTTCAGGCCTGGCCCCAGGCCGCGGCCGTCTACAAGCTGGTCGGCGCGCCGGTGAACCTGGCGGGGCTGGAGTTCGAGGCCGTGGGCGCCAAGACCGCCGCCCATGACCCGGGGAAGGTGGTCATCTCGGGCGCCTTGCGGAACATCCGCGACAACGAGGTCGTGGCCCCGCCGGTGCGGGTGGCTCTATTGGACGCCCAGGGCGCCGAGGTGGCGCACCGCATCGTCCGTCTGGAGACGGCCCCGGTCCTGCCGGGCAAGGTTCAGGGCTTCGCCGTCGTCATCCCCGATCCCGAGCGCAAGGCGTCCGGCGTCGGCGTCGATTTCATCATGGAGCCGAAGGGCCGGACCGAGCCCGTCGCGGCACCGGCCGCCAAGCCGACGACGCGCCGCGCCCCGCCGGCGGCCGAAGAAGGCCTGCGCCGCGCCACCGGCGGGGATATGGCGCCCAGAGACGCCCAGGCCCTCGACAGCCGGCCCGCCCAGGGGGTATCCGCCGGGCATGGCTGATCATGACCCGACGCCCGCACCCACGGTTCTCCTGCCGCAATCAGAGATCGAGGCGATCGTCGCCGACCTCGCGCGGCGCATCGCCCCCGTCATCGACGATGAGACGGTGGCCGCCGTCCTGCTGACCGGCGGGCTGTGGTTCGCCGCCGACCTGACCCGCGCCCTGTCGCGCGAGGGCCGTCACGTCCGTTTCGACGCCCTGTGGCTTGCCTCCTACGGCGACGAAAAGACAAGCCGCGGCAGGATCGACGTCTACGCCCCCTACCAGCGCCCGATCACGGGCAAACGGGTGCTGATCCTCGACGACGTCTTCGACACCGGCCTGTCGCTGGCCGAGGCGGTGCGGATCACCAAGGAGGCCGGGGCGTCCGAAGTCCTGACCTGCGTCTTCGCCCGCAAGCCCTGGCCCAAGCCTCGAGCCCCCGAGCCCGACTTTGTCGGCTGGGAGGCCCCCAACCGCTTCCTCGTCGGCTACGGTCTGGACCACAGGGGCGGGATGCGCGGCCTGCCCGACATCTGCGCTTTGGATTAGCGACTTACGTCAGCCCCCCTTGATCCTCCCTTGCGAAGCGGGGGAGGGGGACCATGCGCAGTATGGTGGAGGGGGCGAGACTGAGCGTGGACGGTCGGTGCTGAAGGACAAGCGCGCAAACAAGTTTATGGGTTGCGGCTGTAGCCGCCTTCACCACCGCCTGCGGCGGTCCCCTCCCCCGCACGCGGGGGAGGATCGCTGAATACCTCACGGTTTGAGGTCGCTACCCTTTCAGCCAGTCCGCCATCGGCTCGCGCGCGAACATCTGCTCATAGGTCGGGCGCGGGCGGATGACCGCGCTGCGCTCGCCGTCGACCAGGACCTCGGCGGCCAGGGGGCGGGTGTTGTACTCCCCGCTCATGACGGCCCCGTAGGCCCCGGCGCTCATGAAGACGACCAGATCGCCGGCTTCGAGCGGCGGCAGGTCGCGGTCGCGGGCGAAGGTGTCGCCGGTCTCGCAGACCGGGCCGACCACGTCGTAGGGGCGCATCTCGCCCGCGCGCGGCCGCACCGGCTTCAGGTCGTGGAAGGCGTCATAGAGGGCGGGGCGCATCAGGTCGTTCATGGCCGCGTCCAGCACCAGGAAGCGCCGTCCGTCGGTGCGTTCGTTGACCTGAATGACCCGGCTCAGCAGCACCCCCGCGTTGGCGGCCATCAGACGGCCCGGCTCGAAGGCCGCCTCGACGTCCAGGCCGTCCAGCACGCGTGCGGCCATGGCGACATAGTCGGCGGGCGAGGCGGTTTCGGCGTCGCCGTAATAGGGCACGCCCAAGCCGCCGCCGAGGTCGAGGCGGGTGACGTTATGGCCGTCCGCGCGCAGGGTCTCGGTCATCTGGCGCAGCACGCGGAAGGCGCTTTCCAGCGGCGTCAGGTCGGTGATCTGGCTGCCGATGTGGCAGGCCAGGCCCACGGGGGTGACGTGCGGCGAGGCGGAGGCGCGGGCGTAGAGGGCCAAGGCCTCCTCGACCGGCACGCCGAACTTGTCGCCCGCGCCGCCGGTTGTGATCTTGGCGTGGCCGCCGGCGCCGATCTTGGGATTGACCCGAATGGCGATGGAAGGCGACGCCGACTTCTCGGCCGCGACGGCGATCAGCCGCTCCAGTTCCGCCGAGGACTCGACGTTGATCTGGCGCACCCCGACCTTGATGGCGAAGGCCAGTTCGGCGTCGGTCTTGCCCACGCCGGAAAAGATGATGCGCTCGCCCGGCACACCGGCCGCCAGGGCGCGACGGATCTCGCCCTCGGACACCGTGTCTGCGCCGCAGCCCAGTTTCGCCAGGGTCGCCAGCACCGACAGGTTGGAGTTGGCCTTGACCGCAAAGGCGATCAGGGCGTCGCCCAACGCGGCCTTGTGGGCGTTGCAGGCGTCGCGCAGCAGGCCGTAGTGACGGCGCAGGGTGGCCGAGGAATAGACATAGGTCGGGGTCCCGACCTCCGCCGCCAGCGTCTCCAGCGAGACGCCCTCGGCGTGCAGAACGCCGTCCTTCAGGTCGAAATAATGCACGGCGGGGAGTCCGGTCTGGTGAGGTGGGGGCCGATCAGAGCGACGGCGGGCGGCCGAACGGGTCCGAGGCGCCGCTGTCGATCGGCATCTGGCTGGGGGCGCGGTTGACCGTCGCCGGTTCAGGCAGGGTCTTGGCGTTCTTGTCGCGCGGGGCTCGCTCGTTCTGGACGGCGCCGGGCGCCTCCAGATCGGCCATGCGGCCGCAGCCGGCCAGCAGCAGGGCGGCGGCGCCCGCGAGGATCAGGGTCTTCTTCACAGGCGGCTTCTCCATTCGGCGATGCGGGCGCGGACCTGTTCCGGCGCCGTGCCGCCAAAGCTCTGGCGGCTGGCGCAGGAGGCTTCGGGCGTCAGGACTTCATACACGGCTTTGGTGATGCCGGAATCCAGAGCCTGCAATTCTTCCAGCGGCAGATCGCCCAGGCCGACGCCGAGCGCCTCGGCCCGCTTCACGGCGGCTCCGGTGACGTGGTGGGCCTGACGGAAGGGCAGGTTCAGTTCGCGCACCAGCCAGTCGGCCAGGTCGGTGGCGGTCGAGAAGCCGGCGCCGGCGGCGGCGGCCATGCGCGGGGTGTTGGGGATGATGGCGGCGACCATGGCGGTCATGGCGGTCAGGGCCAGATCCAGGGCGTCGAAGGCCTCGAACACCGGCGGCTTGTCCTCCTGCATGTCCTTGGAATAGGCCAGCGGCAAGCCCTTCATCACCGTGGTCAGGGCGATCAGGGCGCCGTTGATGCGGCCCGTCTTGGCGCGCACCAGCTCGGCGGCGTCGGGGTTGCGCTTCTGCGGCATGATGGACGAGCCGGTGGTCAGGTCGTCGGGCAGGGAGGCGAAACCGAACATGGGCGTCATCCAGACCACGATCTCCTCGGCCAGACGCGACAGATGGCCCGCCGCGATCGAGGCGGCGGCCAGGCTTTCCAGCGCGAAGTCGCGGTCCGACACGGCGTCGAGGCTGTTGGCCATCGGACGGTCGAAGCCCAAGGCCTTGGCCGTCATGTGGCGGTCGATGGGGAAGGGCGATCCGGCCAGGGCGGCGGCGCCCAGAGGGTTCTCGTTCATGCGGGCGCGGGCGTCGGCGAAGCGGCTGGCGTCGCGACCGAACATCTCGACATAGGCCATCAGGTGGTGGCCGAAGGTCACCGGCTGGGCCGTCTGCAGGTGGGTGAAGCCGGGCATCAGGTCGCCCGCGTGTTGCTCGGCCCGGTCCAGCAGGGCGGCCTGCAGGTCCTTCAGCTGCGCCACGGTGCGGTCGCAGGCGTCGCGCACCCACAGGCGGAAGTCCGTCGCCACCTGGTCGTTGCGGCTGCGCGCCGTGTGCAGACGCCCCGACGGCTCGCCGATCAGCTCCGACAGGCGGGCCTCGACGTTCATGTGGATGTCTTCATAGGCGTCGCGGAAGGGGAAAGACCCGTCCCGGATCTCGCCCTCAATCACGTCCAGTCCGCCCAGAATGGCCTCGGCGTCGGCCTGCTGGATGATGCCCTGCTGGGCCAGCATGCGACAATGGGCCCGCGACCCGGCCAGGTCCTGCGCCCACAGGCGTTTGTCGACGCCGATGGAGACGTTGATGGCCTGCATGATGTCGGCGGGCTTGGCGCTGAAGCGTCCGCCCCATAGAGACTGACCTTGAGGGGTGTTGGAAGGCGTGTCGGACATGAGCGGCTCTAAACGGACTTTGGCGGGCGTGGCGACGGCGGTGCTGCTGATCGGCGCGATCGGCGGCGCGGCGATGCTATACGCCAATCGCGACGGCGGGGGCAAAGAGTCCGCGTCATCGGCCCTGTCTGTCTATGCGAAAGGCTCGCTGACCAAGCTGCTGACGCCCGCCCCGACGCCCGCGCCAGACTATGTCTTCAAGGACGCCGAGGGCCGTGATGTCCGCTTCGCCGATTTCAAGGGCAGGGTGGCGGTGGTCAACCTGTGGGCCACCTGGTGCGCGCCCTGCAAAATCGAGATGCCGACCCTGGCGGTCCTGGCCGAGCTCTATAAGGACCGGGACGACGTCGCCGTCGTCACCATCAGCATGGACGTGGACAAGGCCATGCCCGAGGCCCGGGCCTTCATCGCCGACCATGCGCCGCTGGCCTATTACGCCGATCCGAAGTTCCAGCTGCCGTTCGAATTCCCCGGCAAGGGGGCCATGCCCCAGACCATCCTGCTGGATCGCCAGGGCAATGTCCGCGCCGTCCTCACCGGCGAGGCGGACTGGGCCAGCGCGGAGGCCAAGGCCTTGGTCGAAGCGCTGCTGGCGGAGGAGTGATCCTTCTCCC
>DAIOID010000006.1:12961-16170 GCA_036744355.1 Brevundimonas sp.
AGTTCTTGGCCGGAACGCGCGTGTCCGTGGCGGGGTCGACGGCGCCGGGGCGGCCTTCGGCGGCGGCTTCGGCCTGCTTGTCTTCCAGCTTGTCGGCGACCTTGCCGGCGCCTTCCTCGACCGCCTGAGCCGCCTTCATGGCGCCGGACTCGACCACTTCGCCGGTCTGGGCCGCAACCTCGGCCGCCTTGTCGCCCGCGGCTTCGGCGTGGGTCTCGGCAGTCTTCTGCTCGGCCTGGGTGCAGGCGGCGGCGCCCAAGGCCAGGATGGAAGCGGCGGCGATCGTCAGAGTGCGGATGCGCATGGGATGTCCCCCTTCTTGTGTTGAACCTTGGCGGTAAACGCTGTCGGCCGGAGGGGGTTGCGTCCGTCCCTAGTCCAGATCGACCGGCAGGGTCTGACTGGCCAGCAGCGTCTCGGTCGTGGCCCAGTGATCCGGACCCTGACCTTCAACCCAGGCCTGCACCATGTCGCGACCCAGACCGTAGTTGATGATGTAGCTGCGGTAGGTGTCGATAAAGCTGAGGCGTTGCGCCGCCCGGTCGCGCGCCACCAGGTTGTATTTCTGCAGCTGGTCCAGCGCCGTCTCGCGGTCGATGCGCCCGGCCAGATAGGCGTCGGCGATGGTGTATTCCGCCCGGCCCAGCTCGCGCGTCAGGGCCAGAAGCTGAGTCTGGGCCTCGGCCGTCGCCGGGTCCAGACCGGCCAGCGGATAGAGGACGCGCTTCTCGAAATCGGTGCGCTCGTGGCCGGGGAAGGCCAGGTCGATGCCGTAGTTGGCGCTGCCTTCGGCGATGAAGGACATGGGGCTGAACAGGGGATAGACGCTCATCTCGACCCAGCCCTTCTGCTTGACGAAGGTCTGTTCCAGCAGGGCGTTGTAGACGTGGTGGCCGGGATAACCCTCGTGGCAGCCCAGATCGACGGCGCGGTCGATGAAGATGGGCAGGTCGGTGTTGACCTGGATCAGGCTGAAGGCGTTGCCCTTGTACCAGTTGTAGCCCGACCACGGCTTGTTGTTGACGAACTCCAGGGTGAAGGTCTCGTTGGCGGGCAGAGTCATGTGGCGCTCGGTGCGCACCTTGCACTCCGCAATGGCGGCCCGCATCACCGGCTCCAGCCGGTCCTTGGGAATGACGTAGCGGGCGCGGAAGGCGGCGACGCGGTCGGCCAGGGGCCCCTCGCCGGGGATCAGGGCGTCGATGCGCGCCAGCACCGGGTCGTAGCTGGACAGCGGCCGCAGCTCGGGCCGCACGCCGAACTGGGCCTCGGCCTCATCGGCGAAGCTCATCTTCTCGCCGCCCAGCATCCGCAGGCGCGCCGCGGCCGCCGAGACGTGGGCCGACAGATAGGCGCGGCGTTGCAGGCTCTGCGCGTCCAGACCCGCCGTCGGCAGGGCCTCCAGTCGCCGGCTCAGGCCGGCGGCGCCTTCGGCCAGCTGGGGCAGGGCGCGCGGACGGGCCTTGGCCGCCTCGGCCCATTCGGCCGGGCCGTAATAGGCGTCGACATAGCCCGGCTCGCGCTCGCCGATCTCGAGCGTCAGGGCGACGTAGTCGCGCGCCACCGCATCCAGGCTGTCGGGCGCCGTTTTCGGCGTCGCGGCGCAGGCGGCCAGCAGGGCGGTCGCAGCCGTCAGAGCGGCGATGGTGGCGATACGCATGGAAACTCCCTCTCTCCGGGGCGCGACGCTAGGCGCTCGCAGGCGCGCCGCCAAGGGTGCTCCACCAGTAGGCGCACATGTCGACGATCCGGCCTTCGGCGGCTAACCGAAAGACGTTGATCGGCTTGATGGTCTCGTCCTGACCGGCGCGCTAGCGATTGACGAGGAAGCGAAAGGCGACGCTTCCTGCGCGGGCTTTTGCGGCCCCGGCGCACAAATCCCTTTGCCCGGTCCCTCAAACGCTGCTAACCGGACGCCCTTCCGCACCCGTAGCTCAGCTGGATAGAGTGCTGCCCTCCGAAGGCAGAGGTCACAGGTTCGAATCCTGTCGGGTGCGCCAGCCTTCCAAACATCGTTGAAAACGCTGCGGTTTACCGTCGGCAGGACCATTTTTCGACGATTGCTACACATCCTTGCTACATAAATCATCCGAATCCACGATCACGTCCGCCTTTGGCGTAACCTCGGCTATAAAGGCCGCAGAGATAGAGGGGGCGTTGTGGGTAGAGGTTCTTATAATGGCGGCGGGACGTTGCTCGGATGGTCCAACCCCAACGCTGTGATCTTCCGCGCCAAAAAGCAGAGGGGGGCGAAACTTCCTTCCAAAGCACCTGCGCTTTCCAAGCACGAAATCGGTCAGCACTTCAGGACAGCGCTTCGGTCGCGCGATCAAGTGCTCGATGAGTTGATCCCTGCTGTGTTGGCAAATGTAAAAGGTGGCGCACGGTCCTCGATGGCGATGGCCTCCGCACTTAACCGGCAAGGCCTTCGAACGGCCATCGGCGCGAGATGGACGCCTCAGCTAGCAAAACACCTCATGGACCTCACTTTCGAACGCGTGAGGAGGTCAGGATCAGAAACGACAAAATCTCCGGTCGACCCTAGACGCCGAGCCAAGGATCAAACCCCCTCCATAGCGTTCGCTCCTCGGGAGCGAGCCAACAACGAGACGCACACGCTTACGAACGAAGAAATGGCGCTGCGGCTGAGTCGGTTGGGCCGGATAGCCAGTTCTGACTGAGCGTTGCCGCGCATTATTCGAGCAGCGTGGGGGTGAAGTGGAGATCGAGCCCATCGCACGCGCCCGTCATCATCGTCCAAAGCGTTGACCGGAATCGCTCCACCCACGATGGCTGGACGCTCCAGATCAGGGGCACAGCTATGACCCAGGAAAACCACCACCCGAGCAATCCTGTCGGGTGCGCCATCTCCTCCAAAAAACTGTCGGGTAGCGTGGCTTGGGGCTCTAGGCCTCGGTCTCGTAGGTGACGCCGGTCAGATAGAGCCCGTCCGACGGCGCGACCGGGCCGCAGCGCGCGCGATCCTGTGCGGCCAGAGCCGTGGCCAGGTCGGACACGGCCCAGCGGCCCAGGCCGACCTCGGCCAGGCTGCCGGCCATCGAGCGCACCTGACGGTGCAGGAAGCTGCGCGCCTCGAACACCAGATGCACCTCTTCGCCCACGCGGGCGACGCGGGCGACGTCCAGCGTCTTGACCGGGCTGGCCGACTGGCACTGGGCGTCGCGGAAGGTGGTGAAGTCGTGCAGCCC
>DAIOID010000006.1:16270-20546 GCA_036744355.1 Brevundimonas sp.
CTGGCCCGTGGCGTGGACGCCGGTGTCGGTGCGCCCGGCGGCGGCGATGCGCACGGTCTGACCGCTGAAGGCCGTCACCGCCGTCTCGATCGCGCCCTGCACTGTCGGCTGACCGGCCTGGGCCTGAAAGCCGTTGTAGGCCGAGCCGTCGTATTCGACCGTGAAGCGATAGCGGGGCATCAGCCCAACACGGTTCCGGTTGCTACCGGAAAACCGCGCAGCATTTCCTCGGCGGATTGCGCCGCCTTGCCGGGCCGCTGCACGCGGGTCAGGCGCACCGCGCCGGTTCCGCAGGCCACCGTCAGGGCGTCGTCCAGCACCTGACCGGGCGAACCTTCACCCTCTGCCAACGCCGACATCAACGCCTTGATGCGCATGGGCTCGCCGTCCATCTCGACCTCGAACCAGGCGCCGGGGAAGGGCGACAGACCGCGAACATGGGCGTCCACCTCGACGGCGGGACGGGTCCAGTCGATGCGGGCCTCGGCGGGGGTGATCTTTTTGGCGTAGGTGGCTTCGCCGACCTGTTCCGTCTCCGTGAAGCCGCCGCGTTCGATGGCGGCCAGCGCCCGCGGCCACAGGGCGGCGCCGAGATGCGCCATGCGCTCGGTCAGGCTGGCGGCGGTGTCGTCGGCGTGGATGTCCATGACCTCGGACAGGATGATAGCGCCCTCGTCCAGGCCCTCGCTCATCCGCATGATCTGGGCGCCGGTCTGGCGGTCGCCGGCCATGATGGCGCGCTGGATCGGGGCGGCCCCGCGCCAGCGCGGCAGCAGCGAGCCGTGCAGGTTGAAGCAGCCCAGACGCGGGGCCTCCAGCACCTCGGGCTTGAGGATCTGGCCGTAGGCGACGACGCAGGCGGCGTCGAGATCGAGCCCCCTGAAGGTGTCGATCGCCTCAGGGGCCTTCATGCTCTCGGGCGTGAAGACCGGCAGGCCCATGGCCTCGGCGAAGGCGTGAACCGGCGACGGCGTCAGCTTCTGTCCCCGGCCCTTGGGGCGCGGCGGTTGCGAATAGACGGCGACGATCTCGTGTCCCGAGGCGATCAGCTCGGCCAGCGACGGCACGGCGAAGTCGGGAGTTCCCATGAAGGCTAGGCGCATGGCCACGCCTTTAGACCGTGGGGCGGATTACATCCAGCGCGTATAGACGCCGCCGCCCTCGTCCCACTCGCCGCCTGCATCCAGGGCGTCGTCGAAGTCGAGCAGACGGTCGAGCAACAGGCCCGCCACCACGCCGACGGCGGCGACGGCGACGATGGTGGCCAGACTGGCCGCGCCCACCTTCTGATTACGGGTCAGGCGGCGACGGCCGCGCGGGTCGATGATCGTCGTCTTGCGGGCCATCAGGCGGCGAGCCTTGCGTTCTTCTTGACCTTGGCGACGGCCCGTTCACGGCGCAGGCGCGACAGGTGGTCGATGAACAGGACGCCGTTCAGGTGATCCAGTTCATGCTGGAAGCAGACGGCGTAAAGACCTTCGATCTCTTCTTCGATCTGCTCGCCGGCATAGTTCAGGTAGCGGACGCGGACGCGAGCGGGGCGTTCGACGGCGTCGAAATATTCCGGCACCGAGAGGCAGCCTTCCTCGTAGGAGAAGAGCTCGTCCGAGGCCCAGATCACTTCCGGGTTGACGAAGTAGCGCGGGTTGCGGCGCGCCAGGGCGTCTTCCTCGGTTTCCGGCTCGTCCGGCTGGCCCTCGACGACCTTGTCGCCCAGGTCCATGACCACGACGCGCTTCAGCTCGCCGATCTGTGCGGCGGCCAGACCGATGCCCGGCGCGGCGTACATGGTCTCCAGCATGTCATCCATGAGGGCGCGCAGCTCGTCGGTCACGCCGCCCTCCACGGGCGGGGAGACGGCCTTGAGGATCGCCAGATCGGCGGCGTTATCGATGGTCAGGATGCGACGAATAGCCATGCCCCGCAGGTAGGGTGCGGGCGGCCGAACGTCAAGAATTTCCGAGTGCGGCGCTTGGTCTTGGCTTGGCTTTCAGGCCGCCGGCAAGGCCGCATCCGCCGCGATCACCAGCAGGTTCACGACCAGCCAGGCCAGGGCGATGGCGATGATGATCGCGCCCAGCCCCATGGCCTTGAAACGCCCTCGGCACAGGGCCTGAAACCGCTCGGGATCGTCGGCGCGCACCACGCGCCGACGATTATGCCCCTTGGTGTAGACCACGCCGCTGCTCTGCGCCTGAAGCAGGGGGATCAGCTCCCGCAAGATCAGGAACAGGCCCGCTAGAAAAGCCCCCAGAATCCACATGTTCAGCCTCCAAGCCTCCCCCGAGGCGAAGGTTGAACAGTGATATGCTTAAGCTTGATTGTCCAGAACCGGCGGCAGGGCGCGCGGCTTGCGCTCAGAATCGATGGCGACATAGGTGAAGACGCCTTCGGTCACGCGCACCGAACGGGCTTCGGGCTCGCCGCGCGACCGTTTCCACGCCTCGACGTGGACGCGGATCGAGGTGCGGCCGGTGTGGATCACCTTGGCGTAGGTCGAGACTTCGTCGCCGACCGAGACCGGCTGGTGAAAGACCATGCCGTCCAGGGCCACGGTGGCGCAGCGACCGTTGGCGCGCTCGAAGGCCGGGGTGGCGCCGGCCAGGTCCATCTGGGCCAGCAGCCAGCCGCCGAAGATGTCGCCCTCGGGGTTGGTGTCTGCGGGCATGGCGATGACGCGGCCGACGGGCTGGCCTTCGGGCAGGAGGACGGGGGTCTGTTCGGCGTCGGTCACGATCGGGGCCTTGGAAGTCTTGGGGAGGAGGGCTTCTCCATGCGCCTCGCGTTGGACCGCATCAAGGCCTCTATCCGCGCGGTCGCAGTCGATCCAGCAGCCCCTGAAGCCCCTGTCGCTCGGCCACCGGCGAACGCCACAGCTCGCCCGCCCGCGCCCGCTCGCGCGCGGCGTCGAACAGCCGCTTCATCGTGAGGGTGTCGAAGCTCAGCATCCCGCCCTGATCCGGGGCATCGGGGATGGAGGCGACGCTGATCGACAGGCCCTGAGCCGCGCAGAAGGTCGTCGCCACGCCTAGCGCCTGGCGATAGGAGAACCGCAGCATGGCGTCGAAGCTGCGGGTCAGCACCGCCGCCACATTGGGCGCCGTGGTGCGCGGCTCCGGCTCCAGCACCGTATTGACCAGGACATGCACCCGGCCCCTGTGCAGCCGCCGCCCCAGCCGGTTCCAGCGCAGCAGGCCCTCGGGCATCAGGAACAGAGGGGCCGCCACCCCGCCGTCGACGTGCATCTCCTCGAACGTGTCGCCATCGACCTCGCCCTCGACTGTGCAAGGAAAACGGCGCGGCGGGAACAGACCCGGCAGGCTGGCCGAGGCGGCCAGGACCTCGCGGAACAGGGCCACGGCCCGCTCCCCGCCATGCGAGGCGATGGCCCCCATGTCCCAGATGCAGGCGCGCTGGCTGTCCAGATCCGTGGTCGCCACCAGCAGACGTCGTCCGCGCGCGTGCTCGGCGGCCACGGCGTCGATCAGGGCCTCGTCGACAAAGGGATGGATCAGGGCGTCCAGAGCCTCGCCCCGGAACAGCCCGCCGGTGAAGCTGGAGGCCAGCCGCCGCAGGCTCAGCAGGTCGGCGGCGTGACCCCCGACATAGGCGTCGGCCAGACGGTCGTCCCAGGCCGGTCCCAGGAAGGCGAAGGGCGCGATCAGGGCGCCGGTGCTGACCCCAGTGACCAAGGCGAACTCGGGCCGCGCCCCGGCCTCGGTCAGACCGACCAGCGCCCCTGCGCCATAGGCGCCGCCCGCCGCGCCGCCGGAAATGGCCAGCATGTCGAACCGCCCCGACGCCCAGCCCGAACGGGGCAGCGACAGCCGGTCCGCCGCCGCCTCCAGCGAGGCCTCGGCCTGCTCGACGCTCAGGCGAATGTCGGAAAAGCCCTCAAGCCGTCCGAGACCGGGCGGCGGGGCGGGCAGGCGGCCTCGAGGGGAGCGTCGAACGGGAGGGATGAGATCGCTCACCAGCCTTCATCCATCCCTGAACGCCGCACTTCAGTCTAGCGCTTGAACAGGCCGCCCAGGGCGTCGCCGATGCCGCCCGGCAGGTTGTTCATCAGGCCGCCGAGCAGGTCGTCGGCCCCCTCGGCCGAGCCGTTAGGCGTCAGACGGTCGACGGCTTCCGGCAGCAGGCCCGCCAGGGTCTCGCTGGCCTGGGTCGGGGAAATGCCCAGCTTGGCGGCGAAGTCGGCGATGGGGCCCGAGCCGAGCACAGCGGCGATCTGTTCGGGCGAGATCGCGGCGTTGCCGCCCTTGCCGATCCACGA
>DAIOID010000006.1:20646-43032 GCA_036744355.1 Brevundimonas sp.
GAGTTGGAGCTGGAGGTCACGGCCTGACCGGCGGCTTCCAGGTCGCGGCCGACGCCGGCGACGGTGTTGCAGGCGGCGGTGGTCAGGGCGGCGGCGATGACGCCGAGGGCGATGAGCTTGCGCATGGAGATTTCCCCGAAAATGGCGATTGACGCTTCAACGTGAAGCTTGACCATAAGGTTGCATGGCCAATTCATCCTTCAATCTGCTAACGGCGAAACCATGACGCAAGCTCTCGATACCGCCGCCCGCCGTCTGGTCGACACCCTCGTGATGAACGGGGTCGACAAGGTCTTCTGCGTGCCGGGCGAGAGCTATCTCGCCGTGCTCGACGCCCTGGCCGACGTGCGCGACCGGATCGAGGTCATCGTCTGCCGCCACGAGGCCGGCGCGGCCAACATGGCCGAGGCCTATGGCAAGCTGACGGGCAAGCCGGGCGTCTGCATGGTCACGCGCGGACCGGGCGCGACCCACGCCTCGATCGGCGTGCATACGGCGCATCAGGACTCCACGCCGATGATCCTCTTCGTCGGCCAGATCGCCCTGACCGACCGCGGCCGCGGCGCCTTCCAGGAGGTCGACTACCGCGAGGTCTTCGGCGGCCTGGCCAAGTGGGCGACCGAGATCGAGAGCCCGGAACGCACCGTCGAGGTGGTCGAGCGCGCCTTCGCCACCGCCCTGCAAGGCCGCATGGGCCCGGTGGTCGTGGCCCTGCCCGAGAACATTCTGCACGACCATGGCGGCCCCGCGCCGGTGCGTCCGGTAGTCGCCGCCAAGGCCGCGCTGGACCCGGCCTTCGTCGAGCAGGTGCGCGAGCGCCTGTCGCGTGCTGAACGCCCCATGCTGATCCTTGGCGGGTCCGGCTGGACCGACGCCGCCACCGACGCGATTTCGAGCTGGGCCGAGCGTCTGGGTCTGCCCGTCGCCCTGTCCTTCCGTCGCAAGGACCTGATCCGCAACGATCATCCGGGGTATGCGGGCGACCTCGGCCTCGGCCCCAATCCCAAGCTGGTGGCGCGGGTCAAGAACGCCGATCTGCTGCTGGTGATCGGCGCCCGCATGGGCGAGAATCCGACCCAGGGCTACACCCTGCTGGACCGCGCCAGGACGGCCGAGACCCTGATCCACATCCATCCGGGCGCGGAAGAACTGGGCCGCGTCTGGGCGCCGAGCCTGTCGGCCGCCTCTGACAATTCTCTGGCCGCCCTGGCCCTGTCGGCCATCGAACCGGGCCGCACATGGAGCGAGCAGGGCGCCGACGCCCACGCCGACTTCATGACCTTCTCCTCGCCGATTGAGGTCAAGAGCGCGGTCAACATGAGCGAGGTCATCGCCCAGCTGGCTGAGGCCTTGCCGGAAGACGCCATCATCACCAACGGCGCCGGGAACTTCGCCGCCTGGCTGCACCGCTTCCATCGCCATCAGGCTAGGCGGACCCAGCTGGCGCCGACCTCGGGGGCCATGGGCTACGGCTATCCGGCGGCCCTGGGGGCCAAGGCGGTCGATCCGACGCGCGAAGTGGTCTGCATCGCCGGCGACGGTGACTTCATGATGAGCGCCAACGAAATGGCCACAGCCGCCCAGTATGGCCTCGGCGTCATCGTGGTGGTCGTCGACAACGGGACCTTTGGCACCATCCGCATGCACCAGGAGCGGGAATACCCCGCCCGCGTCATCGCCACCGAGCTGAAGAACCCCGACTTCGTGAAGTTCGCCGAGGCCTTCGACGCCTTCGCCGTGCGCTGCGAACGGACCGAGGATTTCCCGGCGGCGCTTGCGGCGGCGCGTGAAGCGGCGGCGGGCGGTCGTCCGGCCCTGATCCACCTGATCACCGACGCCGAGCAGATCGCGCCGGGCCGCACCATCACCGACCTGCGGGGCGGCTGAGCCCTTAAACAGGGCGTCGTCGCTTGCGTGCGGCGACGCTTCACGAAACAGTGCACCCTCAAATGTACCGAGGGGGTTCTTCATGCGTCGTCTTCTGATCTCGTCCGCCGCCGTCCTGGCGCTCTGCGCCGCCGCGCCCGCCGCCATGGCTCAGGCTGCTGCGCCTGCTCCGGCTGCGGCCCAGGCTCAAAGCGAGGACGCGCGCCTCGACGCCTTCTTCGAGCAGGCCTTCCAGGAACGTATCGCCCTCAGCCCGCAGTCGATGACGTCGCTGGGCCTCAAGACCGACTACGACAAGCTGGACGATGTCTCCGACGCCGCCTCGGCCCGCGCGCTGGCGCTGCAGGAGGCGCAACTGGCGCGCATGAAGGCCGAGTTCGATCCGGCGAAGCTCAGCGCACAAAGCAAGATGTCCTGGCGGCTGTTCGAGTATGGCGTGCAGCAGGCGCGCCTGTCGAACCAGTGGCGCGACTGGAACTTCCAGTTCGCCGCCAACGGCAATCCGACGACCAGCCTGCCGGTCTTCCTGATCAACAACCACCGCATCAGCAGCGTCGCGGACGCCGAGGCCTATATTTCGCGCATCGGCGAAGCCGAACGCTACATGGGCCAGGTGGCCACGACGCTGAAGGCCCGCGCCGCCGAAGGCGTGGTCTCGCCACGCTTTGTGTTTGAGCCCTCCATCGAGAACACCCGCGCGGTCATCGCCGGCTCGCCCTTCGACGGCGGCGCCGACAACCCGGTCTGGGCCGACTTCCAGAAGAAGGTCGCTGCGCTCGACGCCGATCAGGCGACCAAGGACCGGCTTCTGGCCTCGGCCCGCGCAGCCCTGACCGGCCCCTACAAGCGCGGCTTCGACACCGTGCTGTCAGCCTTGGCCGAGGTCCAGCCGATGGCCGACAGCGACGCAGGTGTCTGGCGGCTGCCGAACGGCGAGGCCTATTATAACGCCCGCCTGCAGCTCTCGACCACGACCGACCTGACCGCCGATCAGATCCACCAGATCGGCCTGGACGAGGTGGCCCGCATCCAGCGCGAGATGGAGGTCATCAAGGCGAAGGTCGGCTTTGAGGGCTCGTTGCAGGACTTCTTCGTCTTCCTGAAGACCGATCCGCGCTTCCAGTATCCGAACACGGCGGAGGGCAAGGAGCAGTATCTGACCGACGCCCGCGCCTTCGTCGCCCAGGTCATGGCGGTGGCGCCGCAGTGGTTCTCCAACCTGCCCAAGGCGGCGCTGGAGGTGAGGGCGGTCGAGCCCTTCCGTGAGGCGACAGCCTCCATCGCCTTCTACAACTCGCCGGCGCCGGACGGCTCGCGACCGGGCATCTACTACGTCAACCTGTCGGACATGACCCAGGTGCTGAAGCCCCAGATCGAGGGCATCAGCTATCACGAGGGCGCGCCGGGCCATCACTTCCAGATCGCCTACGCCCAGGAGATCGAGGGCCTGCCGCGCTTCCGTCGCTTCGGCGGCTACGGCGCCTACGCCGAGGGCTGGGGGTTGTACGCCGAGCAGCTGGGCAAGGAGATGGGCTTCTATCAGGATCCCTATTCGGACTTCGGCCGTCTCTCGACCGAGCTGTGGCGCGCGGTGCGTCTGGTCACTGACACTGGCCTGCACGCCAAGCGCTGGTCGCGCGAGCAGGCGATGGACTACTTCCGCCAGAACTCCCTGCTGTCCGAACGCGACATCCAGAAAGAGGTCGAGCGCTACATCACCAACCCCGGCCAGGCGACCAGCTACAAGATCGGCGAGCTGAAGATCGAGGAACTGCGCCACAAGGCCGAGAGGACCCTGGGCGACAAGTTCGACATCAAGGACTTCCACGCGGTCGTCCTCGGCTCCGGCTCGGTGCCGCTGGACGTGCTGGCGGACCAGGTCGACGCCTGGCTCGCGGCGGGCGGCGGCAAGCCTGCCCTCTGAGGCTCGCGTTTAAGACGCTAGAGCGGTAAAGGGCCGCCATGCCCTTTACCGCCACCGTCCTGACCATGTTCCCCGAGGCCTTTCCCGGTCCGCTCGGCGTGTCGCTGATCGGCACTGCCTGGCGCGAGAAGGGGCTGTGGGATCTGCAGACGCTGGACATTCGGGCGTTTTCCGAAGATAAGCGCGGCTTCCTGGACGACACCCCTGCGGGTGGCGGCCCTGGAGCCGTGTTGAAAGCGGACGTGGTGGCCCGGGCTCTCGATAGTCTGTCAGGCCCGCCCCGGCCGCTTTTGTACATGAGCGCACGCGGTCGACCCCTGACGCAGGCGCGAGTGACGGAATGGGCCAAGGCCGACGGAATCGTCGTCCTGTGCGGTCGTTTCGAGGGGGTGGACCAGCGGGTGCTCGACGCCCGGGGGTTCGAGGAGGTCTCCGTCGGGGACGCGGTGCTCGCCGGCGGCGAGGCGGCGGCCATGGTGGCGATCGAGGCGTGCGTCCGGTTGGTTCCGGGGGTTCTGGGTGCGGCGGAAAGCCTGTCCACCGAGAGCTTCGAGGACGACCTGCTTGAGCATCCGCAGTACACGCGACCGCGGACGTTCGAGGGCCACGACATCCCGGAAGTCCTGTTGTCGGGCGATCACAAGAAGATCGCTCAATGGCGCCAGGAGCAAAGGGAAGAGACGACGCGGGAGCGGCGACCGGACCTCTGGGCGCGGCATCTCGCCAACTTACAGGCAAAGAGCAAATAAGCTCCGGAGACACACCATGAACATCGTCCAGCAGATCGCTGCCGAAGAAAAAGCCCGCCTGCTCGAAGGCAAGACCATCCCCGACTTCCAGCCGGGCGACACCCTGCGCGTCAACGTGCGCATCAAGGAAGGCGAGCGCGAACGCATCCAGGCGTTCGAAGGCGTCTGCATCGCCCGCGACAGCGGCGGCATCAACGAGACCTTCACGGTCCGCAAGATTTCCTTCGGTGAAGGCGTGGAGCGTCGCTTCCCGATTCTGTCGCCGAACGTCGAGTCCATCGAAGTGAAGCGCCGCGGCGTCGTCCGTCGCGCCAAGCTCTACTACCTGCGCGACCGCCGCGGTAAGTCGGCCCGTATCGCCGAGCGCCAGACGGCCCGTCCGGCCAAGGGCGCGACCGTTCCGGTCACTGGTTCGGCCGACAAGGGCGACGAAGCTTAATCCAGCTTCGGCTCTGCGCTGAAAAGATCGAGGCCCCGGCGGAAACGCCGGGGTCTTTCTTTTTGGGCGCTATCGCGCTCGACGCGGTCGAGCTCTGCTTGAGCGCGACTTTCTCCCTCCCCTTCATGGGGAGGGAGGTCGCGTAGCGACCGGGTGGGGAGGGCGAGGCGATACGAGCGCAGCGCTTGAATTACCGAAGCGCCCCCACCCGACTTCGGCTACGCCTCAGCCACCCTCCCCATGAAGGGGAGGGAGATTCCCACGCCTACTGCGGAAACAGCGGATTATCCGCGTCGTGCTGGCCTTCGAGGCTGCGGCGCAGGACATGCATTTCCTCGTGACCGGCGCGGACGGCGGCTTGGGCGCGGCGGATGGTTTCGCGAGTCGTGGCCGACAGGGCCTCGTCGGACAGGGCGCGGTCGAACCGAGCCTGCAGATGGGCCTCGCCGCTCTCGACCGAGCCGACGACCGAGGCCTCGTCCCGCATCAGGGCGTGCTTGATGTCCATGAAGGCGCGCTGGGCCTTGGCCAGGATCGAGCCTTCGTCCTCGGGGTGGCCGCCCATGCCGCGCACCGCTGCTTGCAGATCGGCCGCCACCCGACGCCGCTCCTGGCTGCGGCGCAAGAACAGGTCGCGATAGCGGGGATCATCCGTCTGGGCCGCCGCCTCGGCATAGCCGTCGGCGCTGTCGATCAGGCCTCCGGCCAGAGCGTTCAGAACCTTGATGTCATGACTGTTGGGAGAGTTCACCGGACACCTCCGTGGCTGACGCAGGTGAAACCCGCGCCAGCGGCGAAGGTTGCCCTTTGCCTTACAGCTTGGTGCGCAGCGACCAGAGTTCGGGGAAGCAGCGGCGTTTCAGCGTCTCGACCAGATAGCCAACGCCGTCCGTGCCGCCCGTGCCCTGACGACGGCCGATGATGCGCTCGACCGTGACCACGTGCTTGTGGCGCCAGGTCAGCAGGGCGTCGTCCAGATCGACCAGCTTCTCGGCCAGTTGATACAGCGGCCACCACCGCTCGGTGTCGCGATAAACCTCCAGCCAGGCGGCCTCGACGCCCTCGGACGGCTCATAGGTCTGGCTGACGTCGCGGTTCAGCACCTCGGCGGGGACGGGCAGGCCCGCCAGCGACAGCTGCCGCAGGGCGTCGTCATAGAGGCTGGGGGCCTCCATGGCCGCCACCAGGGCCGCGTGGGCGTCGGGCCGTTCGACGTGGAAGCGCAGGAACCGCGGGTCCTTGAGACCCAGCATGGTTTCCAGGCGGCGGAACTGGTCGCTCTGGAAGCCCGAACTGGCGCCTAGGTCGCCCCGGAACTTCAGATAGTCCGACGGCGTCATGGTGGCCAGGATGTCCCAGCTCTGGGTCATGACCGACTGGATGCGGCTGACGCGGGCCAGGCTCTTGTAGGCGGGGACCAGATCGCCGGCGCGGATCAGGCTCTGGGCCAAGGCCATCTCGTGCAGGATCTGCTTGAGCCACAGTTCCTTGGTCTGGTGGATGATGACGAAGAGCATCTCGTCATGCTGGTCCGAGCGCGGGTGCTGGGCGCTCAGCAGGTCGTCCAGCGACAGATAGCCGGCATAGGTGATGCCGGTCGGCTCGTGCTTGGCCGTCTCGATGGCGTGAGCGCGAATATCTTGAGGTGCGTCGGTCATCCGCCACCTATCGCCGGATCAGGCCCGAAGAGCCAGCCCGGAGTCGACGGAAAAATCAGTTGGCGGCGCGCGGCTCGTTCGCGGCGGCGGCGGCCATCTGGCGGCCGTTGTCGAAGGCGTCGCGGGCGCCTTTGTAGACGAAGCCGTAGGTCGGATAGACGGTGGTGCCCAGGGCGTTGATCGGGTTGTACCAGACCTTGACCCGGCTCCAGTCGCCGGCAGGGGACACGTCGACCACGGTGACGTTCTCCTCGACCTTACCGCGGCTGCCGCCCCAGTTGGCGTGGGTCACGCGGATGACGCGGTCGGTCAGGATGTCGGAGACGACAGCGACATGGCCCTTGTCCATGCGGCCGGTGGGCTGGAAGACCAGCACGGAACCGGTTTCCGGGGCGCGACCGGTGCGGAACTTGTCGACCGCCTGACGCCACCAGGTCCAGGCGTCGCCGAAGATGTTGATGCCCGAGAACATGCGGGCGAAGGTCACGCACTGCCAGTAGGCGTCGTCAGCCTTGGCCGGCGCAGGGCCGATCGCAAAGAAACCAAGGGTCGCCGCAACTGCGGCGGCTGTGAGCCGTTTCATCATCTGGCGTGCTCCCGACCAAAACGCGGACCAAGCCTTAGCCCATAGTGTCGGAAGGTTGAAGAACCGTTTCCGACTGTTTCGCCTCGTGATCCACAGGCGCGCGTCGCCTCTCGGCCATCCCCCGCAACGCCTTTCGGGCCGGGCGTTCAATCAGGTGATAGGTGGCGGCCGCCGCTGCGATCAGGCCCAGAATGATCCCCAACCACACGAGAACGTGAAGGCGCTTGTCCTCGGCGCCGGTCGCACGGGCGGCCAGATTGACCGCCAGAATCTGCCACGGCGCGCAGACCATATAGACCGAATAGCTGATCTCGCCGAGATAGACGGCGGGCTTGGACCCCAGCCAGCCGACCTTGCCGTCGGGGATCGAGGCCAGGGCCAGGATCAGTAAACCAGCGGCCAGAACCGTGATCGCGTCCCAGGCCAGGACCGAGGCCGAGGCGACCATGACGACGGCGGCGCTCAGGGCCAGCAGGCCGGCGCGGGGCAGGGGCGCGCGGCGATAGACGAGGTAGAGGGCGCAGCCGTAGGCGAAGCAGGGCACGATCCTCAGCGCCCCCCAGCGGAAGGTGGCCTCGGTCAGGGGGAAGCCCGCCAGACGCTCGAACGCGGCATAGAGTCCCATCAGGAAGACCGCCGCTCCCGCCGTCGCCACCCAGGGCCGCTTGCGCAACGGCCAGGCGGCCATCGCGAAAAGGGGGAAGGCCAGATAGGCGAACCATTCCGCCGAGATCGACCAGGACGGGTGGTTCCAGCCCGCCTCATTGGCGAAGCCCCAGGCGTGCAGCATCAGCAGGTGGGCGGGCAGGGTCTTCCAACTGAGCACGCTGGCGTCGATGCTCATGCCCACCGCCACCGCCGCCAGACCGAGCGCCATCACCCCCAGCAGGGTGAAGACATGCAGCGGATAGACCCGTGCGATCCGCGCCCATAGGAAGCCGCGATAGGAGAAACGCTTCTCGGCGAAGGCGTGCAGATAGACGTGGCTGAGGATGAAGCCCGACAGGACGAAGAAGAGCTCGACGCCCAGATAGCCCTTGGCCGCCAGGTTCGGCAGGAAGCCGACGTCCAGATTTGGCCAGAAGGTGTAGAGCACGACCCACAGGGCCGCCATGAAACGCAGGGCGGTCAACGGGCGAAGGTCGACGGGCGTCGGGGTCATGCGGCCACCATGAGATAGCGCCGCTTTGGGAAGCGTTAAGCGGCCTGGGGTCTCAACAGCAAGACCGGCGCCAGAGCGCCTACTCGACCCGGCCGCTTTCCCCCGCCTTCTCGATCGCGGCGACGGCGGCGGCGCAGCCGGTCAGGGTCTCGCCGCCGATCTCGACCCTGGCGGTCAGGGGATAGGTGCGGTCGCTCATGCCGTCCGAGCAGTCGGTGGCCGTCAGGGTGACGACCAGAGGGGTCTTGGCCTCGGTCTCGGTGGTCCAGGTCGCCACCGTGCCTTGCAGCGCCGGGCCGGGGTTGGCGGCCTTCTGCTCGGGGCGGTCGACGCCGGAATAGGTCAGGCCCGCAGGCGTGATCTCGACGGCCCAGAAGGGTTCGGTCCCCAGCACCCGCAGGGGCTGATCCAGATCGACGCCGGCCAGGGTGCGGGCCTCGACCGGGGCGGCGGGGGCCTTGTCAGCCGCCGGTTGCGAACAGGCCGCCAAAATTGTCAGCGTGGCGGCGGCTGCGAAAATGAGGGCGAGGCGCATGGCGGGCTCCGTTTCGGGTCGATCCTCAGGAACCGCAGGCGCGATCCCCGGTCAAGGGCAGGCGCCAAACGCGTCGCGCTGCGGTATGCTGCCGGACATGACGAATCGCGTCGCCGCCTCTTCCGTTCCCCTGACCGCCTGCGAGTTCTTCGCGGGGGGCGGTTTGGCGGGTCTGGGCCTGTCACAGGGATTGGCCGGGTTCGAAACGATCTTCGCCAACGACATCGATCCCATGAAGGCCCGCGCCTTTCGCGCCAATCACGCGGGCACCTTGCTGGCCGAGGGCGACGTCTGGGATCTGACCCCCGCCGACATCCCCGGAACGCCTGACCTGTGCTGGGCCTCGTCGCCCTGTCAGGACGTCAGTCTGGCGGGGGCGCGCGGCGGGCTGAAGGCCGTGCGCTCGGGCGCCTTCTGGGGCTTCTGGAGGCTGATGCAGGGGCTGGACCTTGAGGGCCGCGCGCCGCGCATCATCGTCATCGAGAACGTCGCCGGCCTGCTGACCTCGGGCGAGGGGCGGGACTTCGAGGCCGTCTGCGCCGCCATGGTCGAGGCCGGCTATCGCGTCGGCGCGCTGGAGATGGACGCCGCCCTGTGGCTGCCCCAGTCGCGGCCGCGCCTTTTCATCGTGGCCATGCGCGGGGTCGAGGGGCCGACGGCGACCGCGCCGAGCGGGCCTTTCCACACGCCGCGTCTGATCGCCGCCCACGCCCGCCTGTCCGAGGCGGTTCAGGCCCAGTGGGCCTGGTGGGCCCTGACGCCGCCGCCGCGCCGCAACCTCGATCTTTCCGCAGTGCTGGAGGTCAAGGTTCCGGTCTTCACCAAGGCTCAGACCAAGACCCTGCTGGCCATGCTGTCGCCGCTGCACCGGGCGCGGCTGGACGCGGTCCTGGCCTCGGGCGAGCGCCGCATCGGCGCCGCCTTCCGTCGGGTGCGCACCCTGGACGGGGTCAAGCATCAGCGGCTGGAGCTGCGCTTCGACGGGCTGGCGGGCTGTCTGCGCACGCCGTCCGGCGGCTCGTCGCGTCAGTATGTGCTGATCTGCGACAAGGGCCGGGCGAAGATGCGCCGCCTGACCGGGCGCGAGGCGGCGCGGCTGATGGGGGTGTCTGACGACTACGCCCTGCCGACCAGCGAAAGCGCCGCCCTGAAACTGATGGGGGATGCGGTCGCCGTGCCGGTGGTCGAGGCCCTGACGCGGCAGTTGTTCGAACCCGCGCTAGGCGTCCGGGCGGATGGGGCGGTCGCCGCCTAGTACTGAAGATCGTCTTCGGCCTCGTCGCGGCTGGGGTCCAGATGGTTGTCCACCCGGTCGTCCCAGCCTTCGCGATCCGAGCGGAAGGCCAGGCTCATCAAGACCCAGGCCAGGCCTATGGTGCAGAGCACGCCCAGGCCCATGGCGATCCAGCCGTGGATGGACATCGGGCCGCCGCCGATCAGTCGCCAGTATCCGGCCAGACCGATCACAGCGACGGCGGCGATCCCGACCGCCAGGCCGAGGGCCAGCAGGAAGCGTCCTGCCCGACCTTCGACCCGGGGCGTTTTCATCGCGTCATCAGATCAGCGCTGGACCCACTGGCCCGCGGCGTTCTTGTACCACTGGCCCGAGCTGATGCGCGGCAGCAGCTGGGTTTCGAACATCCGGGCGCCGGCCACTTCGGCCGTGGTGCCGGCGTCGGCGGCGCTGCGGGCGTAGGCTTGGCGACGACCGGCGTTGGTGGCGCTGATGGCGGCCTGGGTGTCCGGGGTCACCGAGGTGCGCACGCCGAGGTATCCGTCCGCCTGCTCGCCGACCGAACCGGCGGCCTTGGCCTGGTCGACCAGAGCCTTTTGCGAGGCGGTCTGGGCCACGGCGGCTCCGGCGGCGGCGCCGAGGGCGGCGACGGCGGCGACGGCCACGAAGAGTTTGCGATTGATCATGTTCAGCCCCTTTCTTGAACGGTCAGAACAGGTTGGGATTTTCGCGCAGGAGATTCTGCAGTTCCTGGTCGAGCTTGATGCGGATGTCGGCGTCCAGCTTGGCGTAAATCTGCAGCGGCTCGCTGAACTTGATGTTCACCGTGGGCGCGCAGGCGGCGACGCTGGCGGCGGCGAGGCCGAGCAGGGCGATTTGACGCTTGCTGATCATGAGGCCGGTCTCCGGAAGGCGGCGGTTGAAGTCGTGGCGATCTAACGCCCCGGTGCGTGAACGGGTTCTGAACAAAGCGGCGCCGTATCTCAAGGCGTTTTCGGATCGGGAGCGGACCCGTTGGCGGATTTGCCCCATTCCATCAGGTCGGACACGATCTGGTTGGCGTTCCAGGTGGTGTCCAGCGTCAGATCGATGGGCGTGTCCGACGGCAGGTTCAGCTTCTTGTTGAGGAAGTCGCGGCGGATCAGCTCCATCCAGCTCAGGCGCAGCTGTTCGCGCTGGGGCGGGTCGTGCCGTCCGTTGATGTGGAAGCGAACCCCCAGCCGTCCGGCGTCCAGGCTGTTGACCTCGGCGCTCAGGTCGCTGATCGCCAGGTCCTGCATGGCCTGATAGGCTAGGTCCTGCATGGTGTTGGGCGGCAGGGCGGCCGAGGCGTCGCCCCCGCCCGCCGCCAGATCGTCGAAGACCTCGGGCTGGATCGACAGGCGGCCGGGCCGTACGGCGTTAAGAACGCCGCCGACGATGCGCCACCCGGTGTCGGGCGCATAGGTGAAGGGCAGGCGGCCCGAGACCACGGAATCCAGTTCGGCCTTCTCTTGAAGGTTGGCGCTCTTCAGCAGTTCGTTCAACTGAACGCGTTCGACCAGGATCACCCCGCCCCAGGGCTCGCCGGGCGTCAGGGGGATGTTGAAGGGCTCGATGCTGATGCGGCCGCCCGCCGCCTCGATCTTGCCGCCCGCCAGGTTCAGCGCCTTCTCGTCGAGCGCGAAGCGCAGCTCCAGCCCGGTCAGGGGCGTGACGGTCTCCAGCCGGTCGACCGTCAGAACCTGATCGGGGGCGGTGATCAGCGGGGTCAGGCTGGTGAACTCGATGCGGCCCTTCAGGCCCTGCACCTTGCCCGCCGGGCTGGTGAAGTCGAGTTCGGGGATGGTGACGACGCCGGAGCTGGTCGAGGTCGTCGGCGACCAATCGATGCGGCCCTCGAACCCGGCCGAGCCCTCGACCGGCGATTTCAGATAGTCGCCGGCCAGGGGGCTGAGGTCGCTGGGTTGCAGGCCGTATTGGTTGAAGGCCAGGTTGGGCGCGTTGATGGTCACGCCGCCCGCCTCGGCCTTGCCGTCGTGTCGCAGGTCGATGCGGCCGACGGCGTATTCCAGACGGCTCAGGTCGAACCCGCCGCTCCAGACGTCATGGGCCAGCCGCGCCTCGCCGACCGCCGTCAGCGGCAGGAAGCGCAGCGGATCGGTCGTGTCGGACACCTGTGCGCGGCTGACAGCCGCGACCATCGACAGGCCCTCGGGCTTGCCGTCCACGACCAGCCGGCCTTGCCCGTCAGAGAAGCGCATGGCCAGGAAGGGGGCGGCGGCGCTGACATCGGCCAGCGTCCCTTGCGCCCGCCACCCGCCATTGGCGACGGTGATCAGCGGGGCGTCGGACGGGCAGAAGCGACCGGCCACGTCCGTCACGTCGTTCTCCCCCAGTTCCAGCTTCTCCACACTGAGGGGGATGCAGTCGCTGGTCGTATAGGTCAGGCGTCCGCCGTTGGAGGCCAGTTCGCCCTTGGTCGACAGGGCGATGCTGCGCGCCGGGCCGAAATCCAGCGCCGCCTGACCGTCCAGCGCGGCGCGGAAGCCGCGGGGCGTCAGGCGCCACGACGACACGGCGATCTGCGCCTCCGGCAGGCCGCCGCCACGCTGCGACGTGATGCCCAGGGCGCCGCCGCCCGACTGTCCCGCCTCGGCCGCGAACAGGGGCGATCGGGCGGGCGTAAGGGTCAGCAGGCCGCCGTTGGCCGGACGCGCCGTGACGGGGCGGGTCAGGATCAGCTCGGTCCCGGCGCTGCCGGCGGCCAGCCTGACCCCCGGGGCGTCGAGCGCGAAGGCGCCGAGGGCCCGCTTCAGCTCGGCCATCTCGGGCAGGTCGTCCTTCTTCGGTGCTCCGAGGCCGGGCCATCCGGCGCGGGCGGCGGACAGGGCGCCGCGTGCGGTCATGCGCGTCACGCCGTCGCGCACCAGATCGAGATCCAACCGTCCGCGCGCCTCGTTCAGGCTGAGATCGCCGGTGGTCAGTCGCCCGGCGTTCAGGGCCAGCGGCCCCTGCACCTCGAAGGCGGCGTCGCGCCCTCCCGCCGTCAGGCTGTCGGAGGACAGAACGGCCCGGCTCAGCCGGGTTCCCGCCGCCGTTCCGCTGTCCAGCCTGATCGCGGCGGGCGAGGCCACGCGCCATTCCAGTCCGCGCTGACCGCGCTTGACCAGGACGTCGGCGCGGCTGAGGGCCAGATCGGCGCCGCGCGCGTCCATGCCCTGACCAGTCAGACGCTGCGCCCGCAGCCGCGTCTGGCCCTTGCCGACGACCTGGAAGGTTTCGATCCAGCCTTCGGTCCGGCCGTCGAAGTCCAGCGCGGCCTCGGCCTTGCGGCCCTCGATCCCCGCAGCCGACAGGCTGTCGGCGCTCAGCCGGGCGGCGAGCACGGCGCGCCCGTCGCCGCGACGCGTCTTCAGGTCGGGATAGGGCAGGTCGCCGGTCAGGCTCAGCCTGGCCGCCGATCCTGCGGCGTCCTTCGCCGCGAAGGCGTCGGCGACGGCTTCGACCTTCAGCGCCACGCGGTCGCCGACGGTGGTCAGGTCGACGGCGGCGCTCAGGCCGCGCCTCGACGTCGGCGCTCTTCAGCGAGGCGGCGGGCAGGCGGGCGTTGAGCCGCATCAGCTTGCTGTCGTCAATGCGCGCGTCGGCCAACACCTGAACCGGTCCGTATTCGGTGTCGATACGGGCGCGGCCGCCCTCGACGATGACCACGGGCGCGCGCTGGTCGGGGCGCGGCGGCCTGGCCATGAACTCCTCGATCAGAGGGTCCAGCGAGCCGAGCGAGAACTGGCCGTCCTTCCAGCTGGCGCGGGCCAGGGGGCGCACCAGACGGATGCGGCTGGGGGTGACGCCCAGCCCGGCTTTCGACCAGGGCATGCCCAGGGCGTAGTCGACCTCGACCCGTTCGACCTTGAAGTCGGGGTTGCGCGGATCGCCGATGCTGATCTTGCCGACGAAGCCGTCGATTTCGAGCTGCTCGACCTCGACGTCGGCGTCGATGCCCTTCCTGTCCAGCCAGCCGGTCAGCAGCTCGCGCGCGGCAGCGCGGCGGTTCAGATAGAGGGCGGCGGCCAGAACAGTCAGCAGCAGGACGCCGATCAGCAGGACAAGCAGCGCCGTCCTGGCGGCCGAGCGCGGGCGACGGCGGGTCTGCGGCTTGGGCCCGGGCGCGGGGTCGGGCTGGAGGGCGGAAGTTTCGTCGGTCAAAGGCGTTCGGCGTTCTTCGGCGGAAGGATGGGGTGACAACGCCACAGATTGCTCGCGGACAACAGTTGTGACCGCATGAACACTGGGGCGTGGCGCTTCAGTCACTGTTCAGTCAAGCAAGGCCAGAAAAGGGCCGTTCCTCACCGATGATTCAGGGAAAACAGTGGAATACTTGGCGTCGCCCTGCCCGAGTTAACCAATTGTAACCTGCGCGCTTCCCAAGATGGGACGGACGGGCTATATCGCTCGCTTCGCGTTTTCGGGGCTGCCGGGGGCGCGATCCATGATTCGAATGGTTTGGCGCCAGTAGGGCGTCGTCGATTGCCGGGGACCGATGGCTCAGTTCGATCCGCGCCGCCAGCCCATGCGGCTTGCGCCGCATCTCCTGACGACCGCCGCCGCCGTGGGCATCGCCCTTGTGGCGGGTCAAGTCTATGAACCGGTCCGCGCCGAGGAAGTTCCCGCGCTGACCTCGGAACAGATCGCCTATCTCGAGACCCAGGCCTACGCCGCCGCCGGCGCGCCCGCCGGTCTGACGGCCCCCGAGGCCATCCCCGTACAAATCCGCCGCGGCGAAACCTTCGAGCAGGCCGTGCGCCGCACCGGCATCGGCGCCGACGAAGCCAGCGCCGTCGCCGCCACCATCGCCAGCGCCTTCGACCTCAAGGACATGCGCGCCGGTCTGAAGTTCGAAACCGCCGTCTCCAAGCCGCGCGGCGGCCGGGGCGACGCCCGCTTGATCGGCCTGACCATGCGCACCGGCCCGGCCAGCCAGCTGACCGTCTCGCGCAGCTTCGACGGCGCGCTGCGCCTGCGCGCCCTCGACGAAAAGGTCACGCACGAAACCGTCGTCGCCAACGACAAGGTCCAGCGTTCGCTGTCGGCCAGCGCCCGCGAACTGGGCGCCACCTCGGCGGTCGTCCGCCGCGCCAGCCAGCTGTTCGCGCACAAGTTCGACATGCAGCGCGACGTGAAGGCCTCGGATGAGTTCACCCTGGTCTTTGATCGCTCGGTGACCGAGGCGGGCCGCACGGTGGAAACCGGCGATCTGCTCTACGCCGAGCTCAAGGGTCACGCCTTCTACCGCTTCCAGCGCCCGGGCGCGAAGACGGCGGAATATTTCGACGCCACCGGCAAGAACACGCGCACCGCCATGATGCGCACCCCGCTGACCAGCTTCCGCCGCGTCAGCTCCAATTTCGGCGTCCGCACCCATCCCATCTCGGGTTATCGCAAGATGCACCAGGGCATGGACTTCGCCGCCACCACCGGCACGCCCGTCGTGGCGCCTGCCGACGGCGTGGTCGTTGAGGCCCGTCGTTGGGGCGGCTACGGCAACTGGCTGCGCATCCGTCACGCCAATGGGCTGGAAAGCGGCTACGGCCACCTTTCGCGCTACGGCTCGGGCATCCGCGCCGGCCAGCGCGTGTCGCAAGGCCAGGTCGTGGCCTACGTCGGCTCGACCGGCGCCTCGACCGGCCCGCACCTGCACTACGAAATCTGGCGCAACGGTCAGCGGATCAATCCGTCCGGCATCAAGACGCAGGAAGGCACGGTCCTGGCGGGTTCCGACCTGGCCGCCTTCCGCGCCGAGAAGGCCCGCATCGACCGCATCATCGCCGCCGGCGGCCAGCGCCGTCCGGTGGTGCAGCAGGCCTCGGCCTCCGGCCTGCGTTCCGTCGAGGGCTGAGGGACGGGGCATGGGGCCCCTTCCTCTTCTATCCGACAAGCACCGGCGTCCGACCTTGTGTCGGACACAGGACCCCGTGCACGCGCACGTCGGCCTCGCCCAGCCTCAGGCCCAGCAGGTCGAGCAGGGGCTGAACCACCCCGTCCAGCGCCGGACCCAGCGGCGTCAGCAGCACGCCCAGGGCCTTGGCCAGATCGCCCACGCCCAGACCGCCCAGCGGGCCGAGTTCGACCTCCGTCTCCATCCGCTGCAGCAGGCTGACGATCAGGCCGTTGACGAAGCCGCGCGACCGCACGGACTTGGCCGTCTGGTTTGATATGTCGGAGGCGTTGAACACAGCCTCCTGCCAGTTCAGGTCGGCGATCTCCAGATCGGCGTGAGCCGTCAGCGTCACCAGCTTCAGCACCGACAGGACGGTGGCGGGCGAACTGGTCAGGGGCGCCTTGAAGTTTTTCAGCTTCGACTCGTCGATGGCCCCGATACGTGCCCGCGCCACGCCTGGCCGCACGTCCACCGTCACGGAGGGCGCGCCCAGGCAGTTGATCCGGCTCAGCCTGGCCTCGGACGACGCCGCCTCGATCAGGATCGGCAGCCTGACCTGGGTCAGGCCGGACAGGCTCTGGGCCGTGGTCGCCTTGAGATAGATCCGGGCCTGGGCCGTGCGAATGACGGGGTCGCCCTTGCTGGTGATGGTCAGCCACGGGGACTTGTTCGGCCGCTCGCCGATGGCCAGCAGGATGTCCAGATCGGCCAGGCCGGCGCGCGCGCCCAGGTCCAGCGCCACCTGACGGTCGCCGTTGGCGGTTTCCAGCGTGGCCATGATCAGGTCCAGAGCCGAGACCTCGGCGTTCAGCGCCTCGCGCAGGCCCTGCCTGGCGCCGGCCTCGACCCCGATCAGGTCCTTCAACTTCAGCTTGGCGTCGACCGGCTGGCGCGTCAGCTTGCTCAGGGCGGAACGCGCGTCGGAGCCGGCCACGGCCTCCAGCGCCCTGAGCGCCTGGCCGGCGCCGACCTCGTGCTTCAGCAGGGCGTCATAGTCGCCGGCCGTCAGGCCGAGATCCGTCGCCAGGGCGTCGGAAAATTTCAGCAGGTTCACCCGTGCGCCGGCCAGGGCGCGGTAGTCCATCACCGTCAGCGAGACGTTGGACCCCAGCAGACCCGACAGCAGGGCGTTGGCCACGCCGCCGTCCAGGCCGGCCAGTCGCGAGCCGATCGAAAACATGGCCTGGGGTTGGCCGCCCGGAATGGCGGCGGTGGCGGTCTTGCGCACGGCGATGCTGTCGCGCTGCAGCACCCAGCGTCCGAAGTAGAGGGGGGCGGGGGCCGTCACCGCGACCCGGGCGGCGTTGGGGTCGACCGTCCCGGGGCTGAAGCGGTCCCCGGGTCTGAGGCGCGCGTCGGCGACATAGCCGCCCTTGACCACGCTGAGGGTCTGGAGGTCGTTGAGATTGGCCGAAGCCGTGGCGCGGGCCGCCGCCTCGGCGCGGGGCAGGTCGTGCGCCGCCGCCATGGCCGCCAGGTCGGCGGTCCCCTGGATCTGCCGCGCCTTCAGGGCGATCGAGCCGACATCGACCGCCAGGGCCGCCAGCACGCACAACAGCCCGCCGAACACCGCCGTCATGACGGCGACGCCGCCCCGCTCGTCCCTCAGCCAACGTCGGGCGGCCATCTCAATAGCCTCCCAGCCGGACGACGGCCGTCCGGCGAATGGTCCTGGGCGGCGAGGGGATGAGCCCTGACAGCGCCATCAGCGGGTGCCCGCCGGCGTCATAGGCGATGTCGACGCGGATCGTGGTCGGGCTGCTTTCGACGGCGACGGCGGCCTTGGCGGCGTCCAGTCCCAGGTCGCCGACCTGAACCGCGACAAAGGCGCGGGCCAGCTGCTCGCGCTCGGCCGGATCGAGCCCCGCGATCGCCGCGCGCGCCCCCTCGGAGGCCATGGCCTGAACGGAATGCGCCATCCAGAACCAGCTGCCGTACATGATCATGGCCAACATCATCAGGATCAGCAGCGGGGCGACGATGGCGAACTCGATCGCCGCAACTCCGCGTTGATCCTGCACGAACCGGGAAAGAAGTCCGCGTCGCCTCATGGTCGCGCCTCGCTCTTTTTTAGGTGACCAATGTAATTCAATCACCGTTAAGCGGTGATAAACGTCAGGGTTGAATCTCCGGGCGCGCGGCGGGGGGGCAAAGCCAACGCGCCGCCTTGAGGGGCGGCCCATGACGGGATAAGGAAAATGCGTCCTCGGCTTTCGGCGGCGCAGCACCGCTCGCGGTCTTCGCAGCCCGCGTGAAACGCCACGACGATGCGGTCGTAGTTCAGAGGTAGAACGTCAGCTTCCCAAGCTGAATGTCGCGGGTTCGATTCCCGCCGGCCGCTCCAAAATTCGGATCATCATCCTGGGCGGGGCTGCGGAAGGCAGGCCTGCGCTTCGGCGACGACTCCGGTCGGGCGGAACGCTGGGGGGCGTGCAGTTCCGCGGTGAGGCCGTCGTGCGCCGAAGCGCTTGTTGGGCGGGGCGTGTCTGCGTCCCGGCCCGGCCCGCCCAATGGCGTCGATCCCGCGGTTGCGGTGGTGGCGATCGACGGCCAGGGTCAGGGGCTCCGTATTGTCAAGGCTGCCGACGGCGCGAGCTTTGCGTCGCGCCCGCGGCGCTCCCTGCGGATCGGAGCGTGTTCCAGGTTTCATGTACGGGGGCTTGGCGGGGCTGCTTCTCCAAGTGATTTGATGGCGGAAATGGCGCTAAACTAATCGTTATCTGATCAATTGATTGAACGACTTCAGATTTATGTACTCATTATTGAGTATTTATTTCCATTGATGCTGGCCTGATGCGACATTATTACATTATGTTGTAAGCGTTTATTTAGGCATCCCCGGTTTGAGGGATGGTTAGCGGAATATTTTGAGGTATGTTGGGCGCTCGGGGATCAAGCTTCGCTTTCAACAGGGACGTGGCGACCGTCGTCATCCCCGGATGAAGCCGGCAAGCCTTGGAGGTCCGGCGTGAGTCAAAGTCTGGTCGATCCCGTGAGCGTGCAGTCGTCACGAGACGCCTCATGGGGGGCGGCGCGCGTGGACGAGGCCTGCGCTGAGGCCGTCACCCGCTGGATAGACGGCGAGCGCCGGGCGCGGCTGATCGTGTCGCCGAACCTGGACGTCGTATGGATGAACAAGGCCGCCCGCGCCCTGCACGGCGAGGGAGAGGCCTTCGTGGTAGAGGCGGGACGTCTGGCGGCGCCGTCACGGGCGGTCGCGGGCCTGGTCGCCTCGGCGCGCGCTGACGAGGCGCGCTGCGCGGTCATGCCCGGCGAAGGCGGGCGGCGCTGGGTCGTCTGGGCGCGCGAGGTGGGGGCGTCGCCGGGCGTGATGATCGGCCTGACCTTTCATCGCGCGCGCAGCGAGACGCGGTTTCAGGCGCTGATCGACAATCACCTGCTGACGCCGTCCGAGGGGCGGATCATCGAAATGCTGCTGGGCGGCGCCGAGACCGGTCGCATCGCCCAGGCGCTGGATATCTCGATCGAGACCCTGCGCACGCACCTGAAGCACGCCTATCGCAAGCTGGGGGTGCGCAGTCGCGGCGAGCTGTTCGCCGAGGCGATCAGCTTCGTCGGCCCCTAGACGATCGTCAGGCGGCGGGTGCGGCGGGCAAGGCCGGGGCTGCGGCTGGGAGTGACAGGGCCGATCCGGCCGGAGCGGCTTCCACCAGCAAGGGGCCAAGGGCGAATGCGGCGGCGGCGGCGCCGGCCGACAGGGCCAGAACCGCGACCACGGCATAGGCCGCGAGCGAGCGCGAACGACGCCGCCGGAAGCCGCCGGACTTGACGCCGCGAATGATGACGAAGGGGCCCTTCGAGAAGGCCTCGGAGCCGATGATGTTGTGTTGGGACAAGAACGCGCTCCCCGACTGTCCTGAAATGGATCAGATCAGAGAGCGGTCCCGTAAGGCCAAAGGATGGCGAACGCCGATCCCTTGGGCGCTTCAACCTCCGAGTGTGACGTTGACCGAACGCCCGCCGCGCGTCTGGACGCGCTTCATCATCACCACGATGTCGTCGCCGGCCTTGACCGGCGAGATCAGGAACCAGCTGCCGTCGGGCAGGCCGGTGAAGCGGAAGGCGTCAGCGGCGCAGGGCTGGGCGCGCTCATAGGAGCGGTAGTCCGCGCCCTGTTCGCCGGCCGAGCGGGCGCGCACCACGGCGGCGGGCACGGCGGCGCGTTCGGTCGAGCCATAGAGGCGCTGCATCCGGGCGCGGGTGTAGCCGGTGTCGGGGATCAGGCCGACATTGCCGACGCAGTGGAAGGTCTTGCCGTCCTGGGCATAGGCGACGCGGCCTTCGATCGAGGCCTGGCCCGCGCGGGTCGACCAGGCGAAGGCGTCGGCGCTGAACTCGGTCGAGCCGCCGCCGGTCGCGCCGCCCATGGGCGTGGTGGCGCAGGCGCCGAGGGCCAGGCCGCCCGTGAGGACGGCGACGAGGGCGAGGGAAGGGCGACGGTTCGACATGGAGGGGGCTCCCGGAATCTCGTTTCAAGCTCTACGGGAATGACGCTCGAAGGCGAGGCGAGTCAAGGTTGCCCGGCGTCGCGACGTGGGCCACAAGAGCGCCGGAGACCGGGCGCAGAGACCGGCCGAGAAACGACTTCAGGGACTTCATGACCGTCACCATCGACGATATCCGCGCGGCGCAGCAACGCATCGCCGGCCAGGTCGACCGCACCCCCGTTCGCTATTCGCGTCGCCTGTCGCAACTGACCGGCGCGGAGATCTGGATCAAGTTCGACAACCTTCACTTCACCGGCAGCTTCAAGGAGCGCGGCGCCTTGAACCGGCTGCTGCAGCTGACGCCGGACGAAATGAAGCGCGGCGTCGTCGCCGCCTCGGCGGGCAACCACGCCCAGGCCCTGGCCTATCACGGCGGCCGCCTTGGCGTGCCCGTGACCATCGTCATGCCTGAGGGCACCCCCTTCGTGAAGGTCGACGGCACCCGCGCCCACGGGGCCAATGTCGTCATCCACGGCCTCGACTTCTCCGGCTCGACCGAGGAGGCCAAGCGGCTTCAGGCCGAGCACGGCTATGTCTTCGTCTCGGCCTTCGACGACGAGGGCATCGTGGCGGGCCAGGGCGTCTGCGGGCTGGAGTTCGTCGAGGACGCGCCCGATCTGGACGCCCTGATCATCCCCATCGGCGGCGGCGGCTTGATCGCGGGCAGCGCCATCGCCGCCAAGGCGATGAAGCCCGACATCAAGATCTTCGGCGTCGAGGCCGCCCGCTACCCTTCCTTCACCGCCCGTCGTCGCGGCGAGCCGGCCAGGTGCAGCGGGCAAACGATCGCCGAGGGCATCGCGATCAAGGCCGTGGGGGAAATTCCCTTCGCCCTGGCCGACAGCCTGATCGACGAGGTCTTCGTCTGCGAGGAAGCCGACTTCGAAAAGGGCGTGGCCCTGCTGGCGACGCTGGAGAAGACGGTGGCCGAGGGCGCCGGGGCCGGCGGTCTGGCCGCCATCCTGGCCAACCCGGAACGCTTCAAGGGCATGAAGGTCGGCGTCGAGCTGACCGGCGGCAACATCGACGCCCGCATGCTGGCCGTGGTGCTGAACCGCGAAATGGTCCGCGAGAAGCGCCTGATCGTCTATCGCATCCTGGGCGACGACCGCCCCGGCATGCTGTCGGCCATGGCCGCCGTGATTGGCGGGCTGGGCGGCAATATCATCGACGTCGTGCACAACCGGCTGGCGCTGGACGTGCCGGCCAAGGGGGCGGAGTTCGACATCATGGTCGAGACCCGCGACGCCCGTCATGCCGAGGAAATCGGCGAAGCGCTTAAGGAACGTGGCTATGAACTTCGCATGGGCTAAGCCCGCACTCGTCGCGGCCTCGGCCGCCGCCCTGCTGGCGGTCGCCGCCTGCAATCGCCAGCCCGCCATGTCCGGCGCGGACCTGGCGAAGAACGCGGAAGAAGCCGCCGCCTTCATGAAGGCCAATGCTTCGGCGGAGGGGGTGCAGACCCTGCCGTCGGGCCTGCAGTACAAGGTGGTCGCCAGCGGCCCGGCGGGCGGCGTCCATCCCGACCGCAACGATCTGGCGCGCGTCGACTACGAAGGCAGCCTGACCGACGGCACCGTCTTCGACAGCTCGTTCAAGCGCGGCGCCCCTGCCGTCTTCTCGCCTGAACAGGTCGTGCCCGGCTGGACCGAGGCCCTGCAACTGATGAAGCCCGGCGACGAGTGGCTGCTCTATGTCCCGCCGGAACTGGGCTACGGCGAGGCGGGCGGCCCGCCTGCGATCCCCGGCAACGCCGTGCTGGTGTTCCGGCTGAAGCTGCTGGA
>DAIOID010000007.1:0-3597 GCA_036744355.1 Brevundimonas sp.
GGGATCTGGTCGAAGTTCATGTAGCGGTAGACCTCGTCGCGGTCGGCGTCGATGACGCCCATCTCGGCCATGTATTCGGCCACGGTGGGGATGCGGCCCATCTTGGAGGCGACGGCGGCCAGTTCGGCCGAGGCCAGATAGACGTTCGAGCCCTTGCCCAAACGGTTGGGGAAGTTGCGGGTCGAGGTCGAGACCACGGTCGCGCCCTCCTTCACCTGGGCCTGGTTGCCCATGCACAGCGAGCAGCCCGGCATCTCCATGCGGGCGCCGGCGCCGCCGAGGGTCGAGTAGTGGCCCTCCTTGGTCAGCTCCGAGGCGTCCATCTTGGTCGGCGGGGCCACCCACAGACGGGTCGGGATGTCCTTCTTGCCCTTCAGCAGCAGCGAGGCCGCGCGGAAGTGGCCGATGTTGGTCATGCACGAACCGATGAAGACCTCGTCGATCGGGGTCTCCTGCACGGCCGACAGCAGGCGCGCGTCGTCGGGGTCGTTGGGGGCGCACAGGATGGGCTCCTTGACGTCCGCCAGGTCGATCTCGATGACGTGGGCGTATTCGGCGTCGGCGTCGGCCTCCAACAGGCTTGGCGCGGCCAGCCAGGCCTCCATGGCGTCGATGCGGCGCTGCAAGGTGCGGGCGTCGGCGTAACCGTCGGCGATCATGTTCTTCATGAGCACGATGTTCGAGGTCATGTACTCGATGATCGGCTCCTTGTTCAGCTTGACGGTGCAACCCGCCGCCGAACGCTCGGCCGAGGCGTCGGTCAGTTCGAACGCCTGCTCCACCTTCAGGTCCGGCAGGCCCTCGATTTCAAGGATGCGGCCCGAGAAGGCGTTGACCTTGCCCGCCTTGGCCACAGTCAGCAGGCCCTGCTGGATGGCGTAGTAGGGGATGGCGTGGACCAGATCGCGCAGGGTGATGCCCGGCTGCATTTCACCCTTGAAGCGGACCAGGATCGACTCCGGCATGTCCAGCGGCATGACGCCGGTGGCGGCGCCGAAGGCCACCAGACCCGAACCGGCCGGGAAGGAGATGCCGATGGGGAAGCGGGTGTGGCTGTCGCCGCCGGTGCCGACCGTGTCGGGCAGCAGCAGGCGGTTCAGCCAGGAGTGGATCACGCCGTCGCCCGGACGCAGGGCTACGCCGCCGCGATTGGAGATGAACTGCGGCAGTTCACGGTGCGTCTTGACGTCGACGGGCTTGGGATAGGCGGCGGTGTGGCAGAAGGACTGCATCACCATGTCGGCCGAGAAGCCGAGGCAGGCCAGGTCCTTCAGCTCGTCGCGCGTCATCGGGCCGGTCGTGTCCTGCGAGCCGACCGTGGTCATGCGCGGTTCGCAATAGGTGCCCGGACGAACGCCCTGGCCTTCCGGCAGGCCGCAGGCGCGGCCGACCATCTTCTGGGCCAGGGTGTAGCCCTTGCCGCTGTCTTCCGGCGTGACCGGCAGGCGGAACTCGGTCGAGGCGGGCAGACCCAGCGCCTCACGCGCGCGAGCGGTCAGCGAGCGGCCGATGATGAGGTTGATACGGCCGCCGGCTTGCACTTCGTCCAGCAGGACCTGCGACTTCAGCTCGAAGTCGGCGATCTTCTGGCCGTCCTTCTCGATCCGGCCCTCATAGGGATAGATGTCGATGACGTCGCCCATGTTCAGACTGGTCACGTCGACCTCGATCGGCAGGGCGCCGGAGTCTTCCTGGGTGTTGAAGAAGATCGGGGCGATCTTGCCGCCCAGGGTCACGCCGCCGAAGCGCTTGTTCGGCACGTAGGGGATGTCCTGGCCGGTGGCCCAGATGACGCTGTTGGTCGCCGACTTGCGCGACGAACCGGTGCCGACCACGTCGCCGACATAGGCGACCAGATGACCCTTGGCCTTCAGGTCCTCGATGAACTGCATCGGGCCGCGCACGCCGTCCTGTTCCGGCGTGATGCCCGGACGCGCGTTCTTCAGCATGGCCAGGTAGTGCAGGGGAATATCGGGGCGCGACCAGGCGTCGGGCGCCGGCGACAGGTCGTCGGTGTTGGTCTCGCCGGTGACCTTGAAGACGGTGACGGTGATCTTGTCGGCGACCTTGTCGCGGCTGGTGAACCACTCGGCCTCGGCCCAGGACTTCAGCACGGCCTGGGCGTTGGCGGCGCCGCCCTTGGCCAGTTCGGCGACGTCGTGGAAGAAGTCGAACATCAGCAGGGTCTTCTTCAGACCCTCGGCGGCGACGGCGCCGACCACGGCGTCGGTCAGCAGGTCGATCAGCGGCTTGACGTTATAGCCGCCGACCATGGTGCCCAGCAGCTCGGTGGCGCGTTCGCGCGACAGCGACGGCACGGCGAAGTCGCCATGGGCCACGGCGGACAGGAAGGAGGCCTTGACCTTGGCCGCATCGTCCACGCCCGGCGGCACGCGATGCGTCAGCAGATCCAGCAGCTCCTGCTCGGCGACACCGGCGGGCGGCGCCTTGATCAGCTCGATCAGGTCGGCGGTCTGCTCGGCCGACAGCGGCAGCGGCGGAATGCCCAGGGCCGCGCGTTCGGCGACGTGAAGACGATAGGTTTCGAGCATGAGCGGCCTTCCTTGGTCCAGTCGCGACATGACTGGCCCGTCGGCCCGCCAAAACCGCGCGTGGCCTTTCCCACATAAGGCCTGGGGTCGCAAGGGAAGGGGGCCGGTTCGGCCTTCGACCTCTGTCGTAGGGCAGGGGTCAGTCCAGCTTGAGCGCCTCAGCCAGCAGGCGGGCCTCCGCCGCGCGGCTGGAGCCGGCACGCCAGGCGACGACGATCTCGCGGCGGGGGGCGTCGGCCGAGATGGGGCGGACGACGACGCCGGGGTTGTCGGCCAGCCCCGCCTGGACCGCCATCTGCGGCAAGAAGCTGACGCCGAGGCCCGAGGACACCATCTGCACCAGGGTGTGCAGGGAGGTGGCGGCGAAGACGTCCTCGCCACGCGGGGCCTCGATGTTGACGGCGGCCAGGGCCTGATCGCGCAGGCAGTGGCCGTCCTCGAGCAGGATCAGGTCGTCGGCCTTCAGCATCCCCTCGGGGATGGGGCCGGCGCCCGCCAGCGGATGGCCGACCGGGGCGGCGGCCAGGATCTCGTCGTCGCCGATGCGGGCGTGGTCGATGCCCGGCGCCTCATAGGGCAGGGCGATGACGGCGGCGTCCAACTGACCCGCCTTCAGGCCGGCGATCAGGCGCGGGGTCAGGTCCTCGCGGATGAAGAGGCGCAGGGCCGGGTAACGGTCGCGCAGGCCGGGCAGGGCGCGGGGCAAAAGGAAGGGGGCGACGGTGGGGATGATGCCCAGACGGAAGCGGCCCGACAGGGGCTTGCCCGCGTTCTTCGCCGCCTCGACCAGGTCCTCGGTGCGGGCCAGGACGTCCTCGGCGCGCTTGACCGCCTCGGCGCCGACGGCGGTCAGCTGGACCGCGCCGCGCGTGCGTTCGACCACCGGCGCGCCCAGGATCTTCTCCAGCTCCTGCACCCCTGCCGACAGGGCCGGCTGGCTGACGTGAGCCGCCTCGGCCGCACGGCTGAAGGAGGCGTGCTCGGCCAGGAGCTTGAGATAGTGGAGCTGTCGCAGGGTGGGGAGCATTCGCCCCACATAGGCGCG
>DAIOID010000007.1:3697-11199 GCA_036744355.1 Brevundimonas sp.
CGGGTGGCGGTCCAGCGCTCCTCGCCGGTCAGGCGATCGGCGCCGACGAAGGTTTCGTCGCCCTCGCCGTCGACCTGTTTCCAGCCGGTCCTCATGTCCAGCAGGTTGACGAAGAAGTCGTTGGTCAGCTGGCCGGGCCGGTCGGTGAAGACGCCGTGCTTGGATCCGCCGTGGTTGGCGCCCATCACCCGCAGACCGCCGACCAGGACCGTCATCTCGGGCGCCGTCAGGCCCAGCAGTTGCGCCCGGTCGATCAGCAGCTCCTCGGTCGGGACGTTGAAACGGACCTGCAGATAATTGCGGAACCCGTCGGCGCGGGGCTCCAGCACCTTGAAGCCGTCCACGTCGGTCTGCTCCTGCGAGGCGTCGGTGCGGCCCGGCGTGAAGGGGACAGCCACGTCGTGACCGCCGGCCCGGGCCGCCTGCTCGACGCCGACCACGCCGCCCAGGACAATCAGGTCGGCCATGGAGACGTTCAGGCCGCACGCCGCCTTGATGTCCTCATAGACCTTGAGGATCCGGGCCAGCTTCGCGGGTTCGTTGACGTCCCAGTCCTTCTGCGGGGCCAGACGCAGGCGTCCGCCGTTGGCGCCGCCGCGATAATCCGAGCCGCGATAGGTGACGGCCGCGGCCCAGGCTGTCGAGACCAGATCAGCGACCGACAGACCCGAGGCCTTGACGCGGTCCTTCAGCGCGCTGACGTCGGCGTCCGACAGCTTCGGTCCCGTGTGAGCCGGGATCGGGTCCTGCCAGATCAGGTCCTCGGCCGGAACGTCGGGACCGAGATAGCGGGCCTTGGGCCCCATGTCGCGGTGACACAGCTTGAACCAGGCCCGGGCGAACTGGTCGCCGAAATAGGCCGGGTCGGCGCGGAACCGCTCCATGATGGGGCGATAGATCGGGTCGACCTTGAAGGCCATGTCGGCGGTCGTCATCATCGTCGGCACGCGCTTGCCCGGCGTATGGGCGGCCGGAGCCAGGGTTTCCGGCGGATTGCCCACCGGCTGCCACTGCTTGGCGCCCGCCGGACTGCGGACCAGCTCATAGTCGTGATCCAGCAGCATGTCGAAATAGGTCATGTCCCAGGTGATCGGCGTCGGGGTCCAGGCCCCTTCGATGCCCGAGGTGATGGTGTCGTCGCCGATGCCGCTGGCGTGGCCCGAAATCCAGCCGAGCCCCTGCTGGGCGATGTCGGCGCCCTCGGGACTGATGCCCACCTTGGAAGCGTCGCCGGCGCCATGGGCCTTGCCGAAGGTATGGCCCCCGGCGGTCAGGGCGGCCGTCTCCTCGTCGTTCATGCCCATGCGGGCGAAGGTCTCGCGAATGTCGCGGGCCGAGGCCAGGGCCTCGGGCACGCCGCCGGGGCCTTCCGGGTTGACGTAGATGAGGCCCATCTGGATGGCGGCCAGCGGGTCTTCCAGCACCATGCCCTTGTCGGGCTGGATGCGGGTTTCATTGCCCTCTTCGCCGACCCAGCTTTCTTCCGTGCCCCAGTAGACGTCCTTCTCGGGCTCCCAGACGTCGGCGCGGCCGCCGCCGAAGCCGAAGACCGGCCCGCCCATCGACTCGATGGCGACATTGCCGGCCAGGATCATCAGGTCGGCCCAGCTGAGCTTGGCGCCGTACTTCTGCTTGATCGGCCACAGCAGGCGGCGCGCCTTGTCCAGGTTGCCGTTGTCCGGCCAGGAGTTGAGCGGGGCGAACCTCTGCTGGCCCGCGCCGGCGCCGCCGCGTCCGTCCCCGGTGCGATAGGTGCCGGCCGAGTGCCAGGCCATGCGAATGAAGAAGGGGCCGTAGTGGCCGTAGTCGGCCGGCCACCAGGGCTGGCTGTCGGTCATCAAGGCGGTCAGATCGCGCTTCACCGCTTCCAGGTCCAGCGACTTGAAGGCCTCGGCATAGTCGAAGTCGTCGCCCATCGGGTCGCCCGACTTGCCCTGCTGATGCAGGATATCCATCGACAGCTGATTGGGCCACCAGTCGCGGTTGGTGCGTCCCAGAAGCGAACGCAGCGCGCCCGGCTCCTTCTTGGGATCGTGGAGAGGGGTGGGGCCGCCTGCTTGTCCGTCCATGACTTTCCTCCTGTTCAGCAAATCATGGCCCGAGCCTACGCCCGGTTCGGCACCGAAGGAAAATCGATAAAGATTGGCGTCACCAGCAACAAAACTTATGGCGGAGCTCGGTGTGGAAATTGGGCTCGACCTCTTCAACCATAATTAAAATCTATTTGTGATTGTGAAATCATCGATTTGACTTCCGACGCCCCACGTCCCATCTGAGGCTCATCGGCGATGCGTCTCCCCGTGGCGCCGGATGTCTTACATTGTCTGAATGGAGCTCCCCTATGCTGGGCGTCGGTCAAAAACTGCCTGAATTCAAGATCACTGGCGTGAAGCCGGGCTTCAACAGCCACGAAGAAAACGGCGTGTCGGCCTTCGAAACCGTCACCCAGGACAGCTTCGAGGGCAAGTGGAAGGTCATCTTCTTCTACCCGAAGGACTTCACCTTCGTTTGCCCGACGGAAATCGCCGCCTTCGCCAAGCTGAACAAGGAATTCGAAGATCGCGACACCGTCGTGCTCGGCGGTTCGACCGACAACGAGTTCACCAAGCTGGCCTGGCGTCGTGACCACGCCGACCTGAACAAGCTGCCGATGTGGCAGTTCGCCGACTGCGGCGGCAAGCTGGCTCGCGAGCTGGGCGTCCTGGACGAGGAAAACGGCGTCGCCCTGCGCGCCACCTTCGTCGTGGACCCGCACAACGTCGTCCAGCACGTCTACGTCACCAACCTGAACGTCGGCCGTTCGCCGGAGGACACCCTGCGCGTGGTCGACGCCCTGCAGACCGACGAGCTGTGCGCCTGCAACCGTCCGGTCGGCGGCGAGACCCTGGCCGCCTAAGTACTGGCCAAGGAAGGCCCGGACCGCGTTCGTAATGGTTCGGGCCGCCCCTCTTGAAGAGGCGGCGGCGGGCGACTGTCGCCGCCTTTTTCATGCCTGTTTCATGATTGTGGACGCTATGCTCGGCTCGCGGAGTCTCGCGACTTGAGCGCCCGTCCAAGCCATGCGGCTCAAGCAGTGAGCGACCGCGTCGCGACGCGATAGCCGCTTCCTGAAAGGAACACAAAAATGTCCATCGACGCCCTGCGCGATCTCATCCCGGCCTATGGCAAGGACATCTCGCTGAACCTGTCGTCGCTCGCCAACGAGACCGTGCTGAACGACCAGCAGAAGTGGGGCTGCTTCCTGGCCTCGGCCCACGCCATCGGCGTCGCCCCCGCCGTCAAGGCCATCGAGGCCGCGGCCGCCGCCGTCCTGTCCCCCGAAGCGATGAACGCCGCCAAGGCCGCCGCCGCCATCATGGGCATGAACAACATCTACTACCGCTCGCTGCACCTGATGAAGAACAACGAGTACACGACCCTGCCGGCCAAGCTGCGCATGAACGTGATCGCCAACCCGGGCGTCGAGAAGCTGGACTTCGAGCTGTGGTCCACCGCCGTCTCGGCCATCAACGGCTGCGGCGCCTGCCTGGACGCCCACGAGGGCGAACTGCGCAAGCACGGCGTGCCGAACGTCCAGATCCAGGCCGCCCTGCGCATCGGCGCCGTGGTTCACGCCGCCAGCCGCATCGTCGCCTCGGAAGCCGCCCTGGCGGGCTAATCTGGCCGGCAGATCCGCTAGGGATCGCCGGACAGCCAAAAGGCGCGGAGCGATCCGCGCCTTTTTCAATTCCCGATGGTTGCGCGTTCAGCCCTTGTCGGCGCGGCTCTCGTGACCGGCCATCTCGCGCATCATGTCCAGGATCAGCTTCTGCTGACGCACCGACAGCTGCGGGGCCAGGCGACCGATCTCGATGCTTTGACGCGTGGTCGGGAAGTCGTGGACGAAGGCCTCCGCCTCGCCCTCGGCCATGCCCGGTTGAGGCGTCGTCAGCCCCTCGAAGAAGTAGCCGATGTCGACCTTGAAGAAGCGGGCGATGTCCCAGAGCTTGGACGCCGAAATGCGGTTGGCGCCCTTCTCGTACTTCTGGATCTGCTGGAAGGTCAGGCCCAGGGCCCGCCCCAGATCGCTCTGATTATAGCCGAGAGCGATGCGCTTGTCGCAAACCCGTCGTCCTACATGGCGATCGACCGGATGCGGGCCGTCCTCTGCAGAGCCTCTGACCATCATGCGTTCTCGCCCAAAAACTACGCCCGAACTCAATTACTCAATTGTCTCGAAATGCGACGGATCGTCAGCGGTGTCACGACAATTCGCGTGACGGGCGTGCCCCGAACAAGGCAGCGGCTCGCCTCAGCCCTCCTCTTCGAGCTTCAAGGCTCGGATCACGGCCAAAGCGGTGCGCTGTCGCGCTTCCGGAAGCTGGCGCGCGATGGCGCCGATCCGCTGAACCAGAGGTTGACCGCCTCCAGCCCTGCCTACAAGCAGCGGCGGCGTAGGCGCCGGCGCGCCCTCTTCGTGGAAACCGTCCGCCGGTTCCGGCATCACGGCTTCGGCCTCCCGCCCAGCGCGTGGCGCGATATTAAACGGCAGCCCCTCGTAAACCTCCGCCACAGCGATATTCAGCACGTTGCAGAACTGCCAGAGCCGCCCGGCGGGCATACGATTTTCGCCGCTCTCGTGACGTCCCCACTGGTTGCCCGAAATATCGAGCATATGCCCCAACTCGGCCTGGGTCAGACCGCGATCTTCTCTCAGGGCGCGAAGACGCACGCCCAACGGCACATCGATATGACGCGTCCGCTTGCGATCTTCTTCGTCCTCGGCCTTGCTCATACCCGCCCCTTGCGCCTTCCCCAGGACAGGCCGCCCGCCAGCATCAGGACCAGCAGGACGCCGAACAGGCCGTCGCCCCAGCGGCCGTAGAGGGTCGGCGTCGCCGGTTCGGGCAGGCGCACGTCGATAACCCCCGCGTGGCCCGGGTCCAGCCGCTTACCGTCCACGACCCGGCCCCAGGGGTCGATCATGGCCGAGACGCCGGTCGGGGTGGCCCGCGCGATCGGCAGTCCGGTCTCGATGGCGCGATAGCTGGCCAGGTTCAGGTGCTGGCGCGGTCCCGAGGTGGCGCCGAACCAGGCGTCGTTGGAGACATTGACGATCCAGGCCGGACGCGCCGCGGCGCTGGCCGGGGTGAAGCCGGGATAGAGGCTTTCGTAGCAGATCAGCGGCTGGACGCTGGGCGCATTGACCAGGCTGATCGGCGCCGGCTTGGGCCCCGGACTGAAGTCGGCGGGCACGTGCACCAGGCTGCGCACGCCGATCCGGCTCATCAGCCGCCCCATGGGCAGATATTCGCCGAAGGGCACCAGACGGTGCTTGTCATAGATGGCGCCGATACGCAGGCCCGCCGCGCCCTCGTCGTGCAGGGCGAACAGGCTGTTGAAGTAGCGCGCGCCGCCCTCGGCGCTCGGGTCGGCCTCGCCGCGGCTGATGCCCATCAGCAGGGTCTGGCCCGGCTGCAGGGCCTCGGCGATGGCCTGGGCGTCCGGCGAGTTGAAGACGTCGTTGGCGGTGGCGGGCAGGGCCCCCTCGGGCCAGACCACCACGTCCGGCAGGGCCGCGCCCTTGTGGGCCGTCAGAGCCACATAGCGATCGACAATGGCCTGATAGGCCTCGGGCGACCATTTGGATTCCTGCGGGATGTCGGCCTGAACCAGACGCACCAGGGTCGGACCGTCGACGCGCTCGGCCGACGACAGGCGGAGGGCCCCGAAGCCGAGCAGGCCCGCCAGGACGGCCACGCCGAGACCGGCGCCGATCCAGCCCAGACGACGCGGTCCGCCGCTCGCCAGCAGACCCAGGGCCGATACAGCCGCCAGGGTGACCAGACTCAGACCATAGACGCCGCCGATCGAGGCGAACTGCGACATGGCCGAACCGGCCTGCCAGGCCGCGCCGATCGGGTTCCAGGGAAAGCCGGTCAGGACATGGCCGCGCAGCCATTCCAGCAAGGCGAACAGAGCGGCGAACAGGAGGACGCGGCGGGCCGCGTCGCGCGGGGCGAAACGACGATAGAGGGCCGTGGCCGCCCCAAAGAAGAGACCCAGCCCCATGGGCAGCAGGCTGGCGGCGAAGGGCGCCATCCAGGCCTGATCCTTGTTGACCAGGAAGGCTTCGGCCACCCACCAGCAACCGATGAAGAAGTAAGAAAATCCGGCCAGCCAGCCGACCCAGAAGCCGCCCCTCACCGTGCGCGACCGTTCGACCAGCAGCATCAGCAGCGGATAGCCCAGCAGGCCGAGCAGGATCCCGAACGGCGGGTGCGCCAGCGCCGCGCCGGCGCCGGCCAGCAGGGCCAGAGCGATCCTGCTCCAGCGGTTCGTCAGCACGCCCCCCCAAAGGGCCGACAAACGCTCGCTCATGCAGTCGCCTCGTGTTCAGCGGCATAGGGATCGGCGACGCCGAGCGACGCCAGGATCTCGCGCTCCTCGGCCTCCATCTCCTCGGCCTCGGCGTCGTCCTCGTGGTCACGGCCCAGCAGATGCAGGACGCCGTGGACGACCAGATGGCTCAGGTGATCGGACAGGGTCTTGCCCTGGGCTTCGGCCTCGGTCGTGCAATAGGCGTAGCCCAGCACCACGTCGCCCAGGTGCGGAAAGGCGCTCTCGGCGGCGGGGAAGGACAGGACGTTGGTCGGCCGGTCCTTGCCGCGAAAGCGCTGGTTCAGGTCCTGAACCTCCGCATCATCGGTCAGCAGGACGACCAGGTCGCCCTCCAGCGTGCCCAGCGCCGCCGTCGCGGCGCGCAGGACCAGGTCTTCCGCGTCCGGCAGGGCCGCCGACCAGGCGGCGTCCTCGACTTCGATCTCGATCATTCAGTCTTCATCCTCGAGGTCGGGCAGGGGGCGGTTGCGCGCCGCGTCGGCGTCATAGGCGCGCACGATGCGCTCGACCATGGCGTGGCGCACCACGTCCTCGGCCTTGAAGGCCTGAACCCCGACCCCCTTCACGTCCTTCAGGATGCGAAGGGCGTGGGCGAGGCCGGAATCGCGCGGGTTCAACAGATCGATCTGCGACGGGTCGCCAGTGACGACCATGCGCGCGCCTTCGCCCAGACGGGTCAGGACCATCTTCATCTGCAGCCGCGAGGTGTTCTGGGCCTCGTCGACGATGATGAAGGCGTGGCTGAGGGTGCGACCGCGCATGAAGGCGATGGGGGCGGCTTCGATCTCGCCCTTCTCGCGGCGACGGCGCACGTCCTCGACGCCGAGAATGTCATTCAGCGCCTCCCAGATGGGGGCCAGATAGGGGTCGACCTTCTCGTTCAGGTCGCCCGGCAGGAAGCCCAGCTTCTCGCCCGCCTCGACCGCCGGGCGGGTGATGACCAGCCGATCCACCTGTCCACGCCGCAGCAGGGAGGCGCCATAGGCCGCCGCCAGGAAGGTCTTGCCGGTGCCCGCCGGACCGACGCCGAAGGTCAGCTCACAGCGGCTGAGCAGGTCCAGATAACGGGCCTGGGCCGCGGTCTTGGGGGCGATGGCGCCGCGCCGTCCGACCGGCAGGGC
>DAIOID010000007.1:11299-26213 GCA_036744355.1 Brevundimonas sp.
CGCGGCGAATAGACGAAGCTGAAGGCGCCCGCATAGGTGACCTGGCGCACCAGATCGAGGGTGTCCTCGAAGTCCCGATCCGTCTCGCCGGGGAAGCCGACGATGAAGTCGCCGGCGATGGCCATGTCCGGCCGCGCCTCGCGGATACGAGCGATCAGGTCGATGTATTTCTGACGCCCGTGCTTGCGGTTCATCAGCCGCAATACCCGGTCAGACCCGGCCTGAACCGGCAGGTGAAGATAAGGCATCAAGGCGCCGAGATCGGCATGGGCGGCGATCAGGTCATCCGACATGTCGTTGGCGTGGCTGGTCGTATAGCGGATGCGGTCCAGACCCGGAATCTCGGCCAGGGCGTAGGCCAGCCGGGCCAGGGTGAAGGGCTTTCCGTCCGGGCCTTCGCCGTCATAGGCGTTGACGTTCTGGCCCAGCAGGGTGACCTCGCGCACGCCCCGGTCGGCCAGGGCGCGGGCTTCGGCCAGGACGGCGGAAACCGGGCGCGACCATTCGGCGCCGCGCGTATAGGGAACGACGCAGAAGGTGCAGAACTTGTCGCAGCCCTCCTGCACCGTCAGGAAGGCGGTCGGACCCTCGCCGCCGCGCGTCCTGATCATCTCCGGCGTCAGGGCGTCGAACTTCTCATGCGGGGCGAAGTCGGCGCCGATGCGCTCGCCGCGCGCCCGCGCCGTGCGGGTCAGCAGTTCCGGCAGCTGGTGGTAGGCCTGGGGTCCGACCACCAGATCGACCGCCGGCTGGCGCTTCATGATCTCCTCGCCCTCGGCCTGGGCGACGCAGCCGGCCACGGCGATGGTCATGCCGCCGTCGCCGCGCGCGACCTTGCGCTCACGCATCTGCTTCAGCTTGCCCAGTTCCGAATAGACCTTCTCGGCGGCCCGTTCGCGGATGTGGCAGGTGTTGAGGATGACGAAGTCGGCGCCTTCGGGCGCATCCGTCGTCGCATAGCCCAGCGGGCGCAGGACGTCGGCCATGCGCTCCGAGTCATAGACGTTCATCTGACAGCCGTAGGTCTTGATGAACAGGCGCTTGGGCGCCGCCGTCTCGGCCGCGCCATCCGCCATTTCCATGGGCTTTTCGAGCGTATCGGTCATGCGCGGCTTATGATCGCCGAAGCCGGCGACGGCAAGGCGAGCGAAACGCCGCGACCAGCGTCAGCTGTCGGCCGCTTCCGGTTCGATCCGCGCGGCGTGGCGCTTGTAGATCAGGCCTTCGCGCTCGATCGGCTCGGCGCCGGGGATGGCGTGGCCATAGAGCTCCAGCTTGTGACCGACCAGTTCGAAGCCCAGGCGCTTGGCGATCTCGGTCTTCAGGCGCTCGATCTCGGCGTCGAAGAACTCGATGACCTCGCCGGTCTTGGTGTCGATCAGGTGGTCGTGGTGGTCGTCGCCCGCTTCTTCGTAACGGCTGCGGCCGTCGCCGAAGTCGTGCTTCTCGACCACGCCCGCCTCTTCGAACAGGCGCACGGTGCGATAGACGGTGGCGATCGAGATGTGCGGATCGATGGCCGAGGCGCGGCGATACAGCTCCTCGACGTCAGGGTGATCCTCGGCCTGCGACAGCACGCGGGCGATCACGCGCCGCTGCTCGGTCATACGCATGCCGCGGTCGGCGCAAAGTTTCTCGATCCGTTCCATGGGCCGGAGGATAGGCTGAGCCGTCGCCTTATGGAAGCTATCGAGAAAAGTTCAGCGCCAGCACCAGGGCGTCCTCACGGCTTCCATCCGGACGCGCATAATATCCGCGACGACGCCCCGCCTCGGTGAACCCCGTGCGGGCGTAGAGGGCGCGGGCGGCGGCATTGTCCTCGGCCACTTCCAGGAACATGCGCTCGGCCCCCAGCGCCGCCGCTCGAACCACGGCGGCCTCGACCAGGCGTCGGCCCAACCCGCCGCGCCGCGCGGACGGCCGCACGGCCAGGGTCAGGATCTCGGCCTCGTCAGCCACGACGCGGATCAGGATGAAGCCGTCCGGCTCCTCAATCGCAAAAACGCCCGGCGACGCCAGAAGCGCCGATAGGCTGTCCGCGTCCCAGGGCGTCTCGAACGCCTCGGCGTGGAGGACGGCGAGGGCCTCCGTCACGATGCGGGCGGACGCGGCTGGCCCGGCAGGCGGCTGGGCGGGGTGGCGTCGGGCGCGCGCAGATATAGGGGACGGGGCAGGGCGGTCGCTGGATCGGCGGCGGCGGTCAGCCGGGCCAGGGCCTCGGGCGTCGGCGCCGCCAGCGGCTTCAGCACGGCATCTCCGAGCCGATCAGGGAAGGTCTCGCTCAAGATCTGGACGCCCGACCCCACCAGGGTCGGCGCGGCGTCCGCCTCGAGAATGCGTTCAACGGCGACGTCCAGCGGCAGGGCTTCGGCCGCGCCCTGGGCGACGCCGTCGCGGAACAGACGCGCATAGACCTGGCCCCGGCGGGCGTCGATGACGGCGGCGACCAGACCCCCGACCTCGACAGAAGCGGCGAGGGCGTCCAGCGTTGACACGCCGACGACCGGACGATCCAGCGCCGCGCCCAGGCCCTGGGCGAAGGCCAGACCGACGCGCAGGCCGGTGAAGGAGCCCGGCCCCACGGTGACGCCGATCCGGTCCAGCGCGCCGAAGCCGCCGCCCGCATCCGCTACAGCGTCGCGGGCCATGCCGGCCAGCCGCTCCTGATGGCCCTTGGTCATCAGTTCGGTCCGCAGGCCCAGGCGCCCGTCCTCGACCACCCCGGCCGAACAGGCGCCCAGCGCCGTATCCACGATCAGAACTCTCATCGCGGCCTTCCTATCGCCGCCGTCAGGCCGAGGCCAGCGCCTCGACCACGCGCGTCACCGCCTGACGCACCGCCGGATCGGTGATGCGCGGAAAGGCCTCGGCCAGGGCGCGGCCGTCCGCCGTCGCGGTCAGGTCCCGCAAACCCGCGACCGGATCGACCGCGCCCGGCCGCGTCGGAAAGAAGTCGGCCACGGAACAGCCCAGGGCCGTCGCCACCTGATGCAGGCGCGAAGCCGAGACCCGGTTGGCGCCCTTTTCGTACTTCTGAACCTGCTGAAAGCTGACCCCCAGCTGGGCGGCCAGCGCCGTCTGCGACAGACCGAGCGCGGAACGGCGCGCCGCCATCCGTCCACCCACGACGGCGTCGATATCCTGAGTGCGGCGGTTCATGGGCGTCATCTCCCTGATGGTGATGGGAGAGTTTCACAGCACGCGATGAAACACAACTGTTTCGTTTCATCAATCGTCCAGCCGGGCGACCACAGCGCCGACCGCGCGAGCCTGGGCGCGCGGAATCCGCTCAATCGTCAGCAGGGCGCCGGCGCCGCGCACCACCAGCTCGGTCTCGTCCGAGCGCACATAGAGCCGCGCCCGCAGCGAGCCGTCCGCCATCTCGATGACGCAGCCCTGATCGCGTCGCGGCCAACGGCCCGGCACATATTCCAGCACCGTGCCCGCCGCCGCCCAGGGCGTCAGGTCGTCGGTGGACAGCTGAAGGCGCCGCCGCTCGCGCGTGGGCGCGGCCTCATAGGCGCGGCCGCGCGCCTCAAGGCCGGATTCAGACGGCCGCAGCTGCGGGGCGGGGGCCGGGCCGACCAGAAGCGCCAGATCCTCGGGCGTGGCGTCCAGGGCGCCGGTCAGGCGGCGCTGGACGTCGGGGCGGAACAGGCCGGGACGCTTGCCCGCCTCGTACAGACCCCAGCCCTGGCTGGTCATGCCGATCCTCGCGCCGGCCTCGGCCTGGCTCAGCCCCCGTTCACGACGCAGGACGGACAGGGCCTCGCCGAGAGCGCGGCCCTCGGCGCCGGCGTCATCATCGGAGGTAAAACGGGCCATGCGGCGATCATGCCCCACACCAGCTCAGGACGATAGTGTTTCACATGAAACAGCGGACGCACCCGCCGCACGCCCCTTGCCGTAACCCTCAGGCTTGACCCGAGGATGACGAAGCAGGTTTGCGCTCAAGCAGCAAGCGACCGCGTCGCGAGCGGTAGCAGCCCATGCTTAAATCACCTGCTCGACGCTCGTCACTTCGGGGATGTAGTGGCGCATCATCTGTTCCACGCCCGCCTTCAGGGTGGCCGAGGAGGAGGGGCAGCCGGAGCAGGCGCCGCGCATGCGCAGGCGCAGGACCCCGGTCTCTTCGTCGAAATGATCGAACAGGATGTCGCCGCCGTCCTGGGCCACGGCCGGGCGAATGCGGCTGTCCAGCAGGCCCTTGATCTCGGCGACGATCTCATTGTCCTCGCCGGCGTCTTCGTTTGAGGCCTCGACGCCGCGTGTCAGCGGCGCGCCCGAGACGAAGTGATCCATGATGACCGACAGGATCGGCGCCTTCATCGCGCTCCAGTCCGGGGCCTGTGCGCCGCGCGTCACCGAGACATAGTCCGCGCCGAAGAAGACGCCCTCGACGCCCTCCAGCTCGAACAGGGCCTCGGCCAGAGGCGAGGCCGCCGCCTCGTCGATGGTGCGGTATTCCAGCACGCCTTCGGGCGTCACGTCGCGGCCCGGCAGGAATTTCAGGACTTGGGGGTTCGGCGTGGGTTCGGTCTGGATGAACATGGCCGGGAGATGCGCCCCCACAGCGCCGTCTTCAAGACCCCAGATGTCGCATCCAGCCCATGAAGTGCAATCCTCGCTCAAGCAGCGAGGCTCCGCGAGCCGAGCGTAGCGACCTATAGAACATGAAGCCCCCGCGCGGCGAGCGATAGCGACCCTTAGAATTATGCCAGATCCTCGATATCGGCGTCGGTCAGTTCGCCGGGGACGATGGTCACGGGCAGCTTGCGGCCGGTGAAGGCGCCGCCCTGTTTCAGCACCGCCGAGACCAGGGGCCCCGGGCCGCGCGAGCCGGAACCGGCGGCCAGCACCAGGATCTTGATGTCGGGATCGGCGCCCACGGTCTTGCGGATGGCGCCCTGGGGGTCGCCTTCCTCGATGATGAAGACCGGAGCGGAGCCGGACTTCGCGGCGGCCTCCTCCCCGATCCGGGTCAGCAGCGCCTCGGCCTCTTCGCGCTGCTGGCGGCGGATTTCGTCGCGGACGCCGGACCAGTGCTCGTCCGAGCCGCCGGGCAGGGCGCGCAGCAGGACGACGCGGCCCCCGGTCGACTTGGCGCGACGCGCGGCGTAGCCCAGGGCCGCGCCGAACTCGGGACTGTCGTCAACGACGACGAGAAACTTCCTGGGCATGGGGTCTTCCGGCCTTGCGGATCTCTGAACAGCGGCGCCCACCTAACGCCAAGCCGCCCTAAACGCCAAGGCCCGCCCGCCTCGTCGCGAACGACGAAACGAGCGGGCCCCTTTAGGCGATAGTCACGCGGCTGCGCTCAAGCAGCGAGCCGCTGCGCGGCGAGCGATAGCGCTCTTAACTCCCCAAGACCTCGCGAATGGCCCCGTTGGCGATGGTCAGCTTGGCGAAGGTCCAGCCCGTGCCCGAGGTCTCGATCTCGTCGACCGAGGCGCGCAGGGACTCCACCTGGCCCATGCGGGCCCCGATCCAGGCATCGACCGCCTGTTCGGCGCTGGCCTCGCCGGCGCCCGCCGCCTCGACCGAGGCATGGGCCACGGCGCGGGTCAGCTGCTGCTGCTCGGCCATCAGGTCCTGGATCAGGCGACGCACGGCCAGACGGTCGAAGTGGTCGCCCGACGGGATCGAACCGGCCGCCACGCGCAGGCGGTCGAAGTCGAAGGCGGCGCCGACCTGGTGGTAGAGGCGGGCCATGGCCGGGGCGCTCCAGCCCAGTTCCGCGGCCAGATCCCCGATATCGGCCGTGGCCACCATCGGCCGCAGCAGAGCGATGTCACGGGCGAGGTCTTCCGGCGCGCCCAGGCCGACGAAGGTCGCGACTCGCGCCTCGTACTGACGCTGCTCGAAGCGCGACAGGACCTCGGGTCCGGCGGCGCGCAGGGCGTCGGCGGCCGGTTGATAGGCGGCGATCATGCCGCCCACCGTGGTTTCCGTGCGGGCGGCGCGACGGGCCAGCCAATAGGTCTGGCGACGCAGAACCTTGGCGATCTCCTGATAGAGGGCCGTCTGGGCCTCGGCCGGGATCTTGAGATCCAGGGCCGACACCGCCTTCCAGGCCTGATCCAGGCGGAAGACCTGACGCGCCGTCTCGAAGGCCGTGACCATGGCCGCCGTATCGCATTCCGCCGCCGCGCGCAGGCGGTCGGGGAAGGTCGGGCCCGCCATGTTGACGATCTCGTTCGACAGCACCGTGGCGATGATGTCGCGACGCAGACGGTGGCCCTTCATGTCCTCTTCGAACTTCGCCAGCGGGGCCGGGAAGTAGTGGACCAGCAGGCGCTCGAAGAAGGCATCGTCGGGGGCGGCGGAGCCGACGATCTCGTCGAACAGCTCCAGCTTGGAATAGGCCGTCAGCACCGCCAGTTCCGGACGGGTCAGAGCCGCGCCCTGCAGCTTCATCTCCGCCATGCGGGCGTCGTCGGGCAGGTATTCCACCGCGCGGTTCAGCTTACCGATGGCCGTTAGGTGCTGCATGAAGGCCTGCTGCGCGTCGAGCGCGTCGGCGCCTTCGGCCTGTTGCAGGGTCAGGGCCAGGGTCTGGTCGTAGTTGTGGGCCAGCACCTTGTCGGCGACCTCGTCGGTCATCGACTTCAGCAGGGCGTTGCGGTCCTCGGCCTTGAGGCGGCCCGAGGCGATGGCGCCGCCGGTGAGGATCTTGATGTTCACCTCATGGTCGGACGAGTCCACGCCCGCCGAGTTGTCGATGGCGTCCGTGTTCAGACGGGCGCCGGCGCGTCCGGCCTCAATGCGGCCCAGCTGGGTCATGCCCAGGTTGGCGCCTTCGCCGATGACCTTGGCCCGGACCTCGCCGCCGTTGATGCGGATGGCGTCGTTGGCCTTGTCGCCGGCCTGGGCGTTGGTCTCGCCTGCGCCCTTGATGTAGGTGCCGATGCCGCCGAAGTAGAGCAGCTCGGCGCGCGCCTTGAGGATGGCCTGCATCAGGGTCGTCGGGTCGACGGTGTCGGCCTCGATGTCCAGCAGGGCCTTGATCTGCGGGGTCAAGGCGATGGTCTTGGCCGAGCGCGAGAAGACGCCGCCGCCTTCCGAGATCAGGCTCTTGTCATAGTCCTGCCAGCTGGTGCGCGGGGTTTCGAACAGGCGCTTGCGCTCTTCCCACGACCTGGCCGGATCCGGGGTCGGGTCGATGAAGATGTCGCGGTGATCGAAGGCGGCCACGACCTGCGTCGCCTTGGACAGCAGCATGCCGTTGCCGAAGACGTCGCCGGACATGTCGCCCACGCCGACCACGGTGAAGGGCTCGGACTGGATGTCCTTGCCCATCTCGCGGAAGTGACGCTTGACGGCTTCCCAGGCGCCGCGCGCCGTGATGCCCATCTCCTTGTGGTCGTAACCCGCCGAACCGCCCGAGGCGAAGGCGTCGTCCAGCCAGAAGCCGTAGGACTGGCTCACGCCGTTGGCGATGTCCGAGAAGGTCGCCGTGCCCTTGTCCGCAGCCACGACCAGATAGGGGTCGTCGCCTTCCCAGGCCACGACATCAGCCGGCCGGACGGGGGCGCCGTCGCCGACGATGTTGTCGGTGATGTCCAGCAGGCCGGACAGGAAGGTCTTGTAGGCGCGGATGGCCTCGGCCTGCAGGGCGTCGCGGTCGCCGCCCACCGGCAGTTGCTTCGGATAGAAGCCGCCCTTGGAACCGACCGGCACGATGACCGAGTTCTTGACCTGCTGGGCCTTCACCAGACCCAGGACCTCCGTGCGGAAGTCGTCGCGACGATCTGACCAGCGCAGGCCGCCACGCGCGACGGGCCCGAAGCGCAGGTGGACGCCCTCGATGTGCGGCGCCCAGACGAAGATTTCGCGGAAGGGCTTGGGCAGGGGCAGGTCTTCCAGTTCGCGCGCCGCGATCTTGATCGAGATGTAGGGCTTGGCCCGGCCTTCGGCGTCGACCTGATAGAAGTTGGTGCGCTTGACGGCGCCGATCAGCAGGGCGAGGCGACGCAGCACCCGGTCGTGATCCAGGCTCTTCACGTCCTGAAGCAGGGCGGTGATCTTGTCGTTCAGCTCGGCGACTAGGCCTTCGCGCTCGGCGACGCTGCCGCCATGGGCCGGGTCGAACTTGGCCTTGAACAGCGACAGGATGGCGCGCGCCACATCGGGGTATTCGCGCAGGGCGGCTTCCTGCACCGGCTGCGACGGGTCGAGGCCGGTCTGCTGGCGATAGCGGGCGAGGGTGCGGATCAGGGCCGCCTCACGCCAGTCGACGCCCAGTTCCAGCACCAGGCGGTTGAAGCCGTCGCTCTCGGTGCGGCCGGTCCAGACCGCCGAGAAGGCGGCCTCGAACGGGGCCTTGATGTCGGCGAAAGTCAGGGCCTCGCCGCGCGGATCTTCCAGCAGGAAGTCGTGGACGTAGATGGGGGCGTCGCCGACAGGACGAACCACGTGGTCCGACTCTTCCAGCGTCTTCAGGCCCATGTCGGCCAGGATCGGCAGGACGTCGGACAGCGGCACGGCCGAACCGCGGCGGTACAGCTTGAAGCGGAACTGCAGCGAGGTCTCGTCCGCCGTGCGGAAGGCGCGGACCGCCACCGGCTCGGCGTGGACGCCGTCGCCGGCCGAGCCGTCGTTCAGACGGTCAAACTGCTCCAGATCGGCCACGGCCTCGGCGGCGTCATAGCGATCGCGGTAGGAGACGCCGAAGCTCTCGGCCCATTTGGCGCTGGTCGGACCGACGGCGACTTCATCCACGTCGGCGGCGCGCAGGGCGGTTTCAAAGCGATCGATCCAGCTGCGGCCGGCCTCGGCCACCTCGGCCTCCAGGGCCTTGGGATCAGGATTCAGGTGGGCGCCCGGCTCGACGCCGATGATGTAGTGGACGCGCGTCAGCGGCTGATCCGTCAGCTGCGGATACCAGGCCGAGACCCGACCGCCCCAGGCCTTGGCCAGGATGCCGCCGATGCGCTGGCGCAGGCCGGCGTCGAAGCGTTCGCGCGGGATGAAGCAGAGCACCGAGACGAAGCGGTCGAACGGGTCCTGACGCGCGAACAGGCGGATGCGCGGGCGGTCGTACAGGTGCAGGATGCCCAGCGCCGTTTCCAGCAGCTCGTCCTCGCTGATCTGGAACAGCTCGTCGCGCGGGTAGTTCTCGAGGATGTTCTTCAGACGCTTGTAGTTGTGGCTGCCCGGGGCCTTGCCGGCCCGATCCAGGGCGTTGGCCACCTTGCGCCGGATCAGCGGCACCTCCTTGGCCATCTTGTCATAGGCTTCGGCGGTGAACAGGCCGACGAAACGGGTCTCGCCCGAGGCCTTGCCGTCCGCGCCGTAACGCTTGACCCCGACATAGTCCATGTAGGCCCGGCGGTGGACGCGCGAGCGCATGTTGGCCTTGGCCACGGTGACCGGTTCGCTGAGGTCCAGCTGGCGCTGCATGGCCTGGGTCAGGAGCGCGGGCTCCGAAGCGCGGCGCAGCACCCGGCGCTCGGGGTCGCTCAGGACGCCCAGGCCCTTGTCGGAGACTTCCAGCGGGGCTTCGGCCGCGTAGCCGCCGTCGGCGCTGCGTGGATAGGCGTAGTCGCGGGCGCCGAGGAAGACGAAGTGGTCGCTCTTGGCCCAGCGCAGGAAGGCGATGTTTTCTTCCAGAACGGCGGGGTCGACAGCGGCGGGCGGCGCGGCCTCCAGCTGCTCGACGGCGTCACGCATCGACTGGACCATGGCGGCGTGGTCGCCCACCGCGGCGCGGACGTCCGCCATGGCCTGGGCCAGACCTTCGCCCAGGACGTCGCGACGTTCCTGGGGCAGGGGATCGACGACGACGATGATCAAGGAGTCGCGACGGCCCGCCTCGATCTCGGCTACCGGGTGGAACAGGGCGCGCACGGTGACGCCGGCCTCGGCCAGTTCGCCCAGGACGCTGTCGACCAGGAAGGGGGCGTCGTCCTGAAGGATCAGAACGCTGTCGTAGCCGGTGGGCGCGCCGTCGGCGCCGATCAGGGCGCTGACGGTGACGCGGGCCGGTTCGCCGGCCTGACGCGTCTTGGCCGAGCGCCACACCTGGGCCAGCAGGGCCGCCAGGTCGTCGCCGCCCAGCTCGGGGGTCTCTTCAGCGGCGTAGTCGTCGAAGGCCTGGGCCAGGAAGGACTTTTCGGCAGCGCCCGGCGGGCCGTCGACAATGCGCGCATAGGCCGCCTCCAGCGCCTCCAGGGTGGCTGGCGTGGCGGAAACAGTGCGCGAAGCGGCGGACATGGTGAGGTCTCGGACAGCACGGCCAGCGGCCGCAGGGGTTTTGACCGCGACACCTTAGCGCGGCTGGCGAAACTGGCTAGGCCGCCTGAGGCGACTAAGACCCTGAATTCCTGTGTGCAGCGCACCATGTTGCGCGAGAGGCCCACTACGAAGAGTTTCCTCCCCCACAAGGCCATATTCGCAACAAGAACCGCCCCAATTCCGCCCCGTTCGCGCCCGGCGGATCGGCTCCCATGAGCCCAGAAACGAACAAGGCCGTCGAACGCGAACGCTCGACGGCCTGCTCGGGTCCGGCGCAGGAGGGGGAGGGAGCGCCGGTCCTCTGGACTTCGCGGCCGGAGGGGGGAGGGGGGCCGCGTCGTCTGATTGGACAGATAGTCGGCGGTTGTGGCGGATCAAGGGCAGGATCAGCCTTCATTCCGATCTTTTTCATGCGGCGCCTTGCCGCGTCCCCACAGACGCTTGAACCAACCATCCCCGCCGTCGCTCCGCGCCGAAACCTTTCGCGGCGCATAGGGTTCGCCGTCGCCGGACAGCAGGACCGCCATCCAGCGCGAGCCCTTGAACTCGGCCAGGATGGCCATGGCCATGACCGCCAGCGGCGTCGACAGGAACATGCCGGGCACGCCCCACATCTTGCCCCACAGGGCCAGGGCCAGCAGGACCACCACGGGATCGATGTTCTGATTGTCGCCCTGCATGCGCGGCTGGATCATGTTGCCGACGATGAACAGCAGGGCCTGCAGGCCCACCAGCAGGATCAGGGCCGGCCAGTAGCTCTCGAACTGCACCAGGGCGAACAGGGGTGGAGCGCAGCCGGCGATGGCGCCGCCCAGCACCGGGATGAAGCCGACGATGAAGATGACGAAGGTCCAGAACTCGGCGTTCTGAAGCCCCACGGCGCGCATCAGGAGCCAGGCCACGAAACAGATCATGGCGCCGGTCACGGCCTGGACCCACAGATAACCCTCGACCCCGCCGCGCACGCGGTTGAACACCTCCAGCGCCTCGTTGCGGGCGGCGCGGTCGGGGAACATGGCGACGATCTTCTTTCTGAAGCCCGCCTGGGAGGCGAGCAGGAAGCCCAGATAAACCATGACGAAGAAGGCGCCCGAGGCCACGCCCTGGGCCTGCAGGGCCGCCTGGGTCAGCCAACCGCGCAGGTCGATGCCGGCGATCAATTCGTTCAGCGTCGGCGGGTCCGACACCCCGACCAGACCGCTGACGTCGGCGATGATGTGGTCAAGACGCGGCCCGATGCCGGCGAACACGCCCGAAGCGTCGGTGAAGAAGCCCGCCGCCCCGTCGACGATGATCCAGATCGACAGCAGGAAACCCAGCACCACGACGATCAGGGCCGCCGCCCCGGCGAAGCGCGACGGCACGGGGGTGCGGTGCTCGATGGCCCGCTTCACCCCGTCGATCATGATCATCAGGAAGATGGCCATGGCCAGGGGGGTCAGGATGTCCCTTAGCCAGTAGAGCGCCGCCCCGGCCGCCACGACGGCGATCAGGACCAAGGCGTTGCGCGCGACCGAGGAGGTCGGAACCGTAATGGGCAGTTTCATGAGCGGGACTGTCGGCGGCGTCGGGGAGAGCGTCAATCGCTGTAAAGCCGCACGGTTCCGCCTTGCAGCCCCCGTCGTGTCAGATAACCATGCGCCGGAAGCCGGAGACCGCCCGAATGACCGACAATCCCGCCGCCCTCTTCCTCGGCCAGTCCTTCGAGGGCGCCGCTGAAAACCTGCTGTTCAAGCGCGCCAACCGCCACGGCGTGGTGGCCGGCGCCACCGGCACCGGCAAGACGGTGACCCTGCAGATCATGGCCCAGGGCTTTTCCGACGCCGGCGTCCCCGTCTTCTGCGCCGATGTGAAGGGCGACCTGTCGGGCATCAGCCAGGCCGGCGACACGGCCCGGTTCGCCGATCGCGCCGGGCAGATGGGGCTGACCCTGACCGGCAAGGCGGCGCCGGTCGTCTTCTGGGACCTGTACGGCCAGAAGGGCCACCCGATCCGCGCCACCGTGTCCGATGTCGGCCCGGTGCTGCTGGCCCGGATGCTGGAGCTGAACGACGTGCAGGAAGGGGTGCTGACCGTCGCCTTCCACGTCGCCGACAAGGAGGGCCTGCTGCTGCTGGATCTGGAGGACCTGCGAGCCCTGCTGGCCTATGTCGGCGAGAACGCCCAGACCATCGGCCGCGAGGTCGGCAATGTCTCGCCCACCTCCATCGCCGCCATCCAGCGCGCCCTGCTGCAGCTGGAGCAACAGGGCGGGACCGCTTTCTTCGGCGAGCCGGCCCTGCGGCTGGAGGACATGATGCGCACCTCGCTGGACGGACGGGGTCAGGTCAATGTGCTGGATTCCACCCGGCTGATGAACAGCCCGCGCCTGTATGCGGCCTTCCTGCTGTGGCTGCTGTCGGAACTGTTCGAGCAGCTGCCCGAGATCGGCGACCCGGAGAAGCCGCGCCTGGTCTTCTTCTTCGACGAGGCCCACCTGCTGTTCAACGACGCCCCCAAGGGCCTGCTGGAAAAGGTGGAGCAGGTCGTCCGCCTGATCCGCTCCAAAGGGGTCGGGGTCTATTTCGTCACCCAGAACCCGGCCGACATTCCCGACACTGTCCTGGCCCAGCTGGGCAACCGGGTGCAGCACGCGCTGCGCGCCTATACCCCCGCCGAACAGAAGGGCCTGCGCGCCGCGGCCCAGAGCTTCCGCACCAACCCCGCCTTCGACACGGCCGAGGCCATTCAGGGCCTGGGGGTCGGCGAGGCCCTGGTCTCGACCCTGGACGACAAGGGCGCCCCGACCGTGGTGGCCCAGACCAAGATCCGTCCGCCGGACTCGCGCCTCGGCCCCGCCACCGACGCCGAACGCGCCGCCGTCATGGCCGCCAGCCCGGTGCGCGGGACCTATGACACGGCGGTCAACCGCGAGTCCGCCGAAGAAGTCCTTAACGCCCGCCGCGCCCAGGCCGAGCGCATCGAGGCCGAAACCGCCGCCGCCTCGGCCCAGGCCAAGGCCGCGGAGAAGGCCGCCCGTTCAGCCCCCGCTCCGACCCGCGAACGCGCCGCGCCGCGCCCCCGCGCCTCGTCCCGTCAGACCCCGATGGAAGCCCTGACCAAGTCCGTCCTGCGCACCGCCGGCACAACCATCACCCGCGAACTCTTACGCGGGGTGCTAGGCAGTTTAAAGCGGCGGTAGGGCCCGATCCCGCCAATCTCCGTCACCCCCGGACGGCCCGAAGGGACGATATGGGGCCCAGGCGCGGAAACCCATGGCGGGGGCGGAGAAGTCCTGACCGCCTGGGTTCCGGGCTCGCCGCGCGCCCCGGAATGACGGCCAAGGGTGGTTAGCGGAAGTTAGAGGCCGAGGATGCTGACCGGCGTGCCTTCATCCGGGCGTTCCTCCAGCCAACCGGCCAACGCGCTGAACAACGCGTCTTTCGCTGTCGCCTCGTCGCTGTCACTGACGACGGATCGTAGGCTCTTAGCCAAGCGAGCTCGGGCGCCGACTCTCAGTTCAAACACGCCGTATCTATGCCCGATGGTCCAATCTGGCGCTACGGCGCGAAGATGAGGCTCAATGAGGTCTAACGCTTCCTCCTTGATCGCGATGCACGCACCGATTTCCCCCGGCCAACGCCCGTCGGCGAACTGAACGGTGTCACCCCCGACTGGCCCGGTTGTGAGGGTGAAGTAATCGGCCTTCTGCACGCCGCGATTCTCCATCAGATCAGGCATCATGGCCCGTTCCCTGATGACCGCAACGGATCGTAAGCTGAAGTTCGCTGAAGGATAGAAAACAGCCATGCATTCAGCCAGGGTCAGCTGATGGCATGGCGGCGAACACATATTGGACTCGAGCAGGATCAAGGCCAAGTCGGTGGCTTGCCTGTCTGGAAGCACGAATGGCGCTGGCAAGCAGGTGAGGTCTGGCTCCCTGAGGACGCTCCGCCTGAGTCGCGGATGAACTTCCAAATATACGAGATCGGCGGTGTTGGCTGGCCGGTGCAAGTACGGTTCGCGGCCACGGAAATCTCCAATGGCGTGTGGTCGTTATGGGAAGAAGTCTAGGTCCGCAATGGATCGTAAGCAGACTCTGACCGCCCCGCTCACCCCTTCGGCGTCAGCCGCCACATCCGCAGCGGATGACGCACCGCCCCGGCTTCCTGACCCGCCGCGTCCCCGCGGCCGATGTAGAGGTCGGCGCGGACGGGGCCGCGGATGGCCGAGCCGGTGTCGAGCGCCATGACGAGGCCGCGATAGCTGGCGCGGGCGCCGACCAGATTGCCGCCGTCGGCCTCGATCCAGACGGCCTCGCCATAAGTCCAGCGCAAGGGGTCCACGGCCACCGAACGGCGGGCGGGCAGCGGGACGCCGGCGGCGCCGGTCGCCTCCTTGCCGTCGTCGGGGCTGACGGTGAAGAAGATATAGCGCGGGTTCAACCCCATGACCGCGCGCGCCTCGGCGCCGCGATGGGCCGACAGCCAGCCGCGAATGGCGTCGCCCGAGGTTCCGTTGGCGGGCAGCAGGCCGCGCTCCGCCATGGGCCGGGCGATGCCGACGAAGGGCTTGCCATTGTCGGCGGCGTAGGCGGCGCGCAGGCGGGCGCCGTCCGGGAAGGTCAGGGTGCCCGAGCCCTGGATCTGCAGGAAGAAGAGATCCTCGGCCCGCATCCAGGCCAGGGCCGTCGACCGGG
>DAIOID010000007.1:26313-31177 GCA_036744355.1 Brevundimonas sp.
GCCCCGCCCCGGGCGCGGACGCAGCCGGCGACATAGGCGTTGAAGGCGGCCAGATGATCTTCTTCGGCCCAGCCGGGCAGGGCGGTCAGGCTCAGCCCCTCGACCGGGGTCGACGGCGTGACCGGTCCCGGGCCGGGTTCCGGCGGCGGCACGACCGACGGGGTCGAGGCGCAGGCCGCCGCGAACAGCAGAAGCGACAGGCCGCCAAGCCGGGCCGCGCCCGACCGGTCGAACGGCAGGGCGGGGGCCAGGGCGCGCATCAGGCGCTGGCCGGCTCGACGCGGGCCAGGGCCCAGTTGGGATCGGCGGCGCCGAGGGCGCGCTCGAAGGTCCACAGTTCGGCGGTGCGGCGTTCGTCGGTCACGGCCTCGCCCTCGGCACGGGTGACGGTGCTGCGCATCTCGGCCAGGAAGCGGACCTTGGCGACAGCGCGGTCGTCGCGGACCGTGGCCAGCTCCAGATCAGCGCGGGGCGCGTGCAGGAACTCGGCCTGTTCGCGCTCGCCGCGCGCCTCGCGGGCGGCGATGCCGGCCTCGAAAGAGGTCATGACCGAGGGAGTCAGCAGAGGTCGCAGGGCCTCGCGGTCGCCCGAGGCGTAGCCGCGCACGATGGTCTCATAGGCCTGACGCGCGCCTTCCAGGAAGCGGGCCGGATCGAAGCCGGGGTCGCGCGCCTTCAGGCCGGCGACAGCGGCGGCGGTGGCGGCGTCCAGCCCCGGCGCGGCGGGAGCCGGAGTCGGGCCGCCCAGGGGCGCGGCCTGGGGCAGGCGGGCGTCTTCCTGCGGCTGGCGCCCGACCTTCTTGCCCAGGACGTTGTAGAGCATGAACAGCAGCACCGCGGCGACGATGGCGAACATGACGATCTGGAATTGGATGGGCACGGGCTTCACCTGATTGGCGCGCGCCCAGGGGGATCAGCGGGCGCGCATCTTTGCTGTCCTGAGGATTAGGGGGCGTTCCCGCCCGGCGCAAGGCGAGGGGGGCTCAGAACACCGGTCTCGCCGTTGCGGCCAATAGCCTCGCCGTGGTAGTCGCGGACCCTTCATCCCGGGCCCGGAGCGGTCCGGCGTCCCTCGCTTTCAGACTGACGGCTTATACTTTCATGACCGACGCCACCGCCCCCGCCGACACCGCCGCCAACGGCCAGACTGAGCCGACGCAGGGCCAGCCCGCCGGTCCCGGCTTCCGCATCATGGCGCAGTACGTCCGCGACCTGTCCTTCGAGAACCCGCGCGCGCCGGAAAGCCTGCGCATCGAAGGCAAGCCCGCCATCGACATGGGCGTGGAAATGAACGCCGCCGGTCGTCCGGACGGCCTGTTCGAAGTCGACCTGAAGCTATCGGTCAAGGCGACCGGCGACGACAAGAACGCAGTGTTTCACGTGGAACTCGTCTACGGCGGCCTGTTCGCCCTGAGCGGCGTCTCGCCCCAGGACATCGAGCCCCTGCTGCTGATCGAGTGCCCGCGCTACCTCTTCCCCTTCGCGCGCCAGATCATCGCCCAGGCCACCTCGGACGGCGGCTTCTACCCGCCCTTCATGGTCGATCCGATCGATTTCGCCGCCATCTACGTCGCCCGCCAGCAGCAGATCGCCAGCGGCCCGGCCGAAACCGGCCAGGCATAATGCAAGAAAGACCGCTAACGCCCGTCGCGCGGCGACGGGCTGCTTGAGCGGAAGATTGGGGGCGTCCGAAGGGGCGCCCCTTTTTCTTGGCGAATGGCGAGGCTAGGCCGCCGCCTCGTCCTTGGCCTCGACGGTCACGCCGTAGCCCGCCCACAGACTGTGATCCTTCAGCGTGGATTTCAGGAAGGCCAGATGCGCCGCCTGTTCCGCCTCGGTCGAGCGGAAGGGCAGGGGATTGGGTCGCGCCCCATGACTGACCTTTGCGGCGGCGGCCACGGCCCGCGGGCTGCGCGCCGTGGTCAGGTCCAGCGCCCGTTCCTTGCCGCCGCGCAGCTCCAGATAGACCTCGGCCAGCAGGCGGGAGTCGATCAGGGCCCCGTGCAGGGTGCGGTCGACCAGCGAGATCTTGAAGCGCTTGCACAGGGCGTCCAGCGAGTTGGGCATGCCCGGAAACCGCTTCTGCGCCAGCTGCAGGGTGTCGATCCAGCGCTCCTGGGCCGGCGGCTTCTGGCCGATGCGGCTGTACTCGAAGTCGATGAAGTTGCGGTCGAAGTTGGCGTTGTGCGCGATCAGGGGGGCGTCGCCGATGAACTCCAGCAGCTCGGCGGCGATCTCATGAAACTTGGGCGCGTCCTTGACGTGGTCGTCGGTGATGCCGTGAACCCGGATGGCGTCCGGCGGAATCAGACGCTCGGGATTGACCAGACGGTGGAAGGTCCGCCCCGTTGGCAGCAGATCAAAAATCTCGATGCAACCGACCTCAATCAGACGGTCGCCCGTCTTGGGATCGAAGCCAGTGGTTTCGGTGTCGAGAACGATTTCGCGGGCCATGTCCCCTTAATGGGACAAGCCGCGCCGCAGCGAAAGGGGCGGCTCAGCCCCGGCGCGGCGGCGTCCACGCGGGATCGAGAACTGTCCCCACGATTTGGGCCACCTGATCGCGCGCGGCGTCCAGGCCGCGACCGGTATCGACCAGGAAATCAGCGCGGCGGCGTTTCTCGGCGTCGGGAGTCTGCCGGGCCAGGATGGCCTCGAAGCGGGCGCGGGTCATGCCCGGACGAGCCAGAACGCGCGCCGCCTGGACCTCGGGATCGGCGGTGACCACCACCACGGCGTCGACGAAGGCGTCGCCGCCGGTCTCGAACAGCAGGGGAATATCCAGCACCGCCAGCCGCACCCCCTCGGCCCGCGCCGCCGCCAGATCCTGCGCCCGGTCCTGGGCCACAAGGGGATGGACGATGGCTTCCAGGCGCCTGAAGGCGGTCTCGTCGCGGCCGAGCGTCTCGGCCAGACGGGTGCGGTCCACGGCCCCGTCGACGACCACGCCGGGGAAGGCCTGACCCAAGGGTTCGACCGCCGCCCCGCCGCGTCCATAGAGGCGATGCACGGCGGCGTCGGCGTCCCAGACCAGGGCGCCTTCGTCGGCGAACATCCGCGAGGTCGTCGACTTGCCCATGCCGATCGAGCCGGTCAGGCCGAGGATGATCACGCCGCCTCTCCCAGATGGGCCAGCAGCAGGGCGCGCAGATCCAGCGGCGGCGGCGGACTACGGAACAGGGCGGTGAAGGAGGGCGCGGCCTGACCGATCAGCATGGCCAGACCGTCCACCGTGGTCAGACCGCGCGCCCGCGCCGCCGCCAGGAAGGGGGTGACGACGGGCTTGTAGGTCATGTCCATGACCACGGCGGTCGGCTTGAGAGCCGCCAGATCGATGCTCGGCGGCACGCTCAGCGCGTTGACGACCAGATCGGCCTCGGCCAGGGCGATCTCGTCGGCCACGCTGACCGCGGGTCCCAGATCGGCGGCCAGGGCCTCAGCCCGGTCTCGCGAGCGATTGAGGATGCGGATCGTCGCCCCGGCCTCGATCAGGGCGCCCGCGCCGGCGCGAGCGGCGCCGCCGGCGCCCAGCATGACCACGACGGCGCCTTTCAGGTTCAGCCCCGGCGCCTGATCGGCCAGGGCGTAGAGCACGCCGACGCCGTCGGAGCTGTCGGCCCGCACCCGGCCATTGTCGAAGACGAGGATATTGGCCGAACCGGTCGCCTGGGCCGCTGGACTGGCTTCATCCGCCAGGGCGAAGGCCTGCTCCTTGAACGGCGAGGTGACGTTCAGCCCCTGCACCAGACCCGCGCGGCCGGCGGCGACCAGGATGTCGAACCCGGCGGCGTCTTTCGGCGCGAACGGCATATAGGCGCCGTCGATATTCCCCGCCTCCAGCCAGGCGTTATGGATCACCGGGCTGAGCGAATGGGCCACCGGCTGGCCGGCGATGCCCGCCAGCATGGCGGCGCCGGTGATGCGGTTCGAGCGAGGAGAGGGGCTCACGAGACGATCACTCCGGCGCGGCGCAGTTCGGCCAGAACCGGCCACAGCGGCAAACCCAGAACGGTGAAGTAGTCGCCCTCGACCGCCTCGAACAACTGAGAGCCTAGGCCTTCCAGCCGGTAGGAGCCGACGCAGGCCAGCAGGGCCGCGCCCTCGGCGGCCAGATAGGCGTCGAGAAAGGCGTCGGAGAAGTCGCGCATCTTCATCTCGACGGTGTCCACCCCCGACCAGACCACCTGACCATTGCGGGCCAGGGCCGCGCCGGAATGAAGCTGATGCGTGCGACCGCGCATGGCGATCAGCCGCTCGCGCGCCGTCGCCAGCGTGGGGGCCTTGGAGATCAGACCGCCGTCGAAGGCCAGGGTCTGGTCGGCGCCCAGGACCCAGGCCTCGGCGTCATGGCGCGACACGGCCAGGGCCTTGGCCCGCGCCAGCTCGACCGCCAGCTCGACCGGATCGACGCCCGGCGTCTTCAATGCGTCTTCGTCCACGTCGGCGACCTGAACCGTGAAGGGCACACCGGCGTCGGTCAGGACCGCGCGACGCGCCGCGCTCTTGGAGGCCAGGATCAGGCGTTCGCCGTCGGTCGTCATCACGAGGGGGCTCCAGGGGTGTCCTGGCGACGGCTGCGCCGCTCGCTCAGCAGGTTGATGATGGCGGCGGCGGTCTCCTCAACCGAGCGACGGGTCACGTCGATGGTCGGCCAGCCGCGCCGTTCAAAAGCGCGTCGCGCCTTAACCGTCTCGTCGCGCACCGCGTCATGGTCGACATAGTCGGAGGCGCGCGCGGCGTTCAGCCCCTCCAGCCTATTGCGGCGGATCTGCACCAGACGATCAGGCGAGACCGTCAGGCCGACGACCAGAGGATTCTTCAGCCGGGTCAGACGCTCGCCGTCTTCCTGACCCGGCACCAGGGG
>DAIOID010000007.1:31277-33073 GCA_036744355.1 Brevundimonas sp.
TTCAAGAGACGGCAGCCTTCTTCCAGCTGCTCGCGCAGTTCGCGGTCGACCAGGGTGTGCAGCACCACGCCCGGCGCCCCGGCGACCTCCTCCAGGACGCGCTCCATCTGCTTGGGCGAACGGACCAGAGCGTAGATGTGCTCGATGGGAATGACGCCGTCGAAACGGGCGATCACGGCCTTGGCCATGGCGTTCAGGGTCTCGCCCGTCGAGTCCGAGACCAGGTGGACGTGGAAATAGGTGGCCAGACGCGACGGGCGGGCGGGACTCATGGCTCTGATCGTCTCCTCATCCTTCGCGCCCGGGTATCGCCGGACTCTTTCCCCCAAGCCTGTGCAAAAGCCGGGGCGCCGTTCGATATCGCCTGGGCGCCGACGGGGCGCCGATTGGGCGCCGAATCCTCTAGCAAGCTCAGACGCGGGTCGCGAGCGGGGATCGCGGGCGCCGATGGCCGAACGGCGCCTGGAGTCGTTCATACAGGCGCCGAATTTCTATCCTCACCAGGGGATAAGGCGCCTTATCCCAATTTGGCGCCCGGCGCCTTTCCCACAACGGCGCCCAGATGGGACTCCTGTCACAGCGGACTCAAAGCCGGTTATCCCCATAATCAACACACCATGGGCGAGGCCCGTGGATTCGTTCTTTCGAAAACGGGGAGAAACCTGTCGATGGATGGGAGTTCCGAATTCTATCCCCGCTGTCCAGCGCCCTGCTTCCATCCTCCAATTCTTTCAATTTCTTATTCTTGAATAGGGATTGAGGCTTGGGGGTGTGCATCCTAAAGCCCAGAGCATGAGCACTCCTCTTCTGATCCAGGCTCTCCAGGGCCAGACTACGTCCCGTCCGCCCGTGTGGTTCATGCGTCAGGCCGGGCGCTACCTGCCCGAGTACCGTGAGCTGCGGGCCAAGGCGCCGGACTTCATCGCCTTCTGCATGAATCCGGAGATGGCGGCCGAGGCTACGCTTCAACCCATGCGCCGCTTCGGCTTCGACGCCGCTATCGTCTTCGCTGATATTCTGCTGATCCCGGGCGCCCTGGGTCAGAAGGTCTGGTTCGAAGCCGGCGAAGGTCCGCGCCTCGGCGCCCTGCCGTCGGTGGACCAGATGCGGGAGCTGGCCTCCGGGGCGGGGGAGGCCCTGAAGTCGGTGGGCCAGACCCTGAGCTTGGTGCGTGCTGAACTGGATCCGTCCAAGACCCTGATCGGCTTCGCCGGCGCCCCCTGGACCGTGGCCACCTATATGCTGGACGGCGAAGCCCGCACGATCATGAAGGGCGAGCGCGCTGCGGCCCGAACCTATGCCTATGCCGAACCGGAAAAGGTCGCGGCCCTGCTGGAGGTTCTGGTCGAGTCCACCGCCCATTATCTGAAGATGCAGCAGGACGCCGGCGCCCAGGTGCTGAAGATCTTCGAGAGCTGGGCCGAGGGCCTGCCCGACGATCTGTTCGAAACCCTGGTCCTGAAGCCTCACCAGGCGCTTGTGGCCCGCGCCCGCGCCCTGGGGGTCACCGTGCCGCTCATCGGCTTCCCAAGAGGCTCTGCGGCGCTTGCAGAGCGTTATGCGGCGGAGTGCGACGTCGAGGCCGTGGCGCTGGACACCGCCTGTCCTCTGGAGGTCGGCAAGCGGGTTCAGGCCCTCAAGCCGATCCAGGGTGCGCTCGACCCCCTCTTGTTGCGCGCGGGCGGTCCTATGCTGGATCGTCGGGTCGATCAGTTGATGGAGGCCTGGGGGCAGGGCCCCTGGATCTTCAACCTGGGTCACGGCATCCTGCCGGACGTGCCGATCGCGCACGTCGA
>DAIOID010000007.1:33173-36200 GCA_036744355.1 Brevundimonas sp.
ATGCGCTACTGGCATCCCTTCACCGAGGATACGGCCAGGGCGGTGGCGGAGTTCCAGCCCGACCACGTGGTGCTGCTGCCCCTCTATCCGCAGTTCTCGACCACCACGACGGCCTCGTCGCTGAAGGCCTGGCGCGAGGCCTACAAGGGATCGGGCGAGGTCCACGCCGTCTGCTGCTATCCCGACGCTGAAGGTCTGATCGAAGCTCAGGCCCGACTGATCCGCGAGACCATGGATCGTGCCGAGGGCCAGCCGGTGCGGGTGCTGTTCTCGGCCCATGGCATTCCGGAAAAACTCGTCGCCGCAGGCGATCCCTATCAAGCCCAGGTCGAGGCCACAGTCGCCGCCGTCGTCGCTCGCATGGGTCTGACCGACTGGGCCATTTGTTATCAGAGCCGGGTGGGGCCGCTGAAATGGCTGGGGCCGTCGACGCCCGAGGCGGTCGAGCAGGCGGGCCGGGACGGGGTCGGCGCCGTGGTGGTGCCGATCGCCTTCGTCTCCGAACACATCGAGACCCTGGTCGAACTGGACCACGAATACGCCGAACTGGCCGAGCAGGTCGGCTGCGCCCCCTATATGCGGGCACCGGCCGTGGGCGTGGAGCCGGCCTTCATCGCCGCCCTGGCCCAGGCGGTCGAGGCGGCGCTGCAAACCTCGGGCGTGGCGCCGCAAGGCGCGTCCAAGGGGGGACCATGCGCCCACTTGAAAGCCTGTCCCGGCGGATGTTCAAAGGCGGCCTGATCGGCCGAGGGGGAGCCTCATGGACTATTACAACCTCGCGCGCGGGCTGCACATCCTGGCGGTGATCGCCTGGATGGCCGGCATGCTCTTCCTGCCGCGCCTCTTCGCCTATGACGCCGAGCAGAAGGCCAAGCCCGAGCCGCTGCGCGGCGAAATGCAGGCCCTGTTGCGCCTGTGGCAGACGCGTCTGCTGCGCATCATCATCAACCCGGCCATGATCCTGGCCTTCATCTTCGGCGGCTGGCTGCTGTGGCTGCGCAGCGGCGACGGCGCCGACTGGTCCTTCGCCCACCAGCCCTGGATGGTGACCAAGCTGACCGGCGTCTTCCTGCTGGCCGCCTGGCACGGCTTCCTGGCGGGACAGAGGAAGAAGATCGCCGCCGGGACGTCGAAGTACTCGGGCCGTTTCTGGCGCATGACCAATGAGATTCCCTTCCTGCTGGCCATCGTCATGGTCCTGTCCGTGACGCTCGAGTGGACCTTCTAAGGGCGCTACCTCGAGCGACGCGGTCGCTCGCTGCTTGAGCTGGCGAAGCCCCAGGCCGCGTCGGGTCGAAGAGGCCGAGCCTTTTGATCGCGGCCAAAAAGAATGGCCTTGCTTGACGGCGCCCGGTCATTCGTGGTTCCGCTGGGGGTGAACCGTTCGGCCTAGGCCGCAGGGCGGTCCCTCTCTTCTCGCGACGCCTGCCGGATCGATCCTGCGGGAGCCCGTCGCCCTCCCTCTGGCCGCAAGGCCGCGACATCGACAGACGAACCGCCCTCGACGCCTCTCGCGTCCGAGCGCGCGAGCGAGCACGCCATGACCGACACGCCTGAAAACAACGACCAATCCGCCGAAGCCGTTGAAGTTGTTGCGGAACGTCCGCGCAAGACGCTGACGCTGGGCGGCTCGCGCGCACCCGTCGAGGCCGCGCCGGAGCCCGAAATCGAGGTCGAGACGGTCGCTGAGATCGTCAACGACGACACGGGCGTCGACACCACGGCCGACGACGAGGACGAGGACGGCGAGCCGATCGTCCCCAACGGCCGCATCACCCTGCAGGAACTGAACGAGAAGACGCCGGAAGACCTGGTCGCCTTCGCCGAGGGTCTGGACATCGAGAACGCCGGCAACCTGCGTAAGCAGGACCTGCTGTTCGCCATCCTGAAGACCCTGGCCGACGAAGAGGTCGAGATCATCGCCTCGGGCGTGCTGGAGATTCTGCCGGACGGCTTCGGCTTCCTGCGCAGCCCCGACGCCAACTATCTGCCGGGTCCGGACGACGTCTATGTCTCGCCGTCGCAGATCCGCCGCTTCGGTCTGCGCTCGGGCGACACGGTGCACGGCGCTGTGCGCGGTCCGCGCGAGGGCGAGCGCTACTTCGCCCTGCTCAAGGTCGACACGATCAACTTCGAAGATCCGGAGATGGTCAAGACCAAGGTCCTGTTCGACAACCTGACGCCGCTCTATCCCGAAGAGCGCCTGCACATGGAAATCCAGGACCCGACGCTGAAGGACCGCTCGGGCCGGGTGATCGACATCGTCGCCCCGCTCGGCAAGGGCCAGCGCTGCCTGATCGTCGCCCCGCCGCGCGTGGGTAAGACGGTCATGCTGCAGAACATCGCCAAGTCGATCGAGAAGAACCATCCGGAAGTCTTCCTGATCGTCTTGCTGATCGACGAACGCCCTGAAGAGGTCACCGACATGCAGCGCACGGTGAAGGGCGAGGTCGTCGCCTCGACCTTCGACGAGCCCGCCACCCGCCACGTCGCCGTGGCCGAAATGGTTATCGAGAAGGCCAAGCGTCTGGTCGAGCACAAGAAGGATGTCGTCATCCTGCTGGACTCCATCACCCGCCTGGGCCGCGCCTACAACGCCACCGTCCCGTCGTCGGGCAAGGTGCTGACCGGCGGCGTCGACGCCAACGCCCTGCAACGGCCCAAGCGCTTCTTCGGCGCCGCGCGCAATGTGGAGCAGGGCGGTTCGCTGACCATCATCGCCACGGCCCTGATCGACACCGGCAGCCGCATGGACGAGGTCATCTTCGAAGAGTTCAAGGGCACGGGTAACTCGGAAATCGTTCTGGACCGCAAGGTCGCCGACAAGCGCATCTTCCCGGCCATCGACGTGCTCAAGTCCGGCACCCGCAAGGAAGACCTCATCACGCCGAAGGATCAGCTGGCCAAGACCTATGTCCTGCGCCGCATCCTCAACCCTATGGGCCCGCAGGACGCGATCGAGTTCCTGCTCGACAAGCTGCGCCAGTCCAAGAACAACGGCGACTTCTTCCAGTCCATGAATACATA
>DAIOID010000007.1:36300-40366 GCA_036744355.1 Brevundimonas sp.
GCCGAGATGCAGAAGCGGATGGACGCCAACATGGCGGCCATGCAGCCCGACGAGCTGATGAAGACCTGGACCAGCTTCGGGGTTCAGGCCCAGGATCAGTTCCGGCGCCTGATGGAAGCCGCCGTCACGGGCGCGCCCAAGGGCTGACGACTTGAGCACCAAGGCCGACACCATCTTCGCCCTGGCCACCCCGCCGGGGCGGGGCGCCATCGCCATCGTTCGCCTGTCCGGACCGGGCGTGGACGCGGCGCTCGCCGCGCTGGGGGCAGGGGGGCTAACGCCGCGTCTGGCCTCGCTTCGTACCTTAAGCCACGAGGGCGAGATAGTGGATCAGGCCCTGGTCCTGCGTTTCCCTGGCCCCAACTCCTACACCGGCGAAGACTCGGCTGAGCTGCATCTTCACGGTGGCCGGGCCGTGATCGAGGCCGCCAGCCGCGCCCTGATCGCCCTCGATGTCCGCCCTGCCGAGCCGGGCGAGTTCACCCGTCGCGCCTTCCAGAACGGCCGCATGGACCTGGCCCAGGCCGAGGCCGTCGCGGACCTGATCGACGCCGAAACGAGCGCGCAAAAGTCTCAGGCTCTCGGCCAGCTGGACGGCGCCCTCAGCGCCGCCTACGCCGGGTTCCGCCGCGACCTGCTGAAAGCCCTGTCCCTGGTCGAGGCCGAGATCGACTTTCCGGACGAGGAAGTGCCCGACAATTTGGCGCGCACCGCCGGGCCGGTTCTGGACCAACTGGCCGCTGATCTGCGCGCCGCCCTGGCCGATTCCGACCGTGGGCGTCGGGTGCGCGAGGGCTATCGCATAGTCCTGATCGGCGAGACCAACGCCGGCAAGTCGTCGTTGTTCAACGCCCTGACGGCGCGCGAGGCGGCCATCGTCACCCCCATCGCCGGCACGACGCGCGACGTTCTCGACGCCGACGTCATGATCGGCGGCTATGCGGTGACCCTGTCGGACACAGCGGGCTTGCGTGACAGCGACGACGTGGTCGAGGCGGAGGGCATCCGTCGCGCGCGGCTGCGAGCGCAGGAGGCGGACCTGCGCCTCTGGGTCCGCGCGCCAGAAGGGCAGGGCGATGATCCCGCCGCCGCCTTTGCGAGGTCCGACGACCTGCAAATCTTGAACAAGGCTGACCTCGGCGCCGCTTCGCCCGCCGAAGGGCTCGAAGCCCTGACCGTCAGCACCACGAGCGGGCAGGGCCTGTCCGAACTGCACGACTGGATCGCCGCCCGTCTGGCGCGGGACCTGTCGGGCGCCGATTTCCCGGCGGTGACGCGCGAGCGCCATCGCCGTCGTCTGGTTGAGGCCCTGGCGGCGGTTGAGGCTGGGCGTCGCGCCCTCGACCTGACGCCGGAGATGGCGGGCGACGACCTGCGCCGTGCTGCGGACGCCCTGGCCCGCGTCACCGGCGCCATCGGGGTCGAGGACATTCTCGGCGAGGTCTTCTCGACCTTCTGCATCGGCAAATAGCCACAGAACTTCGTTGTTTCACGTGAAACAACAGTGTCGTGGCTGTGGCGATGTCGAGCCATATGGACTATGTCCTCGGCCATGACTTCCTCCCTCTCCACGACCTTCGACGTCATCGTCATCGGCGGCGGTCACGCCGGTTGCGAGGCTGCGGCCGCCTCGGCGCGCGCCGGCGCCCGCACCCTGCTGCTGACCCAGAAGCTGGAAACAGTCGGCGAGATGAGCTGCAACCCGGCCATCGGCGGTCTGGGCAAGGGCCACCTGGTGCGCGAGATCGACGCCCTGGACGGCGTCATGGGGCGTCTGGCCGACGTCTCGGGCATCCAGTTCCGCCTGTTGAACCGCTCAAAGGGCGCCGCCGTGCGCGGCCCGCGCAGCCAGATCGATCGTCGTCTCTACCGCGAGGCCATGCAGGCCGAGCTGGCCCGGACGCCGAATCTGACCTTGATGGCCGGGACCGCCGAAGCCCTGATCCTGAACGGCGACCGGGTGGTCGGCGTGACGACGGGTGAGGGGATGACCTTGCGCGCCGGGGCCGTGGTCCTGACGACCGGCACCTTCCTCAACGGCGTCATCCATCGCGGCGAGGAGCGTATCGCGGCGGGTCGCTTCGGCGAGGCGCCGTCGGTCGGCCTGGCCGCCGACCTCTATGGCGCGGGCCTGATGATGGGGCGTCTGAAGACCGGCACGCCTGCGCGTCTGGACGGGCGCACCATCGCCTGGGACCGTCTGGAGATGCAGGCGGCGGACGACGAGCCCGTACCCTTCAGCTTCCTGACCGACAGGATCGAGGTGCCGCAGATCGCCTGCGGCATCACCCATACGACCGAGGAAACCCACCGCATCATCGCCGAGAACCTGGGCGAGAGCGCCGTCTATGGCGGCAAGCTGTCGGGTCGCGGTCCGCGTTACTGCCCCTCGATCGAGGACAAGGTGGTCCGCTTCGCCGACAAGACCAGCCATCAGGTCTTCCTGGAGCCGGAAGGTCTGGACGACCCGACGGTCTATCCGAACGGCATTTCGACCTCCGTGTCCGACGCGACGCAGATGGCCTTCCTGCGCACCATGCCCGGTCTTGAGACCGTCGAGGTCTTCCGCTTTGGCTACGCCATCGAATACGACTATGTCGATCCGCGCGAACTGACCCCGGCCCTGGAGGTCAAGAAGCGGCCCGGCCTCTATCTGGCGGGGCAGATCAACGGCACGACCGGCTATGAAGAGGCGGGGGCGCAAGGCCTGATCGCCGGGCTCAACGCCGCCCGGGCCGCCGCCGGTTCGGACCCGATCATCCTCGGCCGGGACCAGGCCTATATCGGCGTCATGATCGACGACCTCGTGACGCGCGGCGTCACCGAGCCCTATCGCATGTTCACCAGCCGGGCCGAGTACCGCCTGACCCTGCGCGCCGACAACGCCGACGTGCGCCTGACGGGGTTGGGCGTCGCCGCTGGCGTCGTCGGGTCCGAGCGCGCGAAAGTATGGCTGGATAAGGCCGCGCAGTTGGGCCGGGCTAACCGTGTTTCACGTGAAACCCTGTTCACGCCCAAGGAGGCCGGCGCCCTGGGCATCGCCGTCAACGCCGACGGCCAGCGTCGCTCAATCCGCGACCTGCTGTCCTTCCCCAATGTGACGCTGGACCAGTTCGTCGCCGTTCGGCCCGAGATCGCCGACTGGTCGCCTGCCGTGCGCGAGCAGGTCGAGATCGACGCCGTCTACGCCGGCTATCTGGATCGTCAGGCGTCCGAGGCCGAGGCCCTGCGCCGGGAGGAGGGCTTGTCCCTGCCCGACGGCGTCGACTACGCCGCCATCGGCGGTCTGTCGAACGAGGTCCGCGAGAAGCTGATCTTGGTCCAACCCCGCACCCTCGGGCAGGCGGGGCGGATCGAAGGCATGACGCCGGGCGCCCTGACGGCCCTGCTGGCCCATGTGAAGAAGGCGACCTCGCTCGCCGCAGAAGTCGAGACCATTGTCGCGTGAGCCTAGACCCTGTCGCCGCCTTCCGCGCCCAGACCGGCGCCGGTGAAACCCAGATCGCTGATCTGACCGCCTTCCTCGGCATGCTGACCGAGGCCAATGAGGTGATGAATCTGGTCGGCCCGGACACTCTCCCGGATTTCTGGAACCGCCACGCCTGGGACAGCGCCCAGCTGCTGAGCCTGGCGCCCGAGGCCCTGACCTGGGCCGACCTGGGGGCTGGGGCCGGCTTCCCCGGCGTGGTTCTGGCCATCATGCTGAAGGACCGGCCGGAGGCTCATGTCTGGCTGATCGACAGCCTAGGCAAGCGTTGTCGTTTCCTGCAGCAGGTGCTCGATGCGCTTGATCTGCCCGCGACCGTTATCAACGGCCGGGCCGAGGAGCAGGATATTGAGGTCGATATCGTCACCGCCCGAGCGGTGGCGCCGATGGAAAAACTGTTGGCTTATGCACAGCCTTACTTCCAGCACGGTGCACAAGGTCTGTTTCTGAAGGGCGAGAAGGCCGAAGCTGAGTTGAAAGAGGCGGCCAAGCTCTGGCATTTTGAGAGCGACCTATCCGTCTCGCGCAGCGACCCGCGTGGCCGCATCGTTTCTGTCCGGAGTCTTCGCCGTGTCCGCT
>DAIOID010000008.1:0-29745 GCA_036744355.1 Brevundimonas sp.
GGGTCGGTGTTGTAGAGGGCCGCCGCCTCCTTCAGCCGGATCACGGCGCGGCGCCAGTCGAGGTAATCCTCGCCCAGACGGCTGACCACCACGTCGCGCACGCCGTAGCGGGTGACCGTCCGGCTTTCCTGCGGCGCGTCGATGCGCAGGTGATCAACGCCGACGCCGAGACGACGCAACTGGCCGAAGTCGGCCACGTCCGACAGGGGCCGGGTCGAGGCGGTCATGTAGAAGCCGGGCGCGCCCTCGAACAGGACCGGGCGGCTGTTCAGCCAGACGCCCATGTTGCGGGTCTTTTTGACCAGACGCACCGGAGCGTCCGGCCCGCGCACCACCACCACCACGTCGGCGGGGATGTCGGTCGGATTGAACACCGCGCCGTACAGAACGATGGAGGCGCCGCGGAAGCTGGAGTCGACCTCGACCTGGGCGTCGGTCAGGGCGGCGGCGACGCGCACCTCCCCCTCGGTGGCGACCGAGCGTTCGATGACGCCTGGCGCGGGCGCGACGACGGGCGCAGGTTCGGGCGGCAGGGCCTGGAACATCAGTCCCCCACCCCCGGCGCCAGCAGGAAGAGATCGCTGGGCCGCACGAACAGCTCCAGCCCCATCTGGATGCCGACCAGCAGGACGATCAGGCCGAGCGCCGCGCGCATCTCCTCGGCGCGGAACCGGCCCGACAGCCTGGCCCCGAACTGGGCCCCGACGACCCCGCCCAGCAGCAGGATGGTCGACAGGACGATGTCCACCGTCTGGTTGCGCCCGGCCTGCAGGATGGTGGTGATGGCCGTGGTGATGATGATCTGGAACAGGCTGGTGCCCACCACCACGCCGGCCCGCATCCGCAGCACATAGAGCATGGCCGGGACCAGGATGAAGCCGCCCCCCACCCCCATGATGGCCGAGAGGATGCCCGCGAAGACGCCGAGGCCGAAGGGCGGAATGGCGCTGATATAGAGGCCCGAGCGCGGGAAGCGCATGCGGAACGGCAGGCCGTACAGCCACATAGGGCGACGGCGCTCTTTCCTCGGCGGGGTCTCGCCGCGCACCCGATGCAGGATCTGCGTCAGGCTCTCGTACAGCATCATGCTGCCGATCGCGCCGAGGAAGATCAGATAGGACAGGGCCACAACCAGATCGGCCTGACCCAGCAGGCGCAGGTAGCGGAACAGCTCGACGCCCGCGAGCGCGCCGAGCGCCCCGCCCACGGCCATGATGCCCCCGATGCGGTAGTCGACCGCCTTCATGCCCGAATAGCGGATGACGCCCGAGGTCGAGGAGGCGACGACATGGCTGGCCTGGCTGGCGACCGCCACGGTCGGGGGAATGCCCATGAAGACGAGGACGGGGGCCATCAGAAAGCCGCCGCCGATGCCGAACAGGCCCGAGACAAAGCCGACCAGCGCGCCCAGCATCACCAGGAGCGGCCAGTTCACCGAAACCTCGGCGATCGGCAGGTAAATATCCACGGCACGCGCCTTCGGCTGGAAGGGAACGCAGAACAGCGCCGGAAAGGCGACTAGCTTCTGGTCTTAGCGAGGGCCGCGACGAACCGCCACCCCCGCCGGGCCTTCACCCCGCCGTCAGGCCACCGGCTCTACCGTGAAGGCGTCGGCGGCCTCGCGCGCGACGCGACGGGTCTCGGCCGAAGTCAGGGGCGTCAGCCGCTGCACCGCCGCCAGCGCCTGCTGGTCGCCGCGCCGGGCAGCGATCATGTACCATTTGAAGGCCTCGGTCGCGTTCGGGGCCACACCCACGTCGCCCTTCTCGTACAGGTAGGCGACGTTGTACTGGCTGTCGACGCGGCCGGCCTCGGCCGCCTTCTTGAGCCAGGTCAGGGCCTCGGCGCGATTACGCGCCCCGCCTTCGCCGTCGAAAAGCTGCATGGCGTAGTAGTGCATGGCGCGGGGCTCGCCGCCCTCGGCCGCGCGCCGGGCCCAGACCCGCGCCTCGGCGGGGTCGGGCGTCAGTCCGGCGCCGCCTTCCTGATAGAGAACCGCGAGACGCATCTGCGCCGGGGCATAGCCCAGGGCGCCCGCGCGCTTCAGCGGCTCCAGACCGCTGTCGTCGCCGTTGTCGATCAGTTGCACCGCCCGCGCGAACAGGGCCGCGCCTTCGGTCGCCGCCACGTCCGGCGACGGCACGGCCTCGGTCGGGGTCGCGCTCAGCGCCACCGCCGCGATCGGGGTCGGATCCGCCTCAGCGGTCGTCGCCGCGCCGCCGGTCAGGCTGGCCATGTCCGGCAGGACCAGACCCGAGCCGTCGGCCAGCTGCAGGGAGGCGTAGCCGCCGCCGGTGGCCAGGGCCGCCACCGCCATGGCCCCCAGAGCCTTGCGCATGGTCGAGCCTTCGCGCGACGCCTGCTTGTCCAGACGCTCCTGCAGCTTGGACTTGCCGCCGCGCTTGAGGCCGAAGCCCTTGCGCGGCGCCTCGTCGGCGTTGGACATGGCCGCGCGCGCGGCGTCCAGGGTGTCGCGGGTCGAAGCCCGGCCCGCGGCGGCGCCGGCCTTCAACGCATCCGGGTCGATGAAGTCGATCTCGGCCGAAAAGCCGTCGTCGCCACCGCCTTCATCGGGCCCGTCAACCAGCGGAGGCAGGCCGCCGACAGCGTCCGTCGTCTCATCATCGGCCAGGACGTCGCGCACGTCGGCGCCGCCAAAATCGTCGGCGACGAAGTCGCTGATAGAGAAGCCCGCCTCGGCGAAGACAGAGGTCCCGACCTCATCCAGAGGGTCGGTCGAGACGGCGCCGAACCGGGCGCGCTCGGGGCTGGAGCCGAACAGGGCCGTCGGCGCGGCTTCCGCCTCGTCGGCCGCGGCGTTCAGTTCGGCGTCCAGCGGATCGGAGAAGACCGGCTCGGGATCACTGACCGTCGGCGACGGGAAGGGCGCGGCGTCCAGCACCCCGCCCAGGGTGTCATCGGACCACAGGTCGGCGGCGGGATCGGCGAAGGCGGCGGCGCGCCAGTCGCCGCTCGGGCTTTCAGCCGGACTCCACGGCGTGGGCTCGGGGCTTTCCAGCGGCGTCTCGCGGCGGACGGCGCGAGCGCCGCGCTGCTCGATGCTCTCGCGGGCCTCGGCCAGCAGGCGCGCGGTGCGCTCCTCGCTCTGGCGCATCCGTTCGCCCAGTTCGCCCGAGGCGCGGTCATGACGCTGCTCGATCTTTTCGGCGCTCTCGGTCAGACGGCGGCTGATGTCGTCCAGGGCCTGAGCCGAGCGACGCTCCGACTGGGCGATCCGTTCCGACAGCCGATCCGAAATGCGGGTGATCTCGCCGCCCAGACGCTCCAGCGCCAGGGCGTGCTGGTCGTCGGAGCGAGTGAGTCGCTGATCCACGGCCTGGACGTGGCGCTGCATCTCGCGATCCAGCCGGTCGTTCAGCTCGCGGCCCATGGCCTCGACGCGGGCCTCGACATCCGCCGCCGCCCCGCCCGTCTCGACCTTCTCAACGCGCACGTTCAGGTTCTGGGCGATGCGCAGGACCTCGCGCCCCATGGCCTCGACGGCGTCGGCCGAGCGCTGCTCGGAGGCGCGGGTCTGATCCCCGATCGCCGCCAGGGCGCGCTCGATGCGGTCCACCCGCCCTTCGGTCTCGGCCACATCCAGCCGGCGCATCATCTCGACGCGGCTGCTCTCCACCTGACGTGACAGGGTCTCGGCCAGTTTCTCGAAGCGCGTGGCCTCACGGGCATGTTCCGGCTCGAGCCGGCCTTCGGCGTCGCGCAGACGCAGGTCAAGGGCGGCGAAGGACCGCTCCAGCCCCTTCAGGGCTTCGGTGGTTTGCGCCTGGGCCTCATCCAGACGGGCGCCGACCTGGGCCAGGACGTCCGTGCCGGGTCCGGGACCGGCGGCTTGCTCGACCGCCTCCATCCGGGCGCGCAACTCGCCGATGGTGGTGCGCTGACGCTCGTCCAGATCGAACAGGCGGCTGGAGACGGCGCCCAGGGCGGCGTCCAGACGGGCGAAGCCCTCCTCGACCCTGGGGCCGGCTTCCTGCTCGAAGCGGCGCAGGCGCTTGTGGCCCTCGCGCAGCTCGTCGGCGATGTCGTCGATGCGGCGGGCGTAGCCCAGGCCGATCTCGTCCTGCTTATCCAGTCGACGCACCAGACCGGCGACCGCCTGATCCACGCCCTGAATGGCCACGGTCGAATGGCGCTCGACGGCTTCCAGCCGATCGGCGATGACCTCCAGAGACGCGCCGATGCGCGCGGACCGATCGTCCTCGCGGCCGTAGACGTCGTCCAGGCGGCGCGAACGGCTGCGGCGGTCGTAGGGGTCGGGGATGGGCGTGCGACGCGGCAGGGGCGTGACGGCCTCGTCCTCGTCCGGCTCGTCCATGATCATGGAATTCAGCCACTCGCCCAGGGTCATGCCCGAGCGACGCGCAAGGTCCTTGGCGATCTCGCGAGCCTTGGGGTCGATCCCCTTCACGCTCCACGGCGCTGCTGCGCTCACTGATTCGCCTCCCGAGCCTTTGTGGGACGCTACCGCTCCAGATCAAGCGTGTAAACGTGTCGTTAACCGCAATATGTGGCGCCTGGGCGAAGGATTCACCGGCAACGCTTAATCACGATTCAGCGCTTGTCGCGCCAACATGGTTAACGTCGCGTTTAGATTCGTCTTCTTGCGTAGTCCCGTCTTGCGAAGCGACGCCCCAGACGCCAACTGCCCTCGCCATGAGCCCTTCGCTGACCCTGACCCTGCTCGCCGCATCAAGCGCCGTCGCCGTCTTTTCCGGCTGGCGCGGGGCGCGTCCGCCGGACCTGTCGAAGGGTCCGCGCATGATGCCGTGGCGGTTCATCATGCTGCTGGCTGGCGCGCTGACCTTCCTGCTGCTGATCCACCTCGCTTCGGTGCTGGGCGGCCGGACCTTCCCCACGCCCTACTGAGGAAGAGCCGCTGTGACGGAGGGGTGCCTCCGCGTCAGCCGTTCGCGCCGCCCCCCTCCACCGCTACGCGGTCCCCCTCCCCATTTCATGGGGAGGAAAGGCTACGGCCCTCAAGCAGCCTCGCCCCGCGGGCGAGGCGTTAGGGCCCTTTCTCAGGCGAGTTTCACGCGCCCGAGAAACACCAAGCCAGAACCGCCTTCTGGGCGTGGATGCGGTTCTCGGCCTCGTCCCAGATCAGCGAGCGCGGGCCGTCGATGACTTCGTCCGTCACCTCCTCGCCGCGGTGCGCCGGCAGGCAGTGCAGGAAGACGGCGTCGTCGTTGGCCAGGCCCATCAGGGCCGCGTCGACGGTGTAGGGCTCGAAGGCGGCCAGACGGGCCTCATAGTCCTGATCGCCCATCGACACCCAGGTGTCGGTGACGACGACGTCGGCGCCGACCACCGCCTCGCGCGGGTCAGAGGTCAGGTGGACATGGGCGCCGCCCTTCTCCAGATCGCGCAGGTCGGGGTGATATTCCGCCGGGCAGGCCACGTTCAGGCGGAAGCCGAACTTGGGCGCGGCGTGCATGAAGCTGTGGCAGACGTTGTTGCCGTCGCCGACCCAGGCGATGGTCTTGCCCCGCACCGGACCCAGATGCTCCTCGATCGTCAGCAGGTCGGCCAGGATCTGGCACGGGTGGCTGCGGTCGGTCAGGCCGTTGACCACCGGCACGGTCGAGACGCGTGCGAAGCGCTCGACGTCCTCATGGTCGTTGGCCCGGATCATCACGGCGTCGACCATGCGCGACAGGACCTTGGCCGTGTCCTCGACCGGCTCGCCCCGCCCCAGTTGCATGTCCGAGGCGGTGGCGATGATGGCCGAGCCGCCCAGCTGACGAATGGCCGCGTCGAAGCTGAAGCGGGTGCGCGTCGAGTTCTTCTCGAAGATCATGGCCAGGACGCGGTCCTTGCCCGGCGCGTCGGCGTCGGAACGCCCCTTGGGCCAGCCCTTGCGCGCCTGTTTGCGGGCGTGGGCGTCGTCCAGGATGGCGCGCAGGTCGGCGGCGTCGAGCCGGTGAATGTCGAGGAAGTGACGGACCATATCTAACTCCGCTCATCCCCGCGAAAGCGGGGACCCAGTACTTTGGACGCAGAACGCCCGAATGATGTCACCCGCCGCTCGCCCAGTTCCGCCGTCATCGAGAAACAGAACTGGGTCCCCGCTTTCGCGGGGATGAGCGGTAGATGATTACGCCGCCAGCTTCGTTCGGGCGAACTCGCAGGCGGTTTCGAACTTCTCGACAGCCTCGCGGGCCTCTTCGAGGGTGATGTTCAGCGGCGGCAGGATGCGGACCAGGTTGTCGCCGCCGCCGGCGACCAGAAGCTTGGCCTCGTCGCGAGCCCAGCCCATGAAGTCGCGGTTGTTGGGGACCAGCTTGACCCCCACCAGCAGCCCCTTGCCGCGCACCTCGACGATCACGTCGGGGAAGCGTTCGGCCAGGCCGTGAAGCTGCTGCTTCAGGTAGCCGGCGACCTCGTTGACGTTGGCGATGATCGCGTCCGACGACACCTCGGCGAAGGCGGCCTGGCCAACAGCCATGGCCAGGGGGTTGCCGCCGAAGGTCGAGCCGTGGGCGCCGACCGTCATGCCCTTGGCCGCTTCGGCCGTCGACAGGCAGGCGCCGATGGGGAAGCCGCCGCCCAGGGCCTTGGCGATGGCCATGATGTCCGGCGTCATGCCGGCCCATTCATGGGCCCACAGCTTGCCGGTCCGGCCCATGCCGCACTGGACCTCGTCGAAAATGATCAAGACGCCGTGCGCGTCACACAGTTCGCGCAGGCCGCGCAGGCACTGTTCCGGCATGGCGCGGCAGCCGCCCTCGCCCTGCACCGGCTCGACAATGATGGCGGCGGTGGTCGGGTTGGCGATGGCGGCCTTGATGGCGTCGTGGTCGCCCCATTTCAGCTGATGGAAGCCTTCCATCTTGGGCCCGAAGCCCTCGGTGTAGCTGGGGTTGGCGGCGGCGTTGATCGCGCCATAGGTGCGACCGTGGAACGAGCCGTCGAAGCCGTAGATGTCGATGCGTTCCGGCTGGCCGTTGGCCGAGTGGAATTTACGCGCCGTCTTCAGCGCGCACTCGACGGCCTCGGTGCCCGAGTTGGTGAAGAAGACCACGTCGGCGAACGACTTTTCGCACAGGGCGTCCGCCAGGGCGTCCTGCCCCGGAATTTTGAAGATGTTGGAGACGTGCCACAGCTTCTCGGCCTGGTCCTTGACCGCCTGCACCAGCTTGGGGTGGGCGTGGCCGAGGGCGTTGGTCGAGATGCCCGAGACGCAGTCCAGATACTCGGTCCCGTCGGTGGACCACAGGCGGACGCCCTGGCCGCGCTCCACTTCCAGCGGCGCGCGATTATAGACACCCATCAGATGACCGGACACAGGCAGACTCCATAAAGAGCGACGGCCCCGCAACCTTGGCTGCGGGACCGCTTTGAAAAAAGGCGACGAACTTGTCGGGCGCTATTTGCGCTTAGTCAACACCGCGCCGACCGCCGTCAGCGCAGTTGCGCGTCCAGCTTCTGGATCAGGGCGGCGTAGGTGGCGCCGGCGAGGGCGATGGTCTCGCCCTCGACGGCCTCGATGGCGTCGTCCTTGGTGTGGATGACGCGGAAGACCTTGGGCGTGAAGCCCTCGGCCAGCCCCTTGTCGTCGCCGCCGTTGAAGGCCAGCCACATCTGGTGCGCGCCGATCTCGTCCTGGAAGCCCAGCGACACCACCGGCGCGCCCGCGGCCGAGAAGGCGCGGTCGTCCGACGGCGGATAGACGGGGAAGCCGACGCATTGCATCGCCCGCTCGGCGCACAATTCCTGGGCGGCGCGGGTGACGAAGGCCGACTGGGCCCCGTTGTTCTGGCCGTACATCAGGGTGTCGCCATAGGCGGCGACGTCGGAGTTCACCACGGCGGCGACGTTGGCGATCCCGTGCGCCTCGATCCACTTCCTGGCGCCGATCAGACCCAGCTCTTCCTGGTCGAAGAAGATGACGCGGATGCGATGGCTCAGCGGCTTGTCGCGCAGGATCTTGGCCGCCTCGATCAGGGCCACCACCGAGCCGGCGTTGTCGACCACGCCCTGCGACATGGTCCCGTCGCGTAAGCGCACCGCGTCATAGTGGGCGGTGAGCAGGATTTCCTTCGGACCGTCGCCGATGGTGACGACGACATTTGCGCCCTGCATGGGCCCGGCGCGACCGCCGCCCTCGAAGGTCTCGACGGTCGGGCTGAACCCGGCGGCGCGTAACTGGCCCAGCAGGACGTTCATCCGCTCAGTATTGGACGGCTGAACATAGGCCCCGACCTGGGCCTTCAGGGCCTCGGCGTCTCGCGCCGCGGCGGGCGTGGACAGAAGCGCGGCGACAGCGACGGCGGACGCGAGAATGGATCGAAACAGCATGAGGACCTCCCTGCCCCTCCCCAGGGGCGTTCGGACCTGCGTAACGGCTCAGCTCTTCAGGCGCCAGCCCGAACGGAACACCAGCCAGCAGGCCGCCCCCATCAACACCGTCAGCACGGCGCTCATGATCACGCCGATCACCAGATTGCCCTCGGCGTGGCCGATGAAACCGGCCCGGAAGCCGTCGATCAGGTAGAAGAAGGGGTTGAAGCGGCTGATGCTGGCGAACGGCTCCGGCAGGCTGTCGATCAGGTAGAAGGTGCCCGACAGGAAGGTCATCGGCATGACCACGAAGTTCTGCACCGCCGACAGGTGGTCGAACTTCTCAGACCACAGGCCCGCCAGCACGCCCGTCATCCCCATCAGCAGGGAGGCGATCAGGCCGAACCAGACGATCAGCAGGACATTGGCCACGCCCAACTTGGCGAAGGGCAGGACGCACAGGGCCGTCACCAAGCCGACCGCCACGCCGCGCGTCGCCGCGCCCAGGGTGAAGCCGATGGTCAGCTCCAGCGGGCTGAGCGGCGGGGTCAGGAAGTCAGTCGCCGTGCCCATGATCTTGGCCTGGATCAGGCTGGACGAGGCGTTGGCGAAGGCGTTCTGCAAGATGGCCATCATGATCAGGCCCGGCGCCACGAACTCGGCGAAGGGGGTGCCGTGCAGCGGCGGCCGCGCGCCCTTCAAGGCCACCACGAAGACCAGCATGTAGAGCAGGGTCGTCACCACCGGCGCCGCCACGGTCTGGGCGCCCACCTTCCAGAAACGGCGCACCTCGCGCAGGTAAAGGGTGCGCAGGCCGACCCAGTTGATCCCGTCATAGCGACGCGGTTGAGGCAGGCCGGAGGGGGCGGTGGAGGCGAGATCGGTCTTCATAGGCGCCCAGATGCGCCCGCTAAGCTGGTTTCGCAAGGCGCCCGGCGTTCGATGAAGGGGCGCAAAACTGATTCAAAACGGGACGTTAACCACACTACATCTGGTTTCTGTGGACAGCCGAATTGCCACATCTTGCGTGTTTTAAGGGCTGCTTTACGATTAGTAGCAGGTCGAGGCGGAGAAATTCGTCGGCGACCCAAGATATTGAATCCGATCCCCGGGAGGGTGGCCATGACCGCAGCAAGCTGGACTGAAGACCGCGTCGGCGCGTTGAAGAAGCTCTGGCTGGAAGGCCAGTCGGCCAGCCAGATCGCCAAGACCCTGGGCGGCGGCGTGACCCGCAACGCCGTGATCGGCAAGGTGCACCGCCTCGGCCTGTCGGGCCGCGCCGCGCCGTCGCAACCGGCCCGCACCACCTTCCCCCGCGCCGCCACCCGTCCGCGCCCGGCGGCTCCGGCTGCTCCGGCACAGGCCCCGTCGGCCCCGCGCCGCATCGAGGCCGCCGCCCCGCGTCCGGTCATGGTCGCCCAGCCGGTCGCCCCGGCTCCCGCGCCGGAACTGCCCGGCACGGCCACGGTGCTGACCCTCGGCGCCCACATGTGCAAATGGCCGATCGGCGACCCGTCGTCGCGCGAGTTCAGCTTCTGCGGCCGTCGCGCCTCGGAAGGCGTCTATTGCGGCGAACACGCCCGCGTCGCCTACCAGCCGCAGGTCCGCAAGGGCGCATCCAAGGACGGCGCCACCGAGCTGGCGCGCAGCCTGCGGCGTTATATTTAAGAGCGCTATCGCTCGCGACGCGGTCGCTCGCTGCTTGAGCGCGCGCGTGTCTGACCTTCTCCCGTCCGGTTCGCTGGACGGGAACAAGGCTGGGGCTGCGGTTCATCCGGGTTGACGCAGCCCTATCGCCCTCGCCGCAAGGCGGGGGTTTTTTGTTGGGCGCGACACGACAAGCTTGCCGTCATCCCGGGGCCGCGCAGCGGAACCCGGGACCCAGACGCCCGACTGCCCCACCGTCGCTTCCAGTCTGACCGCCTGGGTCCCGGATCGGCCCTACGGCCCGTCCGGGATGACGGCGGAGGGAGCATGCTAGTTCAGCACCCTTCGCGCGTCCGGCACGTCCAGGCTGAAGGCCGGGATGGCCGCCTCGAACATCCGCCCGTCCACGTCGGTCATGAAATAGGCGCCGACCATCGAGCCCGAGGGCGCCCCCAGCGGGCAGCCCGAGGCGTAGGAATAGCTGTCGCCGGCCTCGATCACCGGCTGCTCGCCGACCACGCCCTGACCGCGCACCTCTTCGACATGGCCGTAGGCGTCGGTGATGGTCCAGCGGCGCGCCACCAGCTGCACCGGCGATCCGGTCAGGTTGACGATCTCGATCTGATAGGCCCAGACCCAGCGACCCGCCGCCGGGTCCGACTGGGCCGCCAGATAGGAGGGGCGGACGCGAACGACGACGCCTTCGGTTTCGGCGGTATAGGCAGGAGGGGCGTGCATAGGCTATATGCAGCCCGCCGACCTCGGGGTTCAACCCGTCTGGCGCTGCGGATGTCGCATTCCGAAGCGAGACAGATGGAAAAATCCGTGTGAGACAGGACGGCATGAGCATCTTCGAGATTCCCGCCCAGCCCGGCATTCTGCCCTTCCAGGGCATCGAGACCCTGATCGCTGTCGGCGCGATCAAGTCCGACACCCCCTTCGATCACGATCAGGTGCAGCCCGCCAGCCTGGACCTGCGCCTGTCGAACCAGGCCTGGCGCGTGCGCGCCTCCTTCCTGCCCGGCCAGCGCAAGGTCGAGGACCGCATCAACGACGTGGAGATGCACGCCATCGACCTGTCGGGCGGCGTGGTGCTGGAAAAGGGCTGCGTCTACATCGCCCGCCTGCAGGAACGCCTCAGCCTGCCCAAGGGCCTGAACGCCCGCGCCAACCCCAAGAGCTCGACCGGCCGCGTCGACGTCTTCGTGCGCCTGCTGACCGATCAGGGCGGCAGCTTCGACGACGTGGACGAGGGCTATGACGGGCCGCTCTATCTGGAGATCGCGCCCCAGACCTTCTCCATCCTGGTCAGGCCGGGCACCCGTCTAAACCAACTGCGCCTCAAGGCCGGCGAGCCGCCCAAGCTGGAGACCCGCAGCGTCGGCGTCGACCTGCGCGCGGGCGAGCAGGGCGTCGTCGGCTTCCGCGGCCGTCGCCACGCCGGGGTGGTCAACATGGACCACATCGACGGCCACGACCCGCGCGACTTCTGGGAACCCCTGACCCTGCGTCGCGGCGAACTGCTGCTGGACCCGGGCGAGTTCTACATCCTGGCCTCGTCGGACGACGTCGAGATCCCGGTCGATCAGGCCGCCGAAATGACCCCGATCGACCCCTCGGTCGGCGAGTTCCGCGTCCACTACGCCGGCTTCTTCGACCCCGGCTTCGGCACGGACGAGGCCCACGGCGCGGGCTCCAAGGGCGTGCTGGAGGTTCGCACCCACGACACCCCCTTCCTGCTGGAACACGGCCAGATCGTCGCCCGCCTGGTCTATGAGCCGCTGACGGAACGCCCGACCCGCCTCTATGGCGAGGGCGGCAGCCACTATCAGAGCCAGGGCCTGAAGCTGTCGAAACACTTCCGCCCCTGGGGCTGAAGCCAGTGACGAGTGGCGAGTGATGAGTGGCGAGATCAACCCCGCCCCTCTCGCCACTCGTCACTCCATACTCGCCACGCCCTAAGTCAGCCGGTTCGCCTTCCTCAGGCTCGGGAAGACCTTGGCCCATATCCCCGTCGCGGCCAGGGCCCCGACCCCGCCGAACACCGCCGCGCCCACGGGGCCAAGCAGACGCACCATGACGCCGGAATAGGCCTCGCCCAGTTCATTGGACGCCCCGATGAACAGCATGGAGACCGACGACACCCGCCCGCGCATGTGATCGGGCGTCGCCAGCTGGATCAGGGTCTGGCGGATATTGACGCTGATCATGTCCGCCCCGCCGCCGATGAAGAGCGCCAGCGCGCTCAGCCAGACCCAGTGCGACAGACCGAACGTCAGGGTGGACAGGCCGAACACGGCCACCGCCGCGAACATCCAGCGCCCGCCATGCTTCACGATGGGGAAACGGCTCAGATACAGCGCCACCAGCAGCGCCCCCACCCCGAACGAGGCCCGCAACAGGCCGAACCCCTGCGGTCCGACGTGCAGGATGTCGCGCGCGAAGATCGGTGTCAGCAGGGCCACGCCCGCCAGCAGCACCACCACCAGATCCAGCGAGATGGCGCCAAGCACGATCTTGGTCTTCCAGACATAGGCCAGACCTTCCTTGACCAGTTCCAGCGGCCCCACGCCGGTCTCGACGAACTTCGGCTTGCCCTTGGTGCGGATCAGCAGGAAGCAGGCGATGGCCACAAAGAAAAGCGCCATGGCCGAGGCGTAGGCCCAGGGCACGGCCAGGCCGACGATCACCCCGCCGAGCGCCGGCCCGGCGATGGCGCCGGTCTGGAAGGCGATGGACTGGGCGGCGATGGCCGGCGGCAGGGCCTTGCGCCCCACCACCATGGGCAGGAAGGCCTGGCTGGCCGGAGCCAGAAAGGCCCGCGCCGCGCCGAACACGGCGGCCACGGCCAGCAGCCCCCACAGCGGCGGCGATCCGTGAAGGGCCATGCCGAGGAAGGCCAGGGCGCACAGGCTTTCGACCACGATGGACAGGGTCACCGTGTGCTTGCGGTCGCGCCGGTCGGCCATGGCCCCGGCGGGCAGGGTGAAGGCCAAAAGCGGCAGGAACTGGCACAGGCCCACCAGCCCCAGATAGAGGCTGGCCTCGGCGATCGGATGGTCGCGCCGGGCGATCTCATAGACCTGCCACAACAGGGCCGAGGACTGGATCTGGATGCCCAGCACCGCCGCGACCCGGCCCAGCCACAGCAGGCGGAAGTCGCGGATTCCCCAGGGGCTGGACGGCCCGCCGTCATGGGCTTCGGGCGGCGTCGGCGGCTGCGGCGGAACGGTCGGGGCGGAATCGATACTGTCGGTCGTCACGTTCTTCGGGGCGTCTTCGGATAGGGGGTTCCGTCGCGGCGGAAGTAGCGGTCGGCCCCGGCGGGGAGGATCATGTCGATGTCGGGATAGTCGCAGGCGTCCTCGGCCGGGCGACGGCTGCCCACCTCCAGCAGCACCGCCTCGCGGCCACTGCGGTTCTCGATCTTGTGGCCGTCGGGGACGCCCGCCTTGAAGCCGGCGCAGTCGCCGGCGCGCAGGATCGTCTCGCCCTCCTCCTCGACCAGGACCACCTCGCCCTCGACCACCCAGACGAACTCGTCCTCGGCCGAGTGCCAGTGGCGCTGGCTAGACCAGGCCCCGGCGGGCAGGTGCAGCAGATTGACCCCGAACTGACTTAGCCCCACCGCGTCGCCCAGCCGCCAGCGCCGCCTCGATTTGCACGGGGCGGCGAATTCTTCAGGGTAGCCGGTCCCGTGGCCGGTGGGCGCATTGTCGATGTCGATCTTGGGCACGGTTTCGGGCCTTCTCGCGGATGCGGGATATGCCTAAAGCATTAGTCCCATGAGCGCCGCATCACTTTCCGTCATTGATCCTGTCGAACTGACCCGCGACCTGATCCGCATCCCCTCCGTCACCCCCGCCGACGAAGGGGCCATGGACGTGCTGGAACGCACCCTGACCGGGCTTGGCTTCGCCTGTCGCCGCATGGTGTTCGAGGGTCCGACCGGCGTCGGTCATGACGCCCGCATCGAGAACCTCTACGCCCGACGCGGCACGGCCTCGCCTAATCTCTGCTTCGCGGGCCACACCGACGTGGTGCCGACCGGCGACGTCGCCGCCTGGACCGCCGCCCCCTTCGAGGGCGAGACCCGCGACGGCATCCTGTACGGACGCGGCGCCGTGGACATGAAGGGTGGCATCGCCGCCTGGGTCGCCGCCGTCTCCCGCGTGCTGGCAGCCGGTGATGTCCGCGGCTCCCTCTCCTTCCTGATCACCGGCGACGAGGAAGGCCCGGCCCTGCACGGCACCAAGCGCGTGGTCGAGGCCTTGGCCGCCGAGGGGGAGGTCATCGACGCCTGCGTGGTCGGCGAACCGTCCTCGGCCCACCATCTGGGCGACATGATCAAGGTCGGACGACGCGGCTCTCTCAACACCTGGATCACCGTCCACGGCAAACAGGGCCACGTCGCCTATCCCGACCGCGCCGCCAACCCGGCCCCGGTCGTCGCCAAGCTGCTGGCCCGCCTCGACGCCCACGTTCTGGATGAGGGATACCCGGAGTTCCCCCCGTCCAACCTCGAGATCACCACCATCGACGTGGGCAATCCGGCGACCAACATCATCCCGGCCGAGGCGAAGGCCCGCCTCAACATCCGCTTCAACCCGACCCACACCGGCGACGGCCTGATCGACTGGCTGAACCGCGAGGCGGGCGCCGTTCAGGCCGAGACGGGCCTGCGCATCGAACTGGAGCACATGTGCTCGGGCGAGGCCTTTCTGACCGAGCCGGGCGTCTTCGTCACGGCGGTGCAGGACGCGGTGGAGGCGACCCTGGGCCGCCGCCCCGAGGCCTCGACTACCGGCGGCACCTCGGACGCCCGCTTCATCCGCGCCCTGTGCCCGGTGCTGGAGCTCGGCCTGGTCGGCCAGACCATGCACCAGATCGACGAGCGCGTGCCCGAGGCCGAGCTGCGCGCCCTGACCGACGCCTATCATGCGGTCATCGGCACGGTGTTCGAACGCCTCTGATCGGGGCGTCCGAACACAGCCGGGGCCTTAGTTGCCGCGATAGGTGCTGTAGCCGTAGGGGCTGACCACCACCGGCACGTGATAGTGGACGCTGGGATCGACCACCTGGAAGACCACGTCGATCTCGGGGAAGAAGGGCGGGGTTTCCGGCGCGCCATAGCGGGACATGTCGAACACCAGGCGATAGGTCGCCGCCTCGGTCTTGATCGCGTCGCCGAACGAGCGGACGCGGCCGTTCTCGTCGGTGCGGCTGGTCGCCAGATCGCGCCAGCCGCCGTCGGTCGACTTGATCTGCAGGGTGACCGGAACGTCCCGACCGCCGACGCCGCGCGCCAGGTCCAGCACGTGGGTCGAGATCGTCTCGGCCGCGGCGGGGAAGGCGCAGGCGGACAGGGCGAGCGCCGCGACGGCGAGGGTGCGAAGGTTCATCGGACGAACTCCTGAAAGTGAAATGCAGTAGCGCGGCCTTATTCGCGCGAAAGACGGCGACGGATGGGTCGCGCCCCACATTTCATCAGTCGCTGAGGATCAGGCCTCGCCCGCCGCCTCCAGCCGGGCGATGCGGCGATCCATGTCCGCGACCTGATCCTTCAGGCGCTGCTTTTCCGAGGCCATGTCGACGGGCGTGCCATCCTCATAGGTCAGCTGCGCCCCCTTCTCGATCAGGTCGAGACGAAACAGGGCGGTGACGCGCGTCGCCTTGAACCGCTCCAGTTCGCTGTCCTTGTCGAGGGCCATCAGAGCGCCGCCACGACAATGATTTCGACCAGGTAGTCGGGCGAGGCCAGCTTGCCTTCGCTGGTGGCGCGGGCCGGCGGATTGGCCTTGTCGACCCAGGCGTCCCAGACGGCGTTCATGGCGTCGAAGTCGGCGATGTCGGCCAGCCAGATGGTGGCCATCAGGATCTTGGACTTGTCGGTGCCGGCCTGGGCCAGCAGGGCGTCGATCTCGGCCAGGGTCGTCTTGGTCTGGGCCGTGATGTCGTCGCCCGGCTCGCCGACCTGACCGGCCAGATAGACGGTATTGCCGTGGATGACGGCCTCGCTCATGCGGGCGCCGGGCTGGATGCGGGTGATCATGGGGAGGCCTCCTGAAATCGGGGCTCCGGCTTACCCCAGCAGCATGTCCATCACCAGCAGGGCGGCGATGAAGACCGCCGCGAAGGCGATGCAGAAGAAGACCGCGTCCCTCAGACGGTTGCGCGCGGGGCGAACCGGGGCGGCGGACGGCAGGTTGATCGGCAGGCGCGACATCGGCGGACCCCTCGTCAGACCCTCCGAGCATGGGCCTTCATGCTTACCCCTTGATAAACAGAAACAATCAGTTTTCCAGCTCGGTTTGTGAAGTTCCTGTGGCGCGGGCGACTGCCGCTTGCGCGAGCCGTCGCGAACGCCGATCTTCCGGCCATGAGCAAGACGCCCAAACCCTTCAAGGTGTCGAAGACCCGCTGGAACGAGGTGGTTCTGGTGTGCCGCAAATGCTCGAAGAAGCTGGACGGCGGCTTCGGCCCCGACGGCGACAAGACCCTGAAGAAGGCGCTACGGCGCTATCTGCATGCCGGCAAGGGGCGCAAGGCGGACCTCGCCGTCGTCGGGGCCGACTGTTTCGACGTCTGTCCCAGGAACGCCGTGGTGGCCGTCAACGCCCGCCGCCCCGAGGAACTGCTGATCGTCCCCGCCGGGGCCGACCTGTTCGAGGTCAAGGCTCGGCTGGGTCTGGACGACGGCCGACGCCTCAAGCCGCCTCTGCCCGCGCCCGACGTCGAGACGACTTCCTAAAGTCGAGAAGCCGTGTCAGAGGCAGATCATGGACACGACCCGTATCGAGAAGCGTATCGGCGTGAACGCGCCGTCGGACCGCATCTGGGAGATCCTGTCGGATCTCGAGAACTGGCACGCCTGGAACCCCTATGAGACCGGGGTCACGGGCGCCCTGGCCTTCGGCGCGGGCATCAGCCTGACCGAGGCCCTGCCCGGCATGGCCGAACGTCAGGTCCAGGCCCGCCTGGGCGACTGGCAGCCCTACGCCCAGCTGGTCTGGGCCGAGAAGCGCGGCTTCATGTTCAACGCCATCCGCTACTACGAGATCGAGGAGCTGGAGCGCGACAACTGCATCGTCGCCAACGGGGTGATCTTCTCGGGCCTGCGCGGCGAGCTGTTCCACGACAAGCATCGCAAGCTCATCCGCCCCGCCTATGAAGACATCGCCGAGGCCCTGAAGCGCGCCGCCGAGGGATGACGGCCCGGGCGGCTCAGCCGCCCTTCAGCATGTCCTGGATGTTGATGATCGCCGGTCCCAGGATGACCACGAACAGCACCGGCAGGAAGAACAGGATCATCGGCACGGTCAGCTTGGCCGGCAGGGCCGCGGCCTTCTTCTCGGCGGCGGCCAGACGCAGGTCGCGGTTCTCCTTGGCCATCACCCGCAGCGCCGCGCCCAGGGGCGTGCCGTAGCTCTCGGCCTGGGTCATGGCCGTGGCTACCGCCTTGATGCCGGGGTGATTGGTCCGCTTGGCCATGCCGTCATAGGCCATGCGGCGTTCGGGCAGATAGGAGAGCTCCGCCGACAGCAGGCTCAGCTCCTCGGCCAGCTCGATCGACTGACCGCCGACCTCCTGGCTGACCTTCTGGATCGCCGCCTCGATCGACATGCCGGACTCGACGCAGATCAGCAGCAGGTCCAGCGAGTCTGGGAAGGCCGCCACGATCGACTGCCGCCGCGAGGCGATGCGGTTCGAGACATAGATGTTGGGCGCATAGAAGCCGGCGGCGAAGGCGGCGCCGCAAATCGCCAGGATCATGGTCGGGGGCTGGCCGAAATCATTGATGACCAGCAGATAGAAGGTCACCAGCCCCAGGAAGACAAAGGGCATGGAGAAGCGGAAGAAGTAGAAGGCGTTCAGCGGCTTCGGCCCGCGCCAGCCCGCCTGGGCCATGTTCTCGGCCACCTTGGGGTCTTCCAGCAGCTTGCTCAGGTTCAGCCGCTCGACGACCCGCTTCTTGAAGCTGTCGTCACTGTGCCTCAGGCTGGGACCGTTGCCGGCGACGCCATTGTTCATGGCCTGGCGCGACTTGCGGCGCAGCTCCTCGCGACGCTCGGCCACGGCCTGCATCCGCTTGCCCAGGGTCGCGCCGCCCGTATAGGAGCTGAGCAGGGTCAGGACGCTGGCGAAGACGGCGATGCCGACCCCGATGCTCAAGAGGTTCTGAACGTCGGTGATGAAGTGCATGAAGGCGTTCACGGGAGCCTCTTCATCAGAACTTGAACGAGATCATGCGCTTCATCGTGAAGACGCCGCACGCCATCCAGATCGCCGAGCCCAGCAGCATGACCTGGCCGCGTATGTCGGTGAACATCAGCAGCATGTAGCTGGGGCTGGACAGGGTCACGAGGATCATCACCACCGGCGGCAGCGAGGCGATGATGCCCGCCGAGGCGATGGCTTCGGACGACAGGGCCTTGATCTTCTCGCTCATCAGACGCCGCGCCCGCAGCACCGTCGTCAGGTTGCCGAGCGCCTCGGCCAGGTTGCCCCCGCTCTTCTGCTGGATGGCGATGACGATGGCGAAGAAGTTCAACTCGGGCGTCGGCATCCGCTCGTACATCTTCGCCAGGGACTGGCTCAGCGTCATGCCCACGCCCATGCCCTCGACCAGACGCTGGAATTCGCCGGCCAGAGGCTCGGGGCTCTCGCGAGCGATGATCTTGAAGCAGTCGTGAACCGGCAGACCCGTCTTGATGCCGCGCACCAGGATGTCGACGGCGTCGGGAAAGGCCAGCGAGAACTTCTTCATCCGCTTCTTGCCGAGGTGGCCGACGATCCAGCGCGGCAGGCCCAGACCCGCCGCCACGCCGACGCCCAGCGCCAGAAACAGGTTCAGCCCCAGCAGCAGGGCCAGCAGGAAGCTGAGAACGCCCGCCACGACGCTGATGATGATGAAGGTCCGCAGGCTCATCGACAGGCCCGCCTGCTTCAGCTTGGCGGCCATGGTCATGCGGGCCTTGCGCTCGCGCCGCTCCACGTCCTGAAGCTGGGCCAGGATCTGCTTGCGTCGGGCCTCGGGGGTATTGGCGACAGCGGCCGCGGCGGTTCGCTTGGCGGCCTTCACGTCCCGCGCCCCGCCCATGGCCTTTGCGCGCTTGACCGCCTGGGCCGTGTCATCGTCGCCGCCGACCAGAACCCAGCCGAGCCCGCCGATAGTGATGAAGGCGAGGAACGCCGCGAGAATGGGAAGCATCAGGCCCTACTCCGCCGCGTCCAGGGCTTCGGCCAGTTCGCGCTCCAGTCCGTAATAGCGGGCGCGGTCCCAGAAGCGCGGGCGGGCGATGCCGGTCGAACGGTGGCGGCCGGTGATCTTGCCGTGGGCGTCCTCGCCGGTGATCTCGTAGACGAACAGGTCCTGGGTCACGATGACGTCGCCTTCCAGGCCGACCACCTCGGTGATGTGGGTGATGCGGCGCGAGCCGTCGCGCAGACGCGCGGCCTGGATGATGACGTCGACCGAGCCGACGATCATCTCGCGGATGGTCTTGGACGGCAGGCCGTAGCCGCCCATGGTGATCATGGACTCCATCCGGCTGATGGCTTCGCGCGGGGAGTTGGCGTGCAGGGTGCCCATCGAGCCGTCGTGGCCGGTGTTCATGGCCTGCAGCAGGTCGAAGGCCTCGGGGCCGCGCACCTCGCCGACGATGATGCGTTCAGGGCGCATCCGCAGACAGTTCTTGACCAGATCGCGCATGGTGATCTGGCCTTGGCCCTCCAGATTGGGCGGACGGGTCTCCAGACGCACGACGTGCGGCTGCTGCAGCTGCAGTTCGGCGGCGTCCTCGCAGGTGATGACGCGCTCGGTGGGGTCGATGAAGGCCGTCAGGGTGTTGAGCAGGGTCGTCTTGCCCGAACCCGTGCCGCCCGAGATGACCAGGTTGCATCGCGCCGCGCCGATGACGCCGAGGACGCGCGCGCCCTCGGGACTGATGGAGGCGTACTCCACCAGGTTCTTCATCGTCAGCTTGTCTTTCTTGAACTTACGGATCGTCAGCGTCGGGCCGTCGATGGCAAGGGGCGGGGCGATGACGTTGACGCGCGAACCGTCGGGCAGGCGGGCGTCGCAGATGGGGCTGGATTCATCGACCCGGCGGCCGACCTGCGACACGATCCGCTGGCAGATATTCATCAGCTGGGTGTTGTCGCGGAAGCGGACGTTGGTCAGCTGCACCTTGCCGCCGACTTCGATGAAGACCCGGCCGGCGCCGTTGACCATGATGTCGGCGATGTCGTCGCGGCTCAGCAGCGGCTCCAGCGGGCCATAGCCGAGGACGTCGTTGACGATGTCCTGGACCAGGTGCTCCTGCTCGGCCACCGACATGGAGACGTTCTTGATCGCCACCAGTTCGGCGACGATGTCGCGGATCTCCTCGGCCGCCGCCTTCTGGTCCAGCTGGGCCAGTTGCGACAGGTCGATGGTGTTCATCAGCGCGTTGAAGATGGTCGTCTTCGTGGCGTGGTAATAGTCGGACTGTTCGCGGACGATCTCAGCGACCGCCTGGGCCTTCTTCAGCTGCTCCAGACCGGCGGTGGCGCGCGGCCCCTTGACCGGACCGCCCGGCGCAGGCGCGGGAGCTTCGGCGCGCGGGCGCGCGGCCAGGGCGTCCAGCCGGTCGGCGGCCTCGTGGGACGCGCCCGTCGGCGCTTCAAGCTCCTCGATGGAAAAGGCGTCGACGGCGTCCAGCGGGCGCGGCTCCGCCGCCGGCGACGGCGGCGCCGTAGCGGGCCGGGGCGCGACGGCGAGCCCCGGCTGGGCTGAACGCTTGCCGAACATGACTAGCGCTTCTTCCGCAGCAGACCGGCGAACAGGGAGCCGCCCTTGGACGGCGCCCCCTCGGCCGCCTTGCCACGGACAGGCGCGGCGACCGGCAGTTCGCGGCGCGAGACGATCTGGGCCAGGGTCTGGAAGGCCTCGGCGGCCTTGGACTTGGCCCCGGCCTCGACAATCATCTGGCCGTTGTTGGCGGCCGCGCCGAACACCTTGGCGTCGAAGGGAATGATCAGGCTGGGATGAACCCCCAGCGCCGCGCCGAAGTCCTTGGCCGGGATCTCGGGACGGCCCGGCACCCCGACCTGGTTCAGCACCAGGCGCGGCGGGGCGTCGTTGGGACGGCCCTGCTTGATCAGGTCGATCATGTTCTTGGCGTTGCGCAGCGAGGCCAGGTCCGGCGTCGCCACGATCACCACCTCGTCGGCCGAAATCAGGGTCTTGCGCATCCAGCCCGACCACAGGTGCGGCAGGTCCAGCACCACGAAGGGGGCGGTCGATCGGATGCGGCTGGTCACCTCCTCGAAGGCGTCCGGCTGAATGTCCCAGTCGCCGTCGAGCGTGGCCGGGGCGGCGAACAGGCTCAGCTTGTCGGTGCAGCGGACCATCATCCGGTCCAGCAGGGTGGCGTCCAGCCGGTCCGGCTGGCTCAGGGCGTCGGCGACGCCGCCCAGCGGGTCCTGGTTGAAGTCCAGGCCGGCGGTGCCGAACGGCAGATCATAGTCGACGATGACGGTGTTGACGCCGATCCGCTCGCTCATCGCATAGGCGGTGTTGTGGGCCACGGCCGAGGCCCCGGCCCCGCCCCGCGCGCCGACGAAGGCGATGGAGCGACCGACGAAGGGCTGGGCCGGATCCGCGAACAGGCCGCCGATGGCCGAGATCAGCTGCAGCGGCTGGACCGGCGCCACCAGGTATTCGCTGACCCCGCGTCGCATCAGTTCGCGGAACAGCATGATGTCGTTGGTCGCGCCGATGACCACCACCTTGGTGCCCGCGTCGCAGACCTCGGCCAACTGATCGATCTCCCACAGCAGGGTGTGGGGGTCCTTCAGGCACTCCACCACGATCAGGGGCGGCGTCGGCTCGCCCTGATAAGCCGCAATCGCCGCCGCCACGCCGCCGACGCGAATCTGGGTGGTGGCGCGCGACATGCGGCGGTCCTGGCCCGCGCGCTCGGCGGCGGCCAGAGTATCCTGCCGCTCGGCGAAGACATGGACGGCGATGCGCGGGATCGACACCTCGACCGCCGCGCCGAGCGCGCCCGAGAAGCCTCCCCCCGCCGGAACCGGCGCGAGGCTGTCGGCCAGAACGGGAGCCGCGACCGGCTCGGCCGCCGGCGCGAGGACCATGGCCGCCGCCGCGTTCTCGGCGGCGTCGACCAGACGCCCGACCGGGTTGTAGACCTCGACCGCCTCCTGAGGCTCGCGCGGGGCCGCCTCGGACGCCGCGACGAAAGGTTCGGCGACCGTCGCGCCTGCCTGCTGCAGGGCGTCGGCCGTCCCGGGCGACGCGTTAAGGAACTCGTCGTCCAGATCGAAACCGTCCAGAGCGTCGAAATCCGGGGTCGCGAAGGCTTGGGTCATGGTCAGTTCACCGCGCGGGAGATGCGCGCCTGGCTTATCAATTCTTCTCGCTGGGCGGCGGTCTGATCGCCCTGACGGTAGGCGTCGAACACCACGCTGCGGCGACCCGCGTCGCTCGGCGTCATGGCGCGCGGCGCGATGATGTCGCGCGGGTTGGCGATCTGGGCGGCCAGGTTGGCGTTGATCGCACAGCCGAAGTTGGAAGCCGACTGATTGTCGCCGGTGCGGGTAAGGCTGCCCCATTGGGTTCCGCACTGGGGCACGACGGCGCGCACCGTCTCGAAGCCGACCAGGACCGGCGCCCGGGGATCGGGCCCGGCGTAGCTGACCACGCTGATCCTCTGATCGGCCGCGCCCGCCGCCACCAGGGCCGCCTTGACGTTCCAGGCCGCCTGGTTGGCCACCGGATCGCCGCCGGCAGGGGCCTCGATCACCAGGGCCGGGGCGCCGGACAGGGCGAAACGGCTGAGCAGGTCGCCCAGCGCCGCCTTCTGGTTCGCCGACAGTCCGGTTTCGTGAACAGCCAGAGCGATGCGATCCAGTCCTGGCTCAACCTGCAGGGTGTAGCGCGAGGTCGGCGTCAGCGGCGGCTCGCCGCCCAGGCTGGCGGGCCCGCCCGCGCAGCCGGCGAGCAGCAGCCCGCCCAGCGCCAGGACCGACGTCAGGCTCAGGAGGGATTGGACGGAACGGGTCATGGCGATCACTCGATCACATAGCCGACCGGCCCTTGCCACCCGGCGCCCGGCTGGGCGGACGGGGCTGGGGAGCCATAGGCCTGGTTCAGTTGGCCGAAGAAGATGCTCTGGGCGTCGCTGGCGATGCGCAGGCCGTCGGCGGGGGTCTGCATCCGACCCGGCGCAGTCGGGTTGACCACATAGGCCTCGACGATCACCACCAGTTCGGTCTCGCCCATCAGATAGTCGCGCGAGCGGAACAGTTGGCCCAGCACCGGCAGATTGGTCGCGCCCGGCAGGGAGTCGACCGCCTGGCGCGTCGATTCCTGCAGCAGGCCGGCGATCATCATCGATCCGCCCGACGGCAGTTCGACCGTGTTCTCACTGCGCCGCACCGACAGGCCCGGCAGCGAAATCGAGGACGGCGTGCCCGCGCCGATGGTCAAGCCGCCCTGGGGCGTCAACTCGGACACCTCGACCTTGACCTGAAGCGAGATGCGGCCTTCGGACATGACCACCGGCCGGAAGGTCAGACCGACGCCGAAGGGTTTGTATTCGACCGTGATCTGGCCGTTCTGGTCACGCCCGGCGGGGACCGGGAACTCGCCGCCGGCCAGGAAGCTGGCGGCCTCGCCGTTGACCGAGGTCAGATTCGGCTCCGCCAGCGTGCGCACCAGACCGACGCGTTCGAAGGCGTTGATCGTCGCCGACCCCTTGTTGAGCCCGTCCGATCCCGGCTGCGCGCCGTTCAGCGTGGTGTCCCGCGAGACACCGCCCACGGCCCCGCCCACCAGAGAGCCGTTCACCCCCCAGGTGGCGGCGCTGCCCAGCAGGAAGCGCGTATCGCCCAGACGGCCGACGATGGCCTGGGTGTCGAAGCCCAGTTGCTTGACGGCGCTGCGCTGCACCTCGACCACGCGCACCCGCAGCGTCACCTGTTCCGAGCCGGCGACGCTGATCATGTTCATGACCTTCTCGGGCTCAGAGACAAAGGCCCGCGCGACCTGCGCCGCCCGCTCCGCCTCGGCCGGATTGGCGGCCACGCCCGTCAGGATAATGCTGTCGTTGACCGCCTCGGCGCGCACGCTGGACCCCGGCGCCACGCGGCTGAGGGTGTCCTGCAGGGCGCTGGTCCCCGCGTCCACGCGAACGCGCAGAGCCAGGATGGTGCGTCCCGCGGCGTCCAGGAAGACCGCATCGGTCTCTCCGGGGGCGACGCCGATGACCGTGATGCGCCGCGGCGAATGCAGCATGGCCTCGGCCACCTGCGGATTGGACACGATCACGTCGCGGGCGTCCGCGGGCAGATCGACCGCGAACGAGGTGCCGCGCGGCAGATTGACCATCTGCGGCGTCGCCCCCGACGACACGGCGGCGCGGGTCTGGGCCGTCGCGACCGGGGCCGAGGCGGCGCCGCCCAGGGCCAGCAGCGCGGCGCAGGCCGTCGCGATCAGTCGATTCATACCGGGTTTCCTCATCGAACGACCACCGTCTCGGTCTGGCCTTCGCGATGAACGCGAACCAGGTTGGCGGACTCGCTGCGTCGCGTTACGGCGGCCGTCCGACCCGACGGCCCGGCGGTGTCGGCGTAGGAACGCAGCACCAGCGACAGATCGCCTTCGGACTTGGCCTGAGCCAGGAGTTCGGCGTCGCGGCCGCTGACCTCCAGGGTGGCGGTGGCGCCGACCACGGCCTGGGCGTCCTCGGCGGCGCGGGTGGCCTGGTCGATGGCCAGAACCTTGACGTTTTGCATCACCGTGGCGGTGGCGAACTTGCCGGCCTCGCCGCCCCCCGACCCGGCCGCTCCGGCCGGAAGCTTGACCTCGCGGGTCAACAGGACGTCGGCGCGGTCGCCCGGCAGGATGAAGCCCCCGGCGGCGGTCTCGACCGTCACGCGGATGGCCATGGCCCGCATGCCGGGCTCCAGATAGGCGGCCATGTAGCCGCTGTCGCCGGCGCGCACGATCTTGCGGGCGACGATGGGCTCTCCGGCCAGAATGGGTTCACGCACGACGGCGCCGATGAAGTCAGCCTTGGCGCCGCCGTTGGCCAGATCGGTCGCCGCGCGAGTGACGCGGGCGGCGGCCTCCTCGGCCTTGCGGGTGGTTTCAGCCTTGGCGTCGGCCGGCTTGGCCTCGGCCGCTTCGGACGCGGCGGAACCGGGGATCGGCACGCTGCCGTCGGTGATGAAGACAGGATTGACCTCGGCGACCGGCCAGTCCTTCCACGCCAGATCGGAATCGGTCAGCCGCTTGCCCGGCTCCAGATCTTTGGCGGCGACCAGGACCTTGGCCATGGGAGGCGCTTCGACGGCGGCGACGGCCGTGGCGGTCGGCTCGCCGCCGGATGAGCCCATGGCGCGCACGACGAGGGCCAGACCGATGGCGGATACGGCGGCGATACAGATGACGGCGATCTTGGCGGGCTTCATCGACAGTCTCCGGCAGGCGCGGCGGCGCGGATACAGTTTTTCGCCCTCGCCGTTAACGATAGTGGCGACTTACTGTTAACGCCCCCCTAAGCGCCCGCGCGCCGCCTGGAGCGCTTCAGCCTCCGGCGAAGGCCTGGACCAGGGGGCTGGACGGATAAGCCAGAAGGGCGCCCACGGCGATGGCCACGCCGTAGGGGACATCCCCCTTGGGCGCCAGAAGACGGGTGATCCAGATCGGACCGTTGACGGCGTAGACCTGCAGGCGGGCGCGGGCCAGGAGCAACAGCAGGCACAGCCCGCCGCCGGCCATGGCGGTGAACAACAGGAAGGGCAGGACGCCCGAGAGGCCCAGCCACAGCGTGACCGCGGCCAGCAGCTTGGCGTCGCCGCCGCCCAGCCATTTCAGAGCGAACATGCCGGCGCCGACTAGCAGAGCGGCGACCGCCAGGCCCACTGACGCGCCGACCGCAGACAGGGGCAGGCCCAGCAGCAGGGCGGTCGGGCAGAAGCCCAGGATCAGCAGGCCCGATATCCAGTTGGGGATCTTCATCGTGGTCAGATCATGCAGGCCGGCGACGATCACCAGCACCGGCATGACCCCCAGCAAGGCAAGAATGGCTTCGTTCATGAGCGGATCATGCCCCGCTGAACTTTAAGACCAGGTTTCCTCGGGCGGGACGAAGCGGCGCAAAAGAAAACGGCCGGGCGTCTCCGCCCGGCCGTTCCCGATCATTGCGACTGACGTCGCGACGTATCAGCCGCCAGCGGCCGGAGCAGCCGGCGCCGTGCCGACGTCGCCGCCCAGGTTACCGGCGACGTTGTCGAACGTCGTCTTCAGGTTCTTACCGAGCAGGCCGATGCCGGCGATGATGACGACGGCGATCAGGGCGGCGATCAGGCCGTATTCAATCGCCGTGGCGCCGGATTCGTCTTGAGCGAAGTTCTTGATGAAGTTGCGCATGATGTATTTCCTTCGATTTCTAAGCGAGCAACAGTTCCACCACCAGGGTCACCGGTTTTGCCCGCTTGACCCCCGTTTGCATGGCGAACATGCATCGACGATCCTTAAGTTCGAGTAAAATGAAACGGCCACCTCAGGATTATTGATGGTTACTGCGCGTTTACTATCATCCCGCTCGTAAAAGCGGGCACGGCGACCCTCCTTCAGGAAATCTTGATCTTTAGGCGCGAGCGTGCGGGCGAGCGATCACGCGCGCCTTTTCATGTCACCGGAGCCTTCGCCCATGCCCCGCCCCTTCCTTCGGACCGCCGCCGCGTTGCTGGCCGCCGCGGGCCTCGTCGGCGCCGCCGCCCAGGTCCAGGCCCAGGCGCGCCCGCTGAACGTCGAGATTGACAGCGCCACCCGGGTGCAGCTGCGCGCCCCCGCCGGATCGGTGATCGTGGCCAATCCCCGGATCGCCGACGTCACCGTGGTCGACGCCACCACCCTGTTCATCACCGGCAAGGGCTATGGCGTGACCGAGATCGTGGCGGTGGACGCCGTCGGCCGCCCGCTGTTCCAGAGCCAGGTCGTCGTCAGCGCCGGATCGACCGGTTCGGTGCGCGTCTGGCGCGGCGCCGAGGCGACCGACATGGCCTGCGGCGCCAGCTGCTCGCCCAGCGTCCGCACGCCCTCGGCGCCCTAGGCCGATGCGCCTGTTTCGTCGCGACAAGGCGCGGCCGTGGCTGATGCGGCGGCTGCTGCACGCCCGTGACGGCTCGGCGGCGATCGAGTTCGCCCTGATCGCCCTGCCCTTCTTCATGCTGCTGTTCGCCATCCTCGAGATCGGCCTGATCCTGCTGCTGGACGCCGTGGTCGAGACGGCCGTGGCCGACACCGGGCGCCTGGTGCGCACCGGCCAGACGCAGATGCAGAACATCGACCGTGAGATGATGAAGGCCCGGCTCTGCGCGAACATGAGCGTCTTCGCCGGCGACTGCGCCACCCGCGCCTATCTGGACGTGCGCGTCGTCAACGACTTCAGCACGCCGCTGGGCGACGACGACCCCATGGCCTCCGGCGCCTTCGACAAGAGCAAGATCGACGTCAAGCCGGGCCTGCCCGGCGACATGGTCATGGTCCGGGTCTGGTACGAGCATCCGGTCGTGACGCCCTTCCTGCAACAGGCCCTGACCAAGGCCCAGGACGGCAATGTCTTGCTGACCACCACCATGGCCTTCCGCAACGAGCCCTACCTGTGACCCGGCGCCCGCCCTCCTTCATCGCCCGGCTGATCGCCGACCGACGCGGCGTCTCGGCGGTTGAGTTCGCCCTGATCGCGCCGGTCATGATCCTGATCTATTTCGGCCTGACCGAGCTCAGCCAGGCCTATATGGCCCAGCGCCGCACCGGCCACACGGCCGCCATGGTGGCCGACCTGGTGGCCCAGGGCGACAAGACCAGCCCGACCGCCATCCAGCCGGTCTTCGCCATCGGCCAGATGATCATGAAGCCCTTCTCCGCGGAGCCGCTGGCGATCCGCGTCACCAGCGTCACCATGGACAACCAGGGCCGGGCCACCGTCGACTGGAGCCTGAGCAGCCAGGAAACGATCCTGAAACGGCTCGACAAGGCCTCGCCCGTCGCCGGCCTTCCCCCCGGCCTGATCGGCGCGGGCGAAAGCCTGATCATCGGCGAAACCCAGTACAAGTACCAGTCCGCGATCAAGGACGTCCTGCCCTTGCCGATCATCTTCGAGCGGAAATATTATCTGCGCCCGCGCACCGTGAACCAGGTGGTCTGCATCGGCTGCTAGGCGCCGGTCAGGGCCTCCTTCAGCGCCCGGATCTTGGCCTCGGTCTCCTCCCGTTCGGCGCGGGGATCGCTGTCGGCGACGATCCCGGCCCCCGCCAGGGCGCGCCAGCGCCAGCCCGCCTCGTCCCTGTCGAACCCGGCGGTGCGGATCAGCACCGAGGCCGTCAGCGCCCCGTCTCCCGCCAACCCCAGGCCGAACAGGGAGCCGCACCACGGTCCGCGCGGCGCCTCGTGCCTAGCGATGACCTTCATGGCCTGATGCTTGGGCGCCCCGGTGATCGAGCCGGGGGGGAAGGTCGCCTCCAGCACCTCTGCGGCGCCGACGCCGGGCGCTGCGGTCGCCGTCACGGTTGAGACCAGATGGTGCACGGTCGGATGGCTCTCGACCTCGAACAGCCGTTCGACCTTGACTGAACCCGCGACCGCCGCCCGCGCCAGATCATTGCGCATCAGGTCGACGATCATCAGGTTCTCGGCCCGGTCCTTGACGCTGGCGACCAGGGCCGCGGCCAGTTCGGCGTCGCGCACGGGATCGGCGTCGCGCGGCCGCGTGCCCTTGATTGGCCGCGTCTCGATGCGGCCCGAGGCCGGATCAAAGGTCAGGAACAGCTCCGGCGAGTTGGACACCAGAGCCCGCTCGCCCAGCCGCCAAAAGGCGCCATAGGCGGCGCCCCGCTCGGCCGACAGCCGCGCGAAGACCTCGAAGGGATCCCGCCCCGCCTCCAGCCGCCCGCTCCAGGCGCGAGCGATATTGGCCTGGAACAGTTCGCCCGCCGCGATGCGGCCCACGACGTCGGCCACAGCCCCCTCATAGACTTCAGGCGGGGCCTCGCAGACAAAGGCGGCGGCGGGCGCGGTCGGGATCGACAGCGCGACCGCCTCGGTCCGCCAGCCCGTCGCGCGGGCGGCCTGCGCCCCGGCTTCAACCGCGTCCGCGCCCCGCCCGACCGCCAGGACCTCGCGCGCCGCATGATCAAAGGCCAGCAGGGCCGGATAGCGAGCCAGCATCAGGTCGGCCCAGACCTCGGCCCGCGGCCCCGTCGCCGTTCGCGCCCCGGCGTCATAGCTCATCAGCCCGACCACGCCGCCGCCCGCGAAGTCGGCGGTGCGCAAGGCCGCGAGCGGCGCCGCGTCATCGACAGCCCCCACGGACACCCGGTCAGGCTCGCAGCCGACGAAGGACCAGCGCCCGCCGTGGGCCGAAGGGTCGCCCGCCCCGGCCAGCTGGGCCAGAGCCCCCTCACGCCGGTTCAGCCCCGCCGCCACGGCCAGAGGCTCGCACCAGTCCAGCCGCGCGATATGGATGACCGGCAGGCTCATGCCGTCAGCCGCCCCCGGATGCGCTCGGCCAGGGCGGCGTCGACGCCCAGAGCCTGCTCCAGATAGCCCCCGATCGACCCATGCCGCGCCGCAATCTCGGCGAAGGCGCCGTCCAGATAGTCGGCCTCGACGCCGAGGAAGGCGACCACCGCCCCGTGCGAGGCTGGACGCCCCGTCATCTCGGTCAGCTTCCTGGCGATCCCCTCGGCGCGGCCTTCCAGATCGACGGCGACATTGGTCAGCAG
>DAIOID010000008.1:29845-37528 GCA_036744355.1 Brevundimonas sp.
GTGATGTGCGGGGCCTCGCCGCCGTCGTCATGATCGCTCTCGATCACCTGCCCGGCCCAACCGTTCGGTCGTCGCGAGGGCTGGTCACGCCGCTCGCTGGGCCGGCGCAAATCGACCACCGTGGCCAGCTTCAGGTCGGCCAGCCGCGCCAGATCGGCCTCGGTCGCCCGCGCCTGATGGGCCGAGCGATACAGACGCCCGCGCGCCACGCGCATTCCGGCCCTGGCCTCGCCCACGGCGTAGTCGCCGTAGTCGCGGAAGTTGTCGATGGCCTGAAAGGGCGGAAGGCGGTCGCTCATGACCGCCTTCCTTAGCCGGTTTCGAGAAAGTCGCTAGCGGGCGACCAGACTGGACATGGCGTCCAGATAGGCGACGAAGGCGTCTCGGCCCGCTTCGGTCATGGTCGCCCGCGTCAGCGGCTTGCGGCCCTGAAAGCTCTTGGCCACCTCGACGAAACCCGCCTCTTCCAGCTTGCGCAGGTGGACCGACAGATTGCCGTCCGTGGTCTGCAGCCGGGCCTTCAACTCGTTGAAGTCGGCGGTCCCGACGCCCGACAGATAGGCCATGACCCCCAGGCGCACCCGCCCATGGATGACCTCGTCGATGCGGCCGATGTCGAAGGCTTCAGCCGTATCCGAACCCATCAGATCACCTCCGAGGGTTCCTGGCGCACCATCAAGACGCCGGGAACGAGGGCGAACAGGAAGAGCCCCGCCGCATAGCCCAGCCACATCAGCGGGCTGCCGGTCAGGAAGGCGATCAGAGGCGCGGCGATCCAGCAGCCAATGGCCAGCTTCCACTGCCACTTCTGGTTGCTCATGGTCGCCGACACGGCCCAACCCGAGCCGTAGAGGGCGAAGATCAGCGAGGGAAAGATCAGCGACGGGATCGTGCTCTGGGTCTTCCAGCCAATGACCGCCATCGACAGGGACATGACGAAGACGCCCAGTCCCACACCCATCCAGCCTGCGCCCGAGGCGCGATTGGCCGCCGACTGCGCGCCGGGCTTACGGTCGGTCTGGCGAATCTGCCAGATCAGGACTGCACAGAAGACCAGCATGGCTCCGCCCCACAGGACGGCGTAGGCGACCGGCGGCACGGCGAGAATTCCGCTGTCGATGCCATAGGCCACAACCGAGGCCAGACCGAAGATCAGACCGGCGGAAATCAGGATCCGCCCGCCCAGCAGCGGCGTCTGACGCCCTTCCTGGGCCAGGGCCTTCATATAGGCGATGTCGTCGTGGACGGACTGCACTTGGTCGCGGGTCATGGCGTTTCTCCCTGCCTGTTGATGGGAAGGTGCGCCAAGAACTTTATGTTGTAAAGTTCTTTTTCTGAGACGGAAGACGCGACGCATTCTAGGCCTTGGCCATGCGCGTCGCCTTTCATCACATCGCCTATCGGCCCCTGGCCGTCTGCAACGCCCTGTCGATGGCGCGGCTGACGTCGACCGTGCGCCTCGCGGGGCTGAAGCCGGGCGCGCCCGTCATGGACATCGGCTGCGCCTATGGCGAGGTGTCGATGCACCTGGCCCGCGCCTTTGACGCCCGCGTCACGGCGGTCGAACTGGACCCGGTCATGGCCGAGGGCGCAGAGGCGCGGATCCAGGCGGCAGGCCTGTCGGATCGGATCGACGTGCGACGCGAAACCTCGGCGGCGGCGCTGGCCGCCCTGCACCCTCTCGATCTGATCGTCGCCATCGGCTCCACCGAACCGGCGGGCAAGGGCCTGCGCGAACCCGCCGAAGTCTTCGCCGCCCTGGCCAAGCATCTGACGCCAGGCGGCGCCCTCCTGTGGGGCGATCTGTTCTGGAAAGATGAGCCGCCGGCGCCCTTGCGCCAGCTGGTCGAAACCGGCGGCTACTACGTCAGCCACGAGGCATGGCAGGCCGCCGCCCGCGAAGCGGGACTGACGGTCGTCTCGGCAGAGATCAGCGGCGAGGCCGAATGGGCCGCCTATCGCACCGGCATGGAGACGGCCATCGCCGACTGGCTGGACGCCCATCCCGACCACGCCGACGCCCCGACCGTGGCCGCCACCGCCCACCGCATCAAGATGATGCTCGACTTCGGCGCCGACTACCTCGGCTTCGGCCTCTACCTGTTCCGCAAGGGCTGACGCCCAACAGAAAAGGGCGCTCAGGAAATCCCGAGCGCCCCGATCAATAGGCCGCCACTCTTGCGCTGAAGCAGGCGCGACCAACCGGCCTCAAGCAGCGCGAAGCGCGGTAGGCCCCACCTATCTGAAAGGCGGCTCGTCGAAGGCGCGCAGCTTGCGCGAGTGCAGCTTGGCGCCTTCGGCCCGCAGCAGGTCGACCGCCTGGATGCCGATCTGCAGGTGCTCCGAGATCGACCCTTCATAGAAGCGGTTGGCCTGACCCGGCAGCTTGATCTCGCCGTGCAGCGGCTTGTCCGAGACGCACAGCAGGGTCCCGTAGGGCACGCGGAAGCGATAGCCCTGGGCCGCGATGGTGGCCGATTCCATGTCGATGGCGACGGCGCGGCTCTGGTTGAAGCGCAGGGCCGACTTGGAATAGCGCAGCTCCCAGTTGCGGTCGTCGGTGGTGACGACGGTGCCGGTGCGCAGCCGCTTCTTGACCTCTTCGCCCGGCGCGCCCGAGACCAGCTTGGTCGCGTCGTAGAGGGCGCGCTGCACCTCGGCGATGTTCGGCACCGGAATGTCGGCGGGCAGGACCGCGTCCAGCACGTGGTCGTCGCGCAGATAGGCGTGGGCCAGGACGTAGTCGCCGATGGTCTGGCTGGCGCGCAGACCGCCGCAGTGACCGATCATCATCCAGGCGTGCGGACGGGTAACGGCCAGGTGGTCGCAGATGGTCTTGGCGTTCGACGGCCCGACCCCGATGTTGACCAGGGTGATGCCCTGACCGTCCGGCCGCGTCAGGTGATAGGCCGGCATCTGGTGGCGGCGCCAGGCGGCGTCCATGATAGCGACTTCCGGGTTCGGCGTGGCGCGGTCGATGACCACGCCGCCGGCGCAGGACAGGGTCTCATAGGGACTGTCCGGATCGGCCAGTTGAGCGCAGGCCCAGCGCACGAACTCGTCGACGTAGCGGTGATAGTTGGTGAACAGGACATAGGACTGCACGTCCTCGACCGGGGTGCCGGTGTAGTGGCGCAGTCGGGCCAGCGAGAAGTCGGTGCGCAGGCCGTCGAACTGGGCCAGCGGGAAGTCTTCGTCCGGCTCGAACAGGCCGTCCGAGATTTCGTCGCCGATGTGAGCCAGGTCCGTGGTCGGGAACCAGCGGGCGATGGCCGCCGTCATGGTGCTGTCCAGCGCCACGCCGGAACCGTCCAGCACATAGGGGAAGGGGATTTCCTGATCCGACGGTTCGACCGTGATGGTGACGCCGAACTCGGTCGCCAGCAGGGTCAGCTGCTCCAGCAGATAGTCGCGGTACAGGTCGGGGCGGGTGACGGTGGTCGTATAGACGCCGGGCCGCGACAGGCGGGCGAAGGCCCGCATTTCCAGGTCGTGGGGACGGTCGCCGAACCAACTGACGGTCAGTCGCGGATAGGCGAACAGGCCGGCCGCCCGTGCTTCGGGATCGGCGCGCTCGCCGGTCTCAAGGAAGCGCTTCACTGCGGTGCGCAGATTGGCGACGGATTGATTGTAGAGGGTTTCGAGGCGGTCCAGCGCCGCCTGGGGGGTCATCTTGTCTGTCATGACTTCCTCTAGCGGAAAACCGTGACCATGGCGAGACGGGGGAAACACAAGGATACGACTGTTGACCGGACGCAGCGGTTGGCGTTCCGATGGCGCTCAGGAGAACGCCCATGATGAGACGCCTGACTTCCGCCGCCGTCGCCCTGCTGGCGCTCAGCGCCGGGCCCGCCCTCGCCGAGGTGAAGTCGGCGGCGCCCGGCGGCTTCGCGGTCGGCGGCGCGGTGGCGATCAGCGCCCCGCCCGCGCGCGTCTGGGCCGTGCTGACCACGCCCGACGCCTGGTGGAGCCGTGACCACCGCTGGTTCAAAGACTCGACCCTTGCGCTGGACCTGTCGCCCGGCGGCTGCTGGTGCGAGCGGGCGGCGGACGGCCGCGTCTCGCGCCATCTGGAGACCGCCCTGGTCGAGCCGGAATCGAAGCTGGTCCTGCGCGGGGGGCTCGGCCCCTTGCAGGGTCAGGGCGCGAGCGGCGGGCTGACCTTCGAGATCAAGGCCGAAGGCGAGGGCAGTCTCCTGACCTGGGCCTATATCGTCGGCGGCTATACGCCGGGCGGACTGGGGGCCTTGGCCGCGCCGGTCGACGGCGTCCTATCGGCGCAGCTGGCCAATCTGAAGGCCCGCGCCGAGGCCGATTAGGCCAGTTCGCGGCGGAAGAAGCCGACCACGTCGTCCAGCACCGGCGCCTTCTTCCTGAACAGGGGCGAGAAGGTCGCGATCAGGTCGGCGTGGTCCAGCCCTGGATAGAGACGCGCCTCCGAGCGCCCGCCGACCGCCCGCATCCGGTCGTCGAGAATGGTGGTGTCCTCGGCGTGGACCACCGTGTCGGCGGTTCCGTGTCCCAGCCACAGCGGCGGGGCATCGGCCCGCGCAAAGGTTACAGGCTGGGTCAGGGTCGGATCGGGCGCCCGGCCAAAGGCGTTCTGCGACGCCGCCACGTCGAACGGCAGGAAGTCATAGGGGCCCGCCAGCCCCGCCGCCGCCCGGATCAGATCGGGCCGATCCACGGCGGCCATGTAGCGGCGGTCCAGGGCGATCATCATGGCCAGATGGGCGCCCGCCGAATGCCCCAGCACGCCCAGGCGCCCGGCGTCGCCGCCGTAAGTCGCGGCCAGTTCGCCGGCCCGCGCCGTCGCCGCCGCGGCGTCCTCGATGAAGCTCGGGAAGCGCACCTGGGGCACGACCCGATAGTCCGGCACGAAGACGACAAAGCCGCGCGCCGCCAGCGCCTGGGCCGCCCAGCCATAGACGTCCTTCGACCCCGAATCCCAGCCGCCGCCATAGAAGAAGACCAGCACGGGCAGGTCCGCCGCGCCTGCGGGCGCATAGACATCCATCGTCTGGCGCGGATCATCGCCATAGCGGAGGCCAGAGGCGACCTTGGCCCCGCCCCGGTCGCGCGGCCCCAGGGTGTTGAACAGCGACAGCGGCGAACAGGCAGCCGCCAGTCCCCCCATCAGGGCGGCGAATGCGGGGGCGAACAGGCCTCTACGGGTCAATGGAGCTCCTGAGGATGGGAGAGGAATGACCTTCTACGCACGAAGGCGCCGTTCGGCCCAATGCAGAGCCGCAACGAGGTCGAACGTCACAATTCACTCACTGATTTGTCGCATAACATTTACATTCCAAAAATTGAGCGCATAATTCGATCTGAGTCCGGAGCGAATTCCGGCCAAGGGAGGATATTGCATGCGCCTGTCCGTCGTCGTCTCGGCCCTGCTGCTCGCCGGAGCCACGCCCGCCCTGGCCCAGACGCCCGCCCAAAGTCCGCACAGTCAGCCCCAGCCGACGCGCGTCTCGACCGCCCAGCCCCAGCGCGTGGTGCTGATCTGCGACGCCGACGCCGCGACCCGCAGCGCCTTTGCTCGTGAATACGGCGCGGAGCCGGTCTTCCTGACCGCCCGCGAAGCCGCCGAGGCCAGGGCGACCGGCCAGGCCTGGACCACCCCGCGCTGCATGACCGAGCGCGAGCATGGCCGCTACCTTCAACTGACCCAGGCCTACGCCGCACGCTAAGCCCTGGTTTCGGAACGACAAAGGGCGCGGCCATCGCTGGCCGCGCCCTTCTTCGTGGCTCAGATGTCCGGCCCTATTTGGCGAGATACTTGTCCAGCCAGCCGAAGACCTCATTGTGCCATTGCAGGCTGTTGGCCGGCTTCAGCACCCAGTGGTTCTCATTGGGGAAGAAGACCAGTCGGCTGTCGATGCCGCGGCGTTGCAGGGCGGTGAAGGTCGACAGGCCCTGGGCCGTCGGGATGCGATAGTCGAGGTCGCCCTGGACCACCAGCATCGGCGTCTTCCAGTTCTGCACGTGGTTGGCCGGGTTGAACTTGTGATAGCCCTCCGGGTTTTCCCACGGCGTGCCGCCGTATTCCCACTCGGTGAACCACAGCTCCTCGGTCGAATAGCCCATGCCGAAGGTGTCGAAGACGCCGTCGTGGTTGACCAGGCACTTGAAGGCGTCCGACCAGTTGCCGGCGATCCAGTTGATCATGTAGCCGCCGTACGACGCGCCGAGCGCACAAGCGTTATTCCCGTCGAGGAAGCTGTACTTGGCCTGAGCCGCGGCCCAGCCCTTTTGCAGGTCTTCCAGCGGACGGTCGCCCCAGTGCTGGCTGATGGCGTCGGTGAACTCCTGGCCGTAGCCGGTCGAGCCGTGGAAATCGATCATCACCACCGCATAGCCCGCGCCCGCATAGGTCTCGGGGTTCCAGCGGTAGGACCAGGAGTTGCCGAACGAGCCCTGCGGCCCGCCGTGGATCAGGAAGGCGACCGGGTATTTCTGGCCCTCGACATAGTTGGCGGGCTTGATGACGAAGCCGTGCACCGTCTCATTGTTCCAGCCGGGGAAGCTGAACTGCTCGAACTGACCGAAGGCCTTGTTCGCCAGTTGCGGGTTCACATTGGTCAGGCGACGCGGCATTTCCCGACCGCGCCAGGTCTTGAAATAGAGGTCAGCCGGCGAGGTCAGGGTGTCGACCGACATGACGAAGCCCGAGGGCGTCTGCTGGAAGGCGCCGACATGGCCTTCGCCGGTCAGGGGCATGACCGAGCCGTTGCGTGCGTCGATGGCGAACAGGCGGGTCTGACCGACGTCGCCGGCCGTGGTGTAGAGGGTCTTGCCGTCCGCCGACCACTGCAGGCCGTCGGCCGAACGGTCCCAGTTGGCCGCGATCTGACGAGTCTGGCCGGTGGCCATGTCGCGCAGAAAGATCGAGAACTTGTCGGCCTCGAAGCCCGGGCGGGCCATGGCGCGATAGGCCAGGGTCTGGCCGTCCGGCGAGAAGACCGGGCCGGTGTCCCAGGCCGGGTTGGACTCGGTCAGGTTGGTCAGTTGGCCGGGCGCCGAAACCGCCACGCTGTAGAGGTCGAAGTCCGTGCTCCACGGCTCGCTCTTGCCCGCTTCGCGCGCCGAGAAGACCAGGGACTGGCCGTCGGGTGCGAAGACGAACTCGCTCTCGTCGCCGAAGGGCTTGGAGGGGGTGTCGCCGTCGAAGCCCTTGGTGACCCAGACCGGATCGCCGCCGGCCTTGCCGTCCGCGCCGATCGACTGGACGAAGAGGTGGTTCTGGGTGTGGTCGCTCCACGTATCCCAGTGACGCACGAACATGCGGTCATAAACCTGACCCGTCGACTTGACCTCGGCGGCGGCCTTGGCGCGCTCGACCGAGGCGTTCAGGTCGGGCGCCTCAGGATAGACGGCCAGGGACACGGCGACCGCGTCGCCCGCGGCGTTGACGCGGTAGGCGTTGACGTCGGTCGGCAGGCTGGTGACTTGCGTCGCCGTCGCGCCCTTGTCGGCCGAGACCCAGACCTGGCTCGAACCCGAGCGGCCCGACAGGAAGTAGAGCTTGCCGTCAGCGCCCCAGCGCGCGGTGTTGGCGCCGCCTTCGGAGATGGCCAGCTTCTGCGCCTCGCCCTCGCCCTTCAGGCTCAGGATGTAGAGGGCGCTGGAGCGGCGGTTGGCCGCCACATCGGTTTGCGTCAGCGAATAGACCACCCA
>DAIOID010000008.1:37628-39361 GCA_036744355.1 Brevundimonas sp.
CCATAGCCCGGCGAGCCGTGGAAGTTGACCATGACCACCGCATAGCCCGCCGCCGTATAGACCTGGGGGTTCCAGCGGTAGGACCAGCTCTCGGTCCAGGGCGACTTGGGCCCGCCGTGGATCAGATAGACGGCTGGATACTTGCGCCCCTCGACATAGCCCGCCGGCTTGAACACCCAGCCTTGCACCGTCTCGTTGTTCCAGCCCGCAAAGGCCAGGGTTTCGCCTTCCGACAGGTCCAGACGCGCCGCCAGTTCGGCGTTGTGCTGCGTCGCCTGACGCGCCGCGCCGCCGTTCCTCGACACAAAGACCTGGGTCGGGGCGGTGAAGCCGTCATGAGCATAGGCCATGACGCCGGCCGCCTCATCGAAGGCGTTGACCGCCCCGTCGCCGGTCAGGGCCTTGACCGCGCCGGTGCGGGCGTCGATCTCGAACAGGCGGTTCTGGCCCTCGTCCGAGGCGGTGACGTAGAGCGCCCGGCCGTCCGAACGCCAGGTCAGGCCCGACGGCCCGCGATCCCAGTTCGTCAGTTGGCGAGCATTGGCGCCGCTGGCGTCGGCGATCATGACCACGGCCTGGTCCCCGCCGACGTTTTCACGCGGGGCCGACAGCCAGGCCAGGCGACGGCCGTCGGGCGAGAAGGCGGGATTGCCGTCGCTGCCCTTGTTGCCCTCGGTCAGATTGACCGGCGCGCCGCCGTCCAGCGAGACCCGATACAGGTCGCTGTTGTTGGTGAAGGGCTCGCCCGCGCCCTGCTTCTGGGTCGAATAGATCAGGGTCTTGCCGTCGCGCGACAGGGTGAAGTCGCCGTCGCCCGCCGCCACGTCGGCATCCAATCCCGGCATCAGGTCGCGCGCCTCGCCGCCCGCCAAACCCGAGCCGTTCAGCGGCTGGCTGAACAGGTGAGTGCGGCGACCATCGGCCCAGTGGTCGAACACGCGCAGCGGCAGACGGTCATAGGCTTGCAGCCCGCTCTTGGCGCGCTCGGCCAGACGATCCTTGACGCATTGCAGGGTGGCGCAGTCGGTGAAGACCGAGACGGCCAGGATCAGCGAACGCCCGTCCTCGGCGATGCGGAAGCCCGAGACGTCGATCGGCAGGGTGGTCACCTGGGCCGCCGCCATGCCGTCGCGGTCGGCGCGCCAGACCTGGTTCGATCCGCCCCGCGACGACAGGAAATAGATGGCCTGACCGTCCGGCGCCCAGCGCGCGCCCGAGACGCCGCCTTCGGAAATCGCCAGCTTGCGCGGCGGCGTCGCGCCGTCAGCCTCGGCCAGCCACAGGGCGTTGACGCCCTTGTTGCCGTCCCAGTCGGTCGTGCGCACGGCGTAGAGAATGCGACGGCCGTCGGGCGATACGCGCGGATCGCTGACCCGCTCCATCATCGCCAGCTCCTTGACCCCGAGACCGGCGCGGGCGGCAGGGGCCTCTGCGGCGGCGGGCGCAGCGGCGGTCTGGGCCGCTTCACTCAAGGCCAGGGCGGGCGAAGCCGCCGTCATCAGAACCCCGAGCGCGGCGGCCAGCATCCAGCGTGATTGCATCTTCAACCCCATCCCTGAAACAGCTTTGCTGGATTGATAGGCTGTGGAATCCCCAGCGCCAAGCCGCTTGCCGCCGTCGCCCGGAGCGGCGACAAGCAGGGTCATGAGTCCCGCCTCGCCCCATATCGTCGACGTGCTGATCGCCGAGCGCGCGCCGCGCCTGACGCGTTCCGCCGTCTGGCCGCTGGTCCG
>DAIOID010000009.1:0-1876 GCA_036744355.1 Brevundimonas sp.
GGTGGCGACTTCCTGTTCGGTGAAGGCGGCGCGGCCCAGCATGACGCGCAGGTTCTGGCTCATGGACGGCTTCTTCTCGGGCGGATGGAAGAAACCGCCGGCCTCCAGCTCCGCCTCGAAGTGTTCGTACATGCCGATCAGCAGTTCGTTCGATGCAGGCGGCTCGCCTTCGCGGAAGCGCGGCGGCGGGGCGTCCAGGATCAGGGTGCGCCACTCATAGGCGTTGATGGCCACGGCCTGGGCCAGGTTCAGCGAGTGGTGCTTCGGGTCGATCGGGATGGTGGTGATCCCGGCGCACAGGGCGATGTCGGTCGTCTCCAGCCCCGCACGCTCGCCGCCGAACAGCAGGCCGGTCTTCAGGCCGGACGCCGTGTCGTCATAGAGGATGCGGGCGCTCTCGCGCGGGGTCCGCACCGGCTGGCGCGTCTCGCGCGGGCGGGCGGTGGTGGCGAAGACAGTGTTCAGGTCGGCGATGGCCTCGGCCACGCTGTCGAACACCTTGACCCCGTCCAGCACCCAGTCGGCGCCCGAGGCCGTGGCCCAGGCGCGGTCCTGGGGCCAGCCGTCGCGCGGCGTGACCAGCCGCAGTTCCGACAGGCCGAAGTTCGCCATGACGCGGGCGACCGCGCCGATGTTCTCGGCCATCTGGGACTTGTCGAGGATGACGACGGGGGGCGTGAGTTCAGTCATGGGCGGTCTTTAGCCCTTCTCCCTTGGAGGGAGAAGGACCTGATCCCGCTCATCCCCGCGGAGGCGGAGACCCAGTGAGAGCTTCACGCTCGACTGCAGATTTGCGGTTTGGTCCGCGCTTCCGGCCAAAGAACTGGGCCCCCGCCTCCGCGGGGATGAGCAGAAAATCCGATCAGTCCTCGCCGATCATCGAGGTCCAGGGGTCGACCGCGCCGGCCTCGACCTCGGCCACCTTGACGGCGGGCCAGCCGATGGAGGCCGTGCCGCTCTCGCGCCAGCTGAGGATGATCAGGTCGCGCAGTTCCGAGGCGCCGGCGGCCAGACGCTCGTTGACGAAGGCGGCGCCGCGCGGGTCGGCGTCGTTGAAGCCGCCCGCCTTCTCCAGACGGTAGAAGGGAATGACTGTGCCCAGCGTCGTCTTCAGATAGCCTGCGGTGCGGGCGCGCAAGTCCAGACCCGACACCTGAGGCTGGCTCATGGCGGCCTCGACCGCATCCAGGCGGGCGACGCGCGAGGTGAACTCGCCCTCGAAGATTCCGTGGGTGCGACGCGAGTTGGTGAAGCCCTCGGGGTTGGGATAGTCGCCCCAGCCGTTGAAGTGGATCGAGGTGTGGTGCGGCTGCGAGCCGTCGCCGACATAGTGGGCCAGCACGCCGATATCGCGCAGGATCAGGGCCTCGCGGCGCTCACGGTCGGCGCGGTACCAGGCCTTCTTGCCCGGATCCGTCTCGCGGCCTTCGGCGGCGGTCAGGACGCGCCAGTAAGCGAAGTCGCGGCCCAGGTTCTGATAGGCGTCCATCAGGGCGTAGGGCAGATAACCGACCTCATCGATCTTGATGCCCGCCTGCACCAGGGCGGTGTCGAAGTCCGACTTGAGCCGAGGCAGGGCGTCGATCGACGGGCCGCCGGCCTTCATCGCAAAGCCGTTGTCGTCGAAGTCGATGAAGTGGGCCGTGTCGCGCTCGCGGTCGTGCGGCTGGCCGGCGCCCTTCCAGCGGTCGGGCTCGCGCGCCAGTTCGCCGACGTCGGCGATGGCGCCCGGCGTGCGCAGGAAGGCCGGCAGGTCGTCGCTCAAGGCCCGCATGGCCGCCACGCCGATCAGGCGGTGGCCGGTGTTGCCCCAGGCGTCGACATGAACGGCGGGGGCCGCGACCAGCATCAGGGCGGCGGCGGAGATCATCAGGCG
>DAIOID010000009.1:1976-17178 GCA_036744355.1 Brevundimonas sp.
ATATGCTGTGACATTTGAGCGATATGCTGATGGACCTGTGGACTAATCGAACGATGATCGTGACGCGGGGTCGCACCTGATCTCAACGGACACGTTTTCGCCACAATTGGCGGCCAAAAACCCGTTGCCGGATCGTGTCGGGACCGGTGCTTCCTGAGTCTGTTCGATGCTGAACACAGCCGCTGCGCTTGCCATGTTCTGGGCTATGGCCTTCTCCGGGTCCGGAGAGCCTGTACCCTATGACGCCGTCGTCGCGATCGACACGGCTGCAATGGAAACCGCCGCGACGGCTGAAAGTTCCCTCGACGCCTCCGCCCTCTCCGCCGAACAGGCCGAGCTGATGGCGGGCGATCCTGACTGGCGCGCCTCGGCCCGCCTCTATCATGCAGGCGGCGGCGGTGCGACGGGCAACGACTCGCTCGGTTGCCGTCCGATCGCCATGCGCACGGTCGCCGTCGACCCCCGCGTCATCCCGCGCCGCACCAGGCTGTTCATCCGCGAAACGGTCGGCATGCGCCTGGCCAACGGCGAGGTCCACGACGGCTACTGGTACGCCTCGGACACCGGCGGCGCGATCAAGGGCGCCAAGATCGACCTGTTCACCGGTCACGGCCGCGGCTCGATGCAGCAGGCCCAGAGCCTGAACATGAAGACCCTGACCATCGCCGACGCCGGCGACTTCGACGGCTGCCCCCCGGCCTGGGAAACGGCCTCCAAGTAAGGGCGGCGACGTCCTCCGACAAAAAAGGCGACCGGAGCGATCCGGTCGCCTTTTTGCTGGGCGTCACATGGTTAGAACTTCCGCCGACCGCTCACCGTCTCGAAGAAAAGGCGAAAGTCGCCCATCAGGCTCCACAGCGGGTATTTGAAGGTCGCGGGCCGGTTCTTCTCGAAGAAGAAGTGCCCGACCCAGGCGAAGCCGTAGCCGACCAACGGCATGGCCAGCAGCCACCAGGCGTTGCGCGTGATGCAGAAGGCCAGAAAGGCGGCGATCACCAGCCCTGTGCCGACCACGTGGATGCGACGGCAGGTCCGGTGGGAATGTTCGTGGATGTAGTAAGGATAGAAGGCCGAAAAGGAGGCGTATCGCCCTCCGGGGTCGCGGCCAGTCTGCGGTTCGCGTGCGGTCATGACCCCAGCCTGCCCCCGGATTGAACCGGGGGCAAGTCAGCGATCAGTCGAAGCGCTTGCCGCCCTTGGGGCCCTTGGCGAAGGGCTTGCCGGCCGGCTTGAAGCCCGGCTTGCCGCCGGCCTTGAAGTCCGACTTGGGCTTGAACGGCTTCTTGGCGCCCGGCCCCTTGGCGAAGGGCTTCTTCTCATAGGGCTTGTCGAAGCCCTGGCCGCCTTCCGGCGCGTCGGCGCGCGGGGCGTAGGGCTTCTTGTTGAAGGCCGGGCGCTCGCCGCCGGCCTCGCCCTCGCGCGGCTGCCACGGCTTCTTCTTGAACGGCGGACGTTCGCCCTCGCCGGCCTCGTCGCGACGGAAGGGCTTCTTGGCGTAGGGGCGCTCGCCGCCTTCTTCACGGCGGTTGCGCGTCCCGCCCTTGAACATGCCCGAATGCGGGGCCTCCGACGGCGTGATGTTCGCCTCGCTGGTGTTCATGGCCGCCAGCTTCCTGAAGGCCTCGACGTGGGTGTTGGCGATCTCGAAGCGGGTCTCTTCGGGGAAGGTCTTGATCGAGCCGATCTGCTGCTTGGTGATGCCGCCGATGCGGCAGATCATCGGGATCAGCCACTTGGGATCGGCGTTCCGGTTGCGGCCGATGTCCATGCGGAACCACGACACCTGGTCCGGCTGCAGACGTTCGAAGGGCGAGGCCCCGGCGGCGAAGGCGTCGCCGCTCTCGCCGCGCGGCTTGCGCTGCGGGCCCTGGCCCGGATCGACCAGATCCTCGGGAGCCGGCAGGTCCTTGCGCAGCAGGACCAGCAGGGCGCGGGCCAGATCCTCGGGCGTGCGCTCGGCGACCAGCTTGGCGATCAGGCCGGCGTCGTCCTCATCGCCTTCCTCGGCGAAGACCGGAGCGGCCAGCAGGCGCTGCTCGTCCTTGGCCAGGATTTCGTCAGCGGTCGGGGCGGCGGCCCAGGTCGCCTCGACGCCCGCCGAGCCCAGCAGCATCTCGGCCTTGCGGCGGCGGCTGCTCGGCACCAGCAGGATGGAGACGCCCTTCTTGCCCGCGCGGCCGGTGCGGCCCGAGCGGTGCAGCATGGTCGCCTTGTTGATCGGCAGCTCGGCGTGGATCACCAGACCCAAGTCGGGCAGGTCCAGACCGCGCGCCGCCACGTCGGTGGCGACGCAGACGCGGGCGCGGCCGTCGCGCAGGGCCTGAAGCGCATCGGTGCGCTCGCGCTGGCCCATTTCACCGGACAGGGAGACGGTCGAGAAGCCGCGCTCCAGCAGCGACGACTGCAGGTGACGCACGCTGTCGCGTGTCGAGCAGAAGACCAGGGCGCCCGGCGCTTCATAGAAGCGCAGCACGTTGACGACGGCGTGCTCGATCTCGTTCGGGGCGATGCGCAGGGCGCGGTATTCGATGTCGCTGTGCGGCTGGCTGCGGTCGACGGTGTCGATGCGCACGGCGTCGCGCTGATAACGCTTGGCCAGCATGGCGATGTCGCGGGCGATGGTGGCCGAAAACAGCAGGGTGCGGCGTTCAGCCGGCGATTGCTCCAGGATGTATTCGAGGTCCTCGCGGAAGCCCATGTCGAGCATCTCGTCGGCCTCGTCGAGCACCAGCACCTTCAGCGCCGACAGGTCGAGATTGCCGCGGTCGATGTGGTCCTTCAGGCGGCCGGGCGTGCCGACCACGATGTGGATGCCGAAGTTCAGGGCGCGGGCTTCCTTGCGGGCGTCCATGCCGCCGACGCAGGTGGTGATCTTGGCCTTGGACTCGCCGTACAGCCACTCCAGCTCGGCCGAGACCTGCAGCGCCAGTTCGCGCGTCGGGGCGATGGCCAGCATCAGCGGCGCGTCGGCAGGCCCGAAGCTTTCATCAGCGCCCAGCAGGGTCGAAGCCGCCGCCAGACCAAAGGCCACCGTCTTGCCCGATCCGGTCTGGGCCGAGACCAGCATGTCGGCCTCGCCGTGGCCGTCCAGAACCGCCGCCTGGACGGGCGTGGGCTCAGCATAGCCCTTGTTGACGAGAGCGCGGTCTAGCGCGGGGTGGATCGCGGGAAAGGGCATATACGACCTGAAAAAGAGCAATGCGGTCGTCGAAACGACCGCGCCCGGCCAAGGCGAACAGCCGGCCGGGCGATGAGGAGACGGTCTCTATACACCAATAACGGCCCCGATGCGGCGGATTTCCGCAGAAAGACCGTCGTTCACCACGCTTGTTCAGGCGTCATTGACCGCAAAGCCACGATCCTGACCGTCCGCAGAGTTCCTTTCGCCGCCCGGAGACCGATCATGACGATCCCGCCCCTGAGCATCGCCGCCGCCGGAATGCAGAACGCCGCCAACCGCTTCGAGGCCAGCGCCCGGCGCACGGCCAGCGGTTCGCTGGACAACCTGGCGGTCGAGGCGGTCGAGCAAATCCGCGCCAAACAGGACTTCTCGGCCAACGCCGCCGTGGCGCTGACGGCTGACGAGATGACGGGGACGCTGCTGGACATCCTGGTCTGAGCCTGACCGGCTGAAGCAGGCGTCCGAGCCGGACCGAGAACAATCCCCGACGCCGCACGTTTCCTCCCTGCGCCTCGCAGGGAGATCAAGCATGGCCCAGTCGCACCCCGGCCCTTCGGGGCAAGCCCTCACCTTCGCCAGGGTCACCCCCTATCAGAGCCTCAGCCTGGCGATGACCTCGGACGCCGTGGACGTCGACGGCTGGATGAGCGCCGAGCATAGCCAGGCGGGCGACGCTGGCTCGCCGCCCCTGGCCTGGAGCGGGCTGCTGGAGGCCGAAAGCTACGCCCTGATCGTCGAGGACCCGGACGCCCCGGGCCAAACCTCCAGCCTTCACTGGATGCTGTGGAACATCCCCGGCGACCTGACCGCCCTGCCCGCCGACATCCCGCCGGGCCCCTACCCGGCCGCCCTGCCCGGCGCCGTCCAGGGCGCCAACAGCCGGGGCGAGCACGGCTGGCTGGGCATGGCGCCGCCGCCGGGGTCAGCCCCGCACCACTATCATTTCCAGCTCTTCGCCCTGGACCGAAAGCTGGAGCTGTCGCCCGAGACGCCCCTGGCCAAGCTGGTCAATGTGCTGAAGGGTTGCGCCATCGCCAAGGGCGAACTGGTCGGCCGCTATCAGGCCGCCGGCGGGATCGACGACGCCCCGGCCCCGGCGCGCACCGGCGCCTATGGCGTCGATCCGGCCACCGACCACGCCACCCGGGCCGAGATCTCGGCCGGGCGCGGCCCGCTGGACAGTGGCGACATCGACCGCCACGCCCCGCACGACGACGAAGGGGTGACGCGCCCGCGCGGCGGCGAAGCGCCCGACCCCAAGCGCCCGTTCCGGCTCTAACGGTTCAGCCCGCCTTTTCCGGCAGGTGGAAGAAGTCGATGAAGCGGGCGAACACGGCGCGGTCGCCCTCTATGGTCATCGCCCCCTCGCCTTCCAGCGCCGCCAGCGGAACCTTGCCATAGACGGCGGCGGCCACGACCGGCGGAGCGGCGCGCACCACGACCTCGGCTTCCTCGGCCTCGCCGCGCCGGGTCGTGATCCGGCCCCCGGCCACGCTCACCATCATGCGATCCTCGCCCAGCACGAAGCCCAGCGTCATGGTCGCGTCCCCCGCGCGCGCCGGGTCGAACATGGTCTCGAACGACTGCATGATGGACACCGCGCTGATCGGCAGGGTCGGGTCGTGCAGGGGCGAGCGTGCGGCCCAGCGGCCCAGCACCATGAAGACCGGCTTGATCTCATAGCCCCAGTCGGTCAGCTCATAGACCTGGACCGAAGCGGGCGGCGGCAGCTTGCGGCGCTGGACGATGCCCGAGCCCTCCAGACCTTCCAGCCGCTGCGTCAGGACGTTGGCGGATATGCCGCAGAGGTCTTTGCGCAGGTCGCTGAAACGCCTCGGCCCCATCATGAGTTCTCGTATCACCAGCAAGGCCCAGCGCTCGCCGATCAGGTCGAGCCCGTGCGCCGCGCCGCAGGCGTCGTGGTAGCGCCGCGCGCGACCGACAGGCTCTTTAGTTATCTTTTCTAACGTCATGGTTGACTAACATAACACGGGGACGCAAGACTGCCATCATCAGAGAGGGAGAACGCCGTGTCCAAGCTCATATTCGTCAATCTGCCCGTCACCGACCTGCCCCGTTCGGTCGCCTTCTATGAGGCTGTGGGCGCCACGAAGAACCCGATGTTCTCGGACGACACCGCCGCCTGCATGGTGTTTTCCGACACCATCCACGCCATGCTGCTGACCCACGAGAAGTTCTCCAGCTTCACTGACCGCGCCATTCCTGACGCGCACAAGACGGCCCAGGTGCTGATCTGCGTCTCGGAAGACAGCCGCGACGCCGTGGACGCCGTGATCGACCGCGCCGCCAAGGCCGGCGGTCAGGCCGACCCTAACCCCAAGCAGGACTACGGCTTCATGTACGGCCGCAGCTACGCCGACCCCGACGGTCACATCTGGGAGGTCATGTGGATGGACCCCGAAGCCGCCGCCGAGGGCCCCGAGGCCTTCGCCGCTCAGGTCGGAGGCGGCTGAGCCATGAGCGACCTGTTCGAACTGAGCGTCAGCCGCTTCATCAAGGCCTCGCCGGAGACGGTGTGGCAGGCCTTCACCCGGCACGGCACGGAATGGTTCACGCCCCGCCCCTGGACCACGCCCAAGGTCGAGTACGATCTGCGCCCCGGCGGGCGCGCCGACATCGTCATGCAGTCGCCCGAGGGCGAGCGGCACGAGTATCGCGGCGTGGTGCTGGAGATCATCCCCGAGCGCCGCATCGTCACCACCGGCGCCATGGCCGAGGGCTGGATTCCGCAGCCGGGCGAGATGAACTTCGTGCGCATCGACACGTTCGAGCCCGAAGGCGAGGGCACCCGCTACACCGCCCGCGCCCGCCATTGGGACGAAAAGGCCATGCAGACGCACGCCGAAATGGGCTTCGAGCCGGGCTGGGGCGCCGCCGCCGACCAACTGGGCGAGGTGGCCCAGCGTCTCGCCGCACAGGAGGCGACGCCGTGACCGACAAGATCATCCCCTGCATCTGGTACGACCTGGGCCAGGCGAAGAAGGCGGCCGAATTCTATGTCTCGCTGGGCCTGCCCGACAGCCGCATCGACCGCGTGGCGACCAGCCCGACGGATAATCCGTCCAGCCCCGAGGGCGCCGAACTGGTGGTCGAGTTCACCCTGGCCGGCCGGCCCTACATGGGCCTGAACGGCGGGCCGAACTTCCCGCAGACCGAGGCCGTCTCCTTCATGATCATGACCGATGATCAGGCCGAAACCGACCGCCTGTGGAACGCCATCATCGACAATGGCGGACGCGCCAGCGACTGCGGCTGGTGCAAGGACCGCTGGGGCGTCAACTGGCAGATCACCCCGCGCCGCCTGATGGCCTTCTTCAGCGACCCCGACCCCGCCCGCGCCAAGGCCGCCTTCGCGGCCATGATGACGATGCAGAAGATCGACATCGGGGCCTTGGAAGCTGCGGCAGATGCAGCGTCCAAGACATCTTAGTGGGCCGCGGTCAGAAGGCTCCGCCTTCTCGACCCGACGCTGCCTGACTGTCGCTTTCGACCAAGCCTACGCCTGCGCCTTCAACGACTATCCGCACCCTGCCCCTCAAGCAGCAAGCCGCCGCGCGGCGAGCGTTATGGGCCAACCTCCAAAGGAGAGACCAAGATGTCCTATGTCACAGGCTTCCTGACCCCGGTGAAGGCCGAAAACAAGGAGCGCTATATCGAGTCCGCCCGCGTCGCCTGGCCTCTGTTCAAGGGCTATGGGGCCCTGGCCCAGGTCGAGAACTGGGGCGTCGACGTTCCGGACGGCAAGCTGACCAGCTTCCCCATGGCGGTGAAGCTGGAGGACGGCGAGGTCGTGGTCTTCTCCTGGCTGATCTGGCCCGACAAGAAGACCGCCGACGACGCCTGGGCCAAGATGCAGGACGACCCCGCCATGGCCGACATGGACATGCCCTTCGACGGCAAGCGCATGATGTGGGGCGGCTTCGAGACGGTGTTCCAGAACTGACCGAAACGCTATCCTCCCCACCCCGTGGGGAGGGGGACCGCGTAGCGGTGGAGGGGGCGGCGCGACGGTAAACGCTCAAACGCCCGAGACGGACAGGTCTGCGCCGCCCCCTCCGTCACGGCGCCATGCGCCGCGCCACCTCCCCATGAATGGGGAGAAAAGTCAGGCTCGAACAAAAAGGGGCGGCTCCATCGGAGCCGCCCTTTGATCTTTGTCGGATCGCTTAGGAGTCCAGGAAGGACCGCACCCCCGGGTCAAGCTCGAGGGCTGAAGGCTTACGAATCCAGGAACGACCGCAGCTTCCGCGACCGCGACGGGTGCTTCAGCTTGCGCAGGGCCTTGGCCTCGATCTGACGGATGCGTTCGCGGGTCACGCTGAATTGCTGGCCGACTTCTTCCAGGGTGTGGTCGGTGTTCATGCCGATGCCGAAGCGCATCCGTAGAACCCGCTCTTCACGCGGGGTCAGCGAAGCCAGGACGCGGGTCGTGGTTTCGCGCAGGTTCGACTGGATGGCGGCGTCGATCGGCAGGACGGCGTTCTTGTCCTCGATGAAGTCGCCCAAGTGCGAGTCTTCCTCGTCGCCGATGGGGGTTTCCAGCGAGATCGGCTCCTTGGCGATCTTCAGGACCTTGCGCACCTTCTCCAGCGGCATGGCCAGCTTTTCGGCCAGTTCTTCCGGGGTCGGCTCGCGGCCGATCTCGTGCAGCATCTGACGCGAGGTGCGGACGATCTTGTTGATCGTCTCGATCATGTGCACCGGGATGCGGATGGTCCGCGCCTGGTCGGCGATCGAGCGCGTGATCGCCTGACGGATCCACCAGGTGGCGTAGGTCGAGAACTTGTAGCCGCGACGGTACTCGAACTTGTCGACCGCCTTCATCAGACCGATGTTGCCTTCCTGGATCAGGTCCAGGAACTGCAGGCCGCGGTTGGTGTACTTCTTGGCGATCGAGATGACGAGGCGCAGGTTGGCCTCGACCATTTCCTTCTTGGCCTGACGGGCTTCGCGTTCCCCCTTTTGCACGGTCTGGACGATGCGACGATAGTCGTCGATCGGCAGGCCGGCCTCGGTGGCCACGGCGGCGACGTCGGCCCGGATCTGGGCGATCTGGGCGGCCTCCACCTCGCTGAACTTGGTCCAGCGCACGCCCATTTCCTTGATACGGTCGGTCCAGTTCGGGTCCAGCTCCGAGCCGAAGTAGGCCTTCAGGAACTCGGGACGCGAGATGCCGTAGCTGTCGGCCAGACGCAGGAGACGGCCTTCGAGGCCGATCAGGCGCTTGTTGATGGCGTAGAGCTGCTCGACCAGGGCCTCGATGCGGTTGTTGTTCAACTTCATCGTCTTCAGACGATCCGAGATCGTCTTGGTCAGGGTCTCATAGGCCTTGTGGTCCTTGGCGCTGAGCACCTCGCCCTTCAGACGGGCCTCGACCAGCTTGTCCTGCAGCTTGCGGAAGCCGCCGAAGTCGGCGGCGATCGCGTCCAGAACCTCCATGACGCCGTCGCGCAGCTCGGCTTCCAGGGCCGAGATCGACATGCCGCCGCCGTCGTCGAAATCGTCCTCGTCCTCATCCTCGCCTTCACCCTCGGGCTTCTCGGCGCCGGGCGCGGGAGCCTCGCCGGCCGGGGGCTGGTTGTGCGGCAGGGAGGAGGGATTCAGGATGCCGTAGGTGGCGTCCAGGTCGATCACTTCGCGCAGCAGGATGCGGTTGTTGGCCAGTTCCTCGCGCCAGACCATGATGGCTTCAAAGGTCAGGGCGCTTTCGCACAGACCCGAGATCATGGCGTCGCGGCCGGCTTCGATCCGCTTGGCGATGGCGATTTCGCCCTCGCGGCTCAGCAGTTCGACCGAACCCATTTCTCGCAGATACATCCGCACGGGGTCGTCGGTGCGGTCATAGGCGGCCTTGGCCGGGGCCTCGGCCACGGCGGTCTCGGCGGCGGCGGCCACGTCGGTGCCGGTCGATTCCGCGGCGTCTTCCTCGGCCTCGACGACGTTGACGCCCATCTCCGACAGCATGGCCAGGGTGTCTTCGATGGCGTCCGGGGTCACTTCCTCGGACGGCAGGACCTTGTTCAGCTCCTCCATCGTGACATAGCCGCGGGCCTTGGCCTGCTTGATGAACTTCTTGACGCCGGCGTCCGTCAGATCGAGCAGGGGCCCGTCGGTATTGGCTTCGGTTTCCTGCGTGTCGGTCTGCGCGCTCATTCAGTCTGTCTCCACCACCGCTCGGGGGTGATCAGTCCCCTGCGGCGAAAATACAACGCCCGACGACTTCGTTGGTTACGAAGAAGCCGCGTCTTCCCAAATCGTTCCGGTCTTGATGGCCCGTCGCAAAGCATCGCGCTCGGCTTTCACCAGGGTGAAGGCCGAGTTGTCGAACGCCTGATGGGCGCCCGACTTCGCTGACGCCAGCGCCTGCTCCAACGCCGCTACGCGGGTCAGAGCGTCAAACGCCTGCGACCACCGGATCCTCGCCTCGCCGAGGGGCTTGTCTGCAGCCAGGAATGGCGCGCCGGACTTTGCCGCCGCCTTCTCGACCTCGTGCATCAAGGCATCATGACCCGAGTGGGCCAGATGGCGTCGGATCGCGGCAGAGTCAAGGCTCTGGCCCGAAAACCGCAACCGGACCAGTTCCTGCGCCAGTCCGTCCAGCGCCGGATCGCCGAATCCGTGGCGGGCGATGGCCTCCAGATGGTCGTCCATCCGCTCGGGATCGTCGACGGCGCCGTGGGCCAGGGCCGCGGCCACCGGCTCGATGGAGCGGAACAGGGCCTGCATGGCCTGGGCGCCCTCGGCCGTCTGACCCAGCTTGGGCGGCGGACCGCGCCAGCGTCCGCCGGGACCGGGCCGCCCGCCCTGCTGGAAAGCCTGCTGCTGTTGCTGCTGGCGCGGGAACAGGGCGTCGAAACGCTCGAACAGGTCACGCCGGTATTGCTCGGCCAGGTCCTTGTCCTGAATGGCCGAGGCCGCCTGACGCAGCCGCCCCTTCAGCCCCGCCTTGCGCTCGGGCGTGTCCAGCGGCTCGGCCTCGGCCTCGCGGCGGAACAGGACCTCGATGAAGGGCCGCGTCTCGCTGAGGGCGTGGCGCAGGGCCGGCGCGCCCTTGTCGCGCAGGATGTCGTCCGGGTCCTGACCCGCGTCCAGCAGGGCGAAACGGAAAGACCGCCCCGACTTCAGCAAGGGCAGCGACCGCTCGATCGAGCGATAGGCGGCCCGCAGCCCCGCCGCGTCGCCGTCGAAGCACAGCACCGGCTCGGCCGAGACCCGCCACAGACGCTCCATCTGTTCTTCGGTCAGGGCCGTGCCCATGGGCGCCACGGCCGGCAGGCCCGCGCGCTGGCAGGCGATGACGTCCATATAGCCTTCGACGACGATGATCCCCTGCTCGCCCCGGCTCTCGGCCCCCAGGATGCGGCGCGCCTCGGGCAGGCCGTAGAGGGTGGCGCCCTTGTGAAACAGCGGGCTTTCCGGCCCGTTCAGATACTTGGCCCGGTCGTCGGGGTTCATGGCCCGCCCGCCGAAGCTGACGATCCGACCACGCGCGTCCAGGATGGGGAACATCAGTCGGTCGCGGAAGCGATCATAGGGGGCGCCGCCGCTTTCGGGCGAAATCAGCATCCCGGCCTCGACCAGATCGCCCGGCTTGGCGCCGCGCTGGATCAGGGCGTTCTTCAAGCCTTCACGGTCGTTGGGGGCGTAGCCCAGACCGAAGCGTTCCCACTGGTCCTCGGGCAGGCCGCGCTTTTCCAGATATTCGCGCGCCGCCTTGCCTACCGAGCGACGCAGGTTGGCCGCGAACCACTTCTGGGCCAGGTCCATCCAGTCGGTCAGGCCCTGTTTCTTCGCCTCGCGCTCGGCGGATTGCGGGTCCTCGGCGGGCAGTTGCATCCCCGCCTCGCCCGCCAGCCGCTGCACCGCCTCGACGAAGCTGAGACGCTCGGTCTCCTGCAGGAAGCTGATGATGTCGCCGTGCTTGCCGGACGAGAAGTCGTGGAAGAAGCCCTTGTCGTCGTTGACGAAGAAGCTGGGCGACCGTTCCTTGGAGAAGGGGCTGAGGCCGACATATTCGCGCCCCTGCCGCTTGAGCTTCACCGTCCGCCCGATGACGTCGGACGGCCGAAGGCGGGCCTTCAGTTCTTCAAGAAAACGATCGTCGAAACGCACGTCTTCAGACACCTCGGCGCGACGACGAGGGGAAGGGCCGCCGCGCCGTCAGACATGGCCATCCCCGATTAGGTTTTCCACAGCCTGTGAAGATCGAGGAGAACCGCGTCGCTTTTGGACGCAGGCCTATTTCCACGCCTCGCCGCTGCGGCCCAGGGCCTCGCCCAGGTCATAGACGGCCTGCATCGAGGCCTGGCTGAAATCCAGGCTGTCGGCGCCGTCGAAGTCCTCGGGGATGGCGGCGACGTGGAACTCCAGCCCGTTGCGGCTGGCGAAGGCGCGGTTCGCGGCGATGGTGGCGCGCAGCTGGCCGCCCAGCACCGCGTCCAGACTGCGGGTCAGGACGGGAATGGCGGCGTCGCGGGTGACGGCGAAGCGCGGCGCGTCCTTGCCGTTGACCACCACATGCAGCCGCGCGCCTTGGAACACCCCCGACACGTCGTCCCAGTTCCACATGATCTGCGGCAGGGCCACGAAGGGGTTCATCACCCCGCCGTCGACATGCATCTCCTCAAACACCGCGCCGCGCCCCTGCGAGCGGATCATGACGGGAGGAAAGGCGCCGGGAATGCTGGCCGAGGCGATCAGCACGTCGCGGAACAGGGACAGAGCTTCCGGCCCGCCGCGCTCGGCGATGGCGCCCATGTTCCAGATGACGCCGCGCTGGGCGTCCAGATCCGTGGTGGCGACCAGCAGCAGCCGCCCCTTGGCGTGCTCGGCGGCGACCTCGGCCAGCAGGGCCTCGTCGACATTGCTCTCGACCAGTTCGCGCAGCGGCTCGCCGCTGAACACCCCCGACCCGATCAGGGCCCGCACGCCCCGGCTCTTCAGCAGGCCCGTCGCCTGACCGCCGGTATAGGCCTCCTTCAACCGCGCATCCCAGCGCGGGCCGAGGAAAACGAAGGGGGCGGCCAGGGCGCCGGTCGACACCCCGGTCACCACCTCGAAGTCGGGTCGCGTGCCCCTGGCGGTCCAGCCGTTGATCAGGCCGGCGGTGAAGGCGCCGTTGGCCCCGCCGCCGGACAGGGCGATCAGGTCGAAATGACCGTCCGGCCCTTTCGGCACGCCCTCGCCCAGCTGCTGCTCGATCTTCTGGGCCGCCGCCTCGTCCTCGATGGAGAAGCGGACATTGGGGAAGCCCACGGGGGAGGCCGCCTCGCGCTCGGTCAGGCCGAAGTCGCTGCGCGCCCCGCTGGCGCAGGCCGACACCAGCAGACCGGCGCCGAGGACGGCCGCGACCGTCCGCATCAGGCTGAAACTCATGAGCATCCTCCAAGGACGGACACTTTAGGCGCGATCCATGACAGCAGGGAAAGCCCCCGCTCCGAAAAACCACATTAGGTTTTGATTAACCAAGAAGGCAGGCGCGGCCTCGCCATCGTCCGAATGCGAACGAAATGCGGCGCGACAACTGCATTATCCACAGCCTGTGGATTGATTCGCTGAAGGACGATCCATGTTCATCGCCATCGCCCGTCCGGCGGTGGAGCCCCAAGGCCCCGACGCCGTCGCCGTCCCCGGCTCCCCCGCCGTTCCGAACCTGACGCCCCGCGCCCTGCATGCACGCCTGCTGGACAACGCCGCCGCGCGTCGCCGGCGCGGACTGGAGCGCCGACAGGCCCATCGCGCCGACGACGCCGCCTACTGGATTTCCGCCGCCCCCATGGCGGTGAAAAAGGCCGGCGAGTTGCGGCGATATTCGACTTTCGTCGAACTGCCCTGAGCCTTCGGCAACCGCTCAAATTACAGAAAAATTCAGAGATCGGGCGCACACCGGCAGAACGTTCCTATCCGAGTCATACATGTCCGACGCCGCCCCTGCCCACACCGCCTTCCTTCGCCCTGTTCTCGAAGTGATGGCGGAACGATTGGGCGGCGCGGTCATCCTGCACGCGGCCCCGAGCGGTGAAGTGCTGATGGTCACGGGCGGCGTGCCCGGGCTGGACATCTGCGACCCGATCGGCGCCCGGCCGACCGACTACGCCGACCGCTTCCAGGTTTTCGCACAGGACGGCTCGGTCGCCCGACTGGAGGATCTGCCGGTCGTTCGCACGATGGCGTCGGGAACGGCGATCACCGACGAGGTCTGGCTGCTGGGCGGCGGCGCAGGCCCTGTGCCGGTCTTCGTCGATTCCTATCCGCTCAAGGACGACGCCGGCGCGGTCATCGGCGTCATCGCCACCGCGACCGATCCCAAGCGCTGGAGCGCTCGCGCCGAGCGCCTCAAGCAGTCGATCTCGGTCCGCGACCGCTTCGTCAGGGGCTGAGCCTCAGCGCAGCTCCGGCAGCCGACGCATCACCGAGTCGCGCAGCTTGCGGCGGCGCTCGGCCAGGGTTTTCGGACGTCGGCGCTCGCGATGCTCCAGCCCGCCGCCCCAGCGGGCGTGCATGGCCAGGGCCAGATCCGCATGCCGGTCGTGCTGGTGCACGATGGGGCTGACGCCGCCGTCCGGGTTGACGATCCGCCCATCGACCACACTCAGGGCGTCGCCGCGCGTCAGGCCCAGAGTCGCCACGCGACCGTAGTTCGGCACGATCTCGCCCTCGATCAGGCCCAGATGGACGGCCATGTTGCAGGCCGCCTGATCGGCCCCGAACGCGCCGCCGATCTCGGAACGCGGCACGGCGGCCAGCATCAGCAGGGTCCGGCAGAAACGGATCATGGCCGCGCGCGGCCCCATCACCGTGCCGACGCAGATGCAGGCCTTGTCGGCCAGGGCGCGAGCGACCGCGTCGCCGCCGACGCCGCGCAGATACTTCATGTTGAAGGCGTGATCGCCCAGCACCCCGTCGGCGTGCTCGTCGAAGAACTCCAGACCCTGAGGCTGGGGCTCGAAGGGCGCGGCCTGGAAAACCACGTCGCGCACATCGGTCAGCAGGACGTTGCGCGCCTCGGGTCGTTCGCTCAGCAGTCGGTCGAAGGCGGCGAAGCGCGCCACCACCGCATGCGGCGACCAGACGCCGGCGGCCTCCGGGGGCACGGCCTCGATCCGGTTCTCGGCCAGAAAGGCAAGCAGCTCGGGGTTCTGATCCACGACCAGAACCACCGGCCCGTCGAACACCGCCCGCAGAGAGCGCACGAAGGGCGCCACGTCGGCGGCGTCATAGCCGGTGGCGTAGCCCATCACCACGTCATCGGAGGCCGCGACCGCGTCCGCGCGATGCGCCGGCTTGCCCGCCAGCGCCGCGGCGAGCCAACCCAGATAAGCCGACTTCGCCGCTGGAGCCGTCATCTCAGGCCTTCATCGCGTCAACGAAGCGATTGAACAGGTAGAGGCTGTCGGTCGGACCCGACGAGGCTTCCGGGTGATGCTGGACGCTGAACACCGGCTTGTCCTTCAGGGCGATGCCGCAATTGGTGCCGTCGAACAGGCTGACGTGCGTCTCGACCACGGCCTCGGGCAGGCTGTCGCGGTCGACCGTGAACTCGTGGTTCATCGACACGATCTCGACCTTGCCTGTGGTCAGATCCTTGACCGGGTGGTTGGCGCCGTGGTGGCCCTGTTCCATCTTCATGGTCCTGGCGCCCAGGGCGATGGCCAGCATCTGGTGGCCCAGGCAGATGCCCATGACCGGCTTGCCGCTGGCGACCAGCTTCCGGATTTCCGGCACGGCGTAGACGCCGGTCGCGGCCGGGTCGCCCGGACCGTTCGACAGGACCACGCCGTCCGGGTTGCGCGCCAGGATGGCCTCGGCGGTCGTGTCGGCAGGGACCACGGTGATCTTCACGCCGGTCGAGGCCAGGGCGCGCAGGATGTTGCGCTTCACGCCGTAGTCGATGACCACCACCGACTTGGCGCCGGCTTCAGGCTTGGCGTAGCCGGTCGGCCAGTCCCAGACGCCCTCGGTCCATTCAAAGGCCTGGGTCGTCGAGGCGTCCTTGGCCAG
>DAIOID010000009.1:17278-29793 GCA_036744355.1 Brevundimonas sp.
AGGACGCCAGTGGCGCCGGACAGAATCTGGGTCGTCATGGCGCAGGCTCCTAACAATGAATACGGGCAGACAAACGGCGGCGTCACTAAAGAGATGCCGGGGCGGGGTCAACCGCCCTTAGCCCTTTAGATCTTCTGGGACCTTTAGACCTTCTGGAATTTGCGCACCCAGACCCAGGCCAGGCTGGTCAGGGCGAAGAATCCGACGCTGGGCAGGATGTAGCCGCCCGCCGCCGCCGCCACCGCAAAAGCCGAGAAGACCACGCCGACCACGGCGAGAACCCGCCAGCCGACCTTCCTGGTCAGCTTCCACAGCGTCATCGAGCACAGGGCGTAGAGGCAGAGCGTCAGCACTGAGGTGACGCCGATCAGGACGCCGAACTGCTGGCCCAGAGTCGGCTGGGCGCTGGCGACGACCATGACGCTCATGACCACGCAGTTCATGATCGGGTTGCTGATCGGGGTCTTGCCCTTCTGCGCGCCGCCGAACCAGCGCGGCATCCAGCCGGCCTCGGCGGCCCCGCGCGAGGTCTCGCCCGCCAGCATGGTCCAGCCGGCGATGGTGCCCAGCACCTTGATGACGGCGCAGGCGGCGACCAGACCGGCCACCGACGAGCCCATGACCCGCGCCACCAGATCGGCGTAGGGGCTGGTCGAATGGACCAGGACATCGGCAGGAATGACGCCGAAGACGGCGATGCTGGCGGCGACATAGACGATGAAGGCCAGAGCCACGCCGCCCAACGAGGCGCGGCCGACATCGACCGACGGGTTCCTGACCAGGCTGGACAGGGCCGCGGCGCTCTCCACGCCCAGGAAGGCCCAGAAGATGATGGCCAGCGAGGCCGGCACCGTCTTCAGCAGGGGCTGGTCGCCAGGGCTCCACGACGCCGCGAAGGTGTCGCCGCTGAAGGCCATGGCCCCGGCGATGATGGCCAGAACAATGGGCACCAGGCCCAGGCCGAGCGTGATGGCCCCGAACCGCGCGGCGGTCTTGGCGCCCGAGGCATAGGCCGCCGAGGTCAGCCAGATCAGCACCAGATTGCTGACCATGCCCCACAGGGGCTCCTTCAGCGCCGGAATGAAGAAGGCCAGATAGCCGGTGCCCGCCACCGCCAGGGCCACATTGCCCGCCAGACAGGCGGCCCAGTAGGCCAGTCCCGTCTGGTAGCCGATGAAGCGGCCCATGCCGCGCCGGGTGAAGTCCGAGAGGCCGTCGGCGTCCGGCTGCATCCGCCCGAGACCGCCGAACACCAGGGCCAGGGTCACGGCCCCCAGACCGCAGATCAGCCAGCCGATGATGCTGGAACTGCCCGTCGGCGCCAGGGTCGCGGGCAGCAGATAGACGCCCGAACCGATCATGTTGCCCGCCACGACGAGGGCGGCGAGCGCCCATCCGATGCGGTGGGGCGGGTCGGGCAGAATTTCCGTCTGGGTCATGCGCGCCCTTTACGCGGGAATTCGCGCGCCGTCCCATGCGAATACGCCGCCGCTTTCGGAGGGCGTCAGGTCCTCGATCACCCTCAGCAGACGGGCGGCGGAGAATGCTGGCGCGAACAGCTGCTCCGGCTTGACTCCGCGCTGGAAGGGCGCGCTCAGGGCCGTGTCCACCGTGCCCGGATGCAGGCCGGCGACCACCGCCTGCGGATGGGTGCGCGCCAGTTCCACCGACAGGGTCTTCAGGATCATGTTCAGCCCCGCCTTGGACGCGCGATAGCTGTGCCAGCCGCCCAGCCGGTTGTCGCCGATGGAACCGACCCGCGCCGACAGGGCCGCGAACACCGCCCGCTGGTCGCGCGGCAGCAGGGGCAGGAAGTGACGCGCCGCCAGGGCGGGTCCCACGGCGTTGATCCGATAGTCGCGCATCAGATGCTCCGCCGTCAGCTCGCGCCAGCTGCGTTCCGGCGTCTGACCGGAATGCAGCACCCCGGTCGCCACGATGACCAGGGTCGGCGCCGGCCCCTCGGCGATGCGCGCGGCGGCGGCGGCCATGCCGGCCTCGTCCTCCAGATCGAGATGGCCGTGCGTCACGCCCTCGATGGGCGCGACCGGCGTGCGCGACAGGCCGTGCACCACGCGGTCGCCCGCCTGCCCAAGTTGCTGCGCCAGCGCCCGCCCCACGCCGCCCGAAACGCCCAGGATGATCGCCGACCCCTTGGCCATGGCCTTCGCCCTCTTCTGTTGCCGGGAAGAAATACGTCGTCGAGCCGCCGCTGGACCGCCCGGCGCCCTACCCTCGCCATCAGCGGGGGTCTAGGAAGCGCCCAGCCTACACACGCCTGACCCGGACGCTCCCATGACGACCATCACCACCGTCGGCCTCGATGCCGACGATACCCTGTGGCACAACGAGACCATCTTCCGCCTGAGCCAGAAGCGGTTCGTGGACCTGCTGGCCGACCACGCCGACGAGCCGGTGATGATGGGGCGTCTGGCCGAGGTCGAGCGGCGCAACCTGCGGCTCTATGGCTACGGGGTGAAGGGTTTCACCCTGTCGATGCTGGAGACGGCGATGGAGCTGTGCGACGGCGCCGCCCCGCCCCACATCATCCGCGAGATCCTGGCCGCCGGTCGCGAGATGCTGGCCCATCCGGTCGAGACCCTGCCCGGCGTCGACGAGGTCCTGGCCGAACTGTCCGAGAAATATCGTCTGGTCCTGATCACCAAGGGCGACCTGATGGACCAGGAGCGCAAGCTGGCCGCCTCGGGCCTGGGCGACCTGTTCGCCGCCGTCGAGATCGTGTCCGAGAAGGACCGCTCCACCTATGACCGCGTCTTCGCCCGCTACGGCACCGGCGCGGCCGAGGCCGTCATGGCCGGCAATTCGATGAAGTCCGACGTCCTGCCCGCGCTCGAGGCCGGGGCCTTCGCCTGCCATATCCCCTACCACATCACCTGGGCCCACGAACTGGCCGACGCCCCCGAAGGCCACCCCCGCTACGTCACCCTCAGCCGCATCGGCGAACTGCCCCACTGGATCGCCGCCATCGACCGCGCCGACTGAATCCACAACCGCCTCATTCCGGCCCTTGCCCCCCCGGCCCCGCATCTCTAAACGGGCCGCTTAACCGACAACCTGAACGGATCGGTCGCGGGGGCTCGCCCTGCGTCCGGTTTCTTCGCGCGCGTGGAGCCCGCCGCTGACCAGCCATGAGGAAAAGGATGCTATGGTGCGCGCTGCTCTGGCCGAGCAGGGCGACAGCGGGATCACACCGCGCCATACGCTGTTCTACTTCTATGGCGACGGCGACCACGGCGACCTCAACGAGGTGGCTCGCCGCGCAGGGTTCCTGACACGGGGCCAGGACGACATGACCGTCCTGGAGACGACCATAGCGGTCGACGAGGCGTCGTTTTCGCCTGTGTCGGCCATGATGCAATCCTGGGCCGCGGCCTTCCAGCTCGACTACGACGGCTGGGAGTGCGCGGTCGTGACGAACTGAGTAGACGCCGATGCCCAAGCGCACAGACATTAAGTCCATCCTGATCATCGGCGCCGGCCCGATCGTCATCGGCCAGGCGTGTGAGTTCGACTATTCCGGCGTTCAGGCCTGCAAGGCGCTGAAGGCGGAAGGCTACCGGGTCATCCTGGTAAACTCGAACCCCGCCACCATCATGACCGACCCGGAGGTGGCCGACGCCACCTATATCGAGCCGATCACCCCGGACATCGTCGAGAAGATCATCGCCAAGGAGCGCCCCGACGCCCTGCTGCCGACCATGGGCGGCCAGACCGCGCTGAACACGGCCCTGGCCCTGAACGCCTCGGGCGCCCTGGCCAAGTACGGCGTCGAGATGATCGGCGCCAAGGCCGAGGTCATCGACAAGGCCGAGGACCGTCAGAAGTTCCGTGACGCCATGGACAAGCTGGGTCTGGAAAGCCCCCGCTCGCGCGCCATCCACCACATCGAGGAAGCCGACGACGCCCTGGCCTTCGTCGGCCTGCCCGCCATCATCCGCCCCAGCTTCACCCTGGCCGGCACCGGCGGCGGCATCGCCTATAACATCGAAGAGTTCCACGAGATCGTGGAGCGCGGTCTGGACCTGTCGCCGACCACCGAGGTCCTGATCGAGGAATCGGTGCTGGGCTGGAAGGAATACGAGATGGAGGTCGTCCGCGACACGGCGGACAACTGCATCATCATCTGCTCCATCGAGAACGTGGACCCCATGGGCGTCCACACCGGCGACAGCATCACCGTCGCCCCGGCCCTGACGCTGACCGACAAAGAATATCAGCTGATGCGGACGGGCTCGATCAACGTCCTGCGCGAGATCGGCGTCGAGACGGGCGGATCGAACGTCCAGTGGGCGATCAACCCGGCCGACGGCCGCATGGTCGTGATCGAGATGAACCCGCGCGTGTCGCGTTCCTCGGCCCTGGCCTCCAAGGCCACCGGCTTCCCCATCGCCAAGGTCGCCGCCCGTCTGGCCGTCGGCTACACCCTGGACGAGCTGCAGAACGACATCACCATGGTGACGCCGGCCAGCTTCGAGCCGAGCATCGACTATGTCGTCACCAAGATCCCGCGCTTCGCGTTTGAAAAGTATCCGGGTTCGGAGCCCCACCTGACCACGGCCATGAAGTCGGTCGGCGAGGTCATGGCCATCGGCCGCACCTTCCAGGAATCCATGCAGAAGGCCCTGCGCGGTCTGGAAACCGGCCTGAACGGCTTTGACGAGATCGAGATCGAGGGCGTGGCCGACGCCGAGGACGACGCCAGCGCCCGCGCCGCCGTCATCCGCGCCCTGGGCCAGCCGACGCCCGACCGCATCCGCGTCATCGCCCAGGCCTTCCGTCACGGCCTGACGGTCGAAGAGGTCCACGCCGCCTGCTCGTACGAGCCCTGGTTCCTGCGTCAGATCGCCGACCTGATCCGCACCGAGGGCCACGTCCGCGTTCAGGGCCTGCCGACCACCGAAATCGACTTCCGCAAGCTGAAGGCCAAGGGCTTCTCCGACGCCCGTCTGGCGGCCCTGACCGGCAAGACCGAAGGCGAAGTGCGCGCCGCCCGTCGGGCCCTGAAGGTTCGTCCGACCTTCAAACGCATCGACACCTGCGCCGCCGAGTTCGCCTCGGCCACGGCCTATATGTATTCGACCTATGAGACCGGCGCTCTGGGCCAGATTCCCGAGTGCGAAGCCGCGCCGTCGGACAAGAAGAAGGCCATCATCCTCGGCGGCGGTCCCAACCGTATCGGTCAGGGCATCGAATTCGACTACTGCTGCTGCCACGCGGCCTTCGCCTTCGCCGACATCGGCGTCGAGTCGATCATGGTCAACTGCAACCCCGAGACCGTCTCGACCGACTACGACACCTCCGACCGCCTGTATTTCGAGCCGCTGACGGCCGAGGACGTGCTGGAGCTGATCGACGTCGAACGCTCCAAGGGCGACCTGATCGGCGTGGTCGTCCAGTTCGGCGGCCAGACCCCGCTGAAGCTGGCCCATGCGCTTCAAGAAGACGGCGTGCCGATCCTGGGCACCAGCGTCGACAGCATCGACCTGGCCGAGGACCGCGAGCGCTTCCAGCAGATGCTGCAAGCCATCGGCCTGCAACAGCCGCCGAACGGCCTGGCCCGCTCGGCCGAGGAAGCCGCGCAGAAGGCCGAGGAAGTCGGCTATCCCGTCGTCCTGCGCCCCTCCTATGTGCTCGGCGGCCGCGGCATGATGATCGTCCACGACCGCGAGCAGCTGGACCGCTACGTCCATGAGGCCATGCGCGTCTCGGGCGACGATCCGGTCCTGATCGACCACTACCTGAACCGCGCCACCGAGGTGGACGTCGACGCCCTGTGCGACGACGAGACCGTCTTCGTCGCCGGCGTGCTGGAACACATCGAGGAAGCCGGCGTCCACTCGGGCGACAGCGCCTGCTCCATGCCGCCCTTCTCGCTGCGCCCCGAGATCGTGGCCGAGCTGAAGCGTCAGACCACCGCCATGGCCAAGGCCCTGAAGGTGCGCGGCCTGATGAACGTGCAGTTCGCCATCGAGGAGCCGCACAGCGAGAACCCGCGCATCTTCGTGCTGGAAGTGAACCCGCGCGCCAGCCGCACCGCGCCCTTCGTGGCCAAGACCATCGGCCAGCCGGTCGCCGCCATCGCCGCCAAGGTCATGGCCGGCGAGAAGCTGGCCTCCTTCGGTCTGGTCGATCACGAGCTGGACCACATCGCGGTCAAGGAAGCCGTCTTCCCGTTCGCGCGCTTCGCCGGGGTCGACACCATCCTGGGCCCGGAAATGCGTTCGACCGGCGAGGTCATGGGCCTGGACTGGAAGCGTGAGGGCGAGGCCGATCTGGCCCCCGCCTTCGCCCGCGCCTTCGCCAAGTCGCAGATCGGCGGCGGGACCGTCCTGCCGACCGAGGGCTGCGCCTTCGTCTCGGTCAAGGACGCCGACAAGCCCTTCATCCTGGAGGCGGTGAAGTCGCTGCTGGCCCAGGGCTTCTCGGTCGTCGCCACCTCGGGCACCCACGACTATCTGGCGTCGCAGGGCGTCGACGTCGGTCTGGTCAAGAAGGTGCTGGAAGGCCGCCCCAACATCGTCGACGCCATGAAGAACGGCGAGATCCAGCTGGTCTTCAACACCACTGACGGCAAGCAGGCCCTGGCCGACAGCTTCTCCATCCGCCGCACGGCCCTGATGATGAAGATCCCCTACTACACCACCGCCGCCGGTTCGCTGGCCGCGGCCCAGGGCATCGCCGCCATCCGCGCCGGCGAACTGGATGTCCGCCCGGTGCAGTCCTACAACTGAGTCCTCGGCCCAGTGGTGAAAATCGGCCTCCGGCGTTTCGGCGCCGGGGGCTTTTTCTTGCGCCCCATGACACAAGCGGCCTCATGCCCCTGATCCTGCTGGCCCTCTCCATCGCCAACCTCGTCGCCTTCGGCCTGTTCGCCATCGACAAGACGCGGGCCCGATCGGGCCGACGCCGCATCCCCGGGCGCACACTGCTGACCGCCGCCCTGTTCGGCGGCCTCGGCGCCTGGCTCGGCCAGCAACTGCTGCGGCACAAGACCCGCAAGCAGCCGTTCGCCGCCTGACTGGGCCTGATCCTGACGCTTCACGTCCTGCTCCTGCTGAGTGCCTTGGTCCTCTGGCTCGCCTGCCCCCTCTGGACGGACCCGACGTAAAGCGCCCAAGCTGAGCCTTCATCAGACGGAGCCCGTCCCATGATCGTCGTCCATCACCTGAACAACTCCCGCTCGCAGCGTGTGCTCTGGCTGCTGGAGGAGTTGGGTCTGCCCTATGAGATCAAGCCCTATCAGCGTGACCCGGCAACCATGCTGGCTCCGCCCGAGCTGAAGGCGGTGCATCCTCTCGGCAAGTCGCCGGTGCTGGACGACGGCGACGTCCGCGTGGCCGAGACCGGGGCCATCATCGAATACCTGCTGGACGCCCATGATCCCGAGGGCCGGCTGCGCCCCGCGCGCGGCACGCCGGAGGGGCGGCGCTTCGCCTACTGGCTGCACTACGCCGAGGGCTCGGCCATGCCGCCCCTGCTGCTGAAGCTGGTCTTCAGCCAGTTGCCGAAACGCGCCCCCGGTCTGGTTCGGCCCCTCGTCAACGGCGTCGCCGCCAGGGCGCAGGCCGCCTTCATCGACCCGCAGCTGAAGATCCACGCCGACTGGCAGGAGGCCGAGCTGGCCGCCACCGGCTGGTTCGCCGGCCCGGCCTTCAGCGCCGCCGACATCATGATGAGCTTCCCGCTGGAAGCCGCCGCCAGCCGAGCCATAGACCTTGGGGCCTATCCCAACATCGCCCGCTTCCTGCAGGCGATTCACGCCCGCCCCGCCTGGAAGCGCGCTCTGAAGCGCGGCGGGGACTACGCTTACGCCTGACCCCGACGGCGTGCGATCACGGCTTCGCGAGGCTGAAACCCCGCCCGGGCGATGGCGTTTACGGCCCCATGCGCCTGTGCGTCATCTCGCTTGTCGCGGCCCTCGCCGCCGCCGTCTGTCTGGTCATCGCCTTCATCGCGGCCGGGGTGGGGGTGATCTCGGACCTGTTCGTCCTGGTCGCCGGCGCAGCCCTGGGACTGCTGGTCTGGACCGTGCTGCGGCGCTGGCTGGGCCGTGAGCGGGGCCGCCGCCCCATGCGGCTTGAGCCGTAAGGTCGCAGCTTGGCCGTGCGTCCGCCCCCCTACTTGAGTTTGCCGAACAGGCGCCCTACCCTCTTCGCCCGATCACGCGCGCCCCGTGATCGTGACTGTGCTGATTAAACGTCTCTCCTTAGTCTCCGGGCGAAACAAGAAACTCACGACACAATGGAAAAAGTGCCGATGACGGCCGAGGGCTACCGTGTCCTCGACGAGCAACTGAAGCAATTGAAGCAGGTCGAACGACCCAGCGTCATCGCGGCCATCTCCGAGGCGCGCGAACACGGCGACCTGTCTGAAAACGCCGAGTATCACGCCGCCAAGGAACGCCAGGGCTGGATCGAAGGCTCGATCGCCGAGATCGAGGACAAGCTGTCGCGCGCCCAGGTCATCGACGTGACCAAGCTGTCGGGCAGCCAGGTCAAGTTCGGCGCCACCGTCACCTTCGTCGACGAGGACACCGAGGAAGAGGGCGTCTATCAGATCGTCGGCGAACACGAGGCCGACGTGAAGGCGGGCAAGATCTCCATCGCCTCGCCGATCGCCCGCGCCCTGATCTCCAAGGAGGTCGGCGACGTGGTCGAGGTCAACACGCCCGGCGGCGTGAAGGCCTATGAAATCCTCAAGGTCGAGTGGAAGTAAGCTCCCCTCTGCATGAGGACGCCACAGGGGCGCGCGGTTCCGCCGCGCGCCCTCTGTCCATCTGGGTGGTGTCCGACGGCCGGACCGGCATCCAGAACCAGGCCCTGGGCCTGGCAGAGGCGGTCGCCCGCCTGACCCCCGCCGACATCGCCGTCAAGACCGTCCGCTGGCGGCCCCTGTTCGACCGCTGGCCGTCCGGGCTGAAGACCCCCGCCATGCTGGCGCCGGGGTCGTTCGATCCCCGCGCCGCGACCGACTGGCCCGACCTGTGGATCGCCACCGGCCGCGCCAGCCTGCCCCTGTCGGCCCAGGTTCGCGAGTGGAGCCACGGCAAGACCTTCACGGTCCAGACCCAGGACCCGCGCTGGAAGAACAGCGCCTATGACCTGATCGTCGCCCCCGCCCATGACGGCCTGTCGGGCGACAATGTCTTCGAGATCATCGGCAGCCCCCACCGCATCACGCCGCAAAGGCTGGCCGAGGCCGCGCCGGCCTTCGCCGACCGGATCGCCCCCCTGCCCCATCCCCGCGTCGCCGTTATGATGGGGGGTCGCTCCAAGGCCTTCGACCTGCCCGAGGCCCATGCGGCCGCCCTGGCTGACCAGATCAAGGCGGCGGTCGAGGCGACGGGCGGCGCCCTGCTGCTGACCTTCTCGCGCCGCACGCCTGAAGCGGCCCAAGCCGTCATGACCGAGCGCCTGTCGGCCCTGCCCGGCTGGATCTGGGACGGCGCCGGCGACAATCCCCTGTTCGCCATGCTGGACGCCGCCGACCACGTTCTGGTCACCGAGGACAGCGCCAATATGGCCGCCGAGGCCGCCTCGACCGGCAAGCCGGTCCACGTCCTGCCCATGATCCCGTTAAAGCCCGCCGGCAAGTTCGCCCGCCTCCACGCCGACCTGGCCGCCCACGGCGCCGCCCGGCCCTTCGACGGCGCGCTGGAGCCCTGGACCTACGCCCCGCTCAACGAGACCGAGCGCGCCGCCCGGGCCGTGCTGGAGGCGATGGCCGCGCGCGGCTAGACCCCGAGCCTCAGTCAGCCCAGCGACAGCCGTGCCAGATTCTGGTCGCCCCGGCGGCATTCCGGCCCCGGCTCGGCGCGGATCGCCACGCCCGCCGCCGTCAGTTGCGCGCGGAAGGCCTCGCCCGCATTCGGCTGGGGCTCCTGGCCTTCAGCGACCGCCGCGCCCGGCGCGGGGCGACAGTCGCGCACCGCCGGACTGGCCCGCCAGCGGGTCAGGGCCCAGACGGCCCGCGCTCTTGCGCCCGCGTCGCCGAGATCGACCACGGACAGTTCCTGCACCGGCGGCGTGACCCAGACATCCACGCCTTCAAACCGCCCCCGCAGCCCCGCCTCCAGGGCATAGGCGCTGGCCAGATCCAGCCCGGCGTCGGGCCGCAGCAGGACGATGGCGCGCCGCCCCTCGGCGTCCACCATGACCGCATCGGTGGCGAAGGGCACGGCGTCGGACAGGCGGGTGCGCAGGGTCGCCGTGGGATCGGGGCTAGAGCCGGTGCTGGCCTGAACCGCGCGCGCGGCGGCTTGCGGATCGGCCACCACGATCTGATCCAGGGTCGCCGCCACCGGAACGTGCAGGGCCGCCGAAAGCCGGTCCTGAAGCTGTTTCTGCGCGTCCGGGACCAGCTTGCGCGTGCTGACCAGGGTTGAGACGGTCACGCCCTGGCCCTCGCTGCGGGCGTCCAGAAGGGTGATGCGCGAGTCGCCTTCGGCGAAGATGTCGGCCACCGCCATGCGCGTCTCGGCCGTGGCCTGGCTCTCCAGCCCGATGGCCCGCAGCGAGATGACCAGCGGGATCGACAGCAGGACGAAGACCGCAAGCACGGCGATCCCTCGCCACGGCGAGGGCCGCTCCATCAGCCGGGGGCGGAAGCCGAAGAAGCCCGCCGTCAGCGTCGCCGCCAGGGCGATGGCCACCAGGTTGGTCATGAACAGGTAGAAGGCCCCGATCGAGATCGACAGGTCCCCGGTGCCGATACCGAAGCCGACGGTCGCCACCGGCGGCATCAGGGCCGTGGCGATGGCCACGCCGATGATGGTCTCGCCGCGCTGGCGGATCACGGCATAGGCGCCCGCCACCCCGGAGAAGACCGCGATCAGCAGGTCGAAGAAGTTGGGCCGGGTCCGCGCCAGGATCTCGCTGGTCGGCTCCTTCAGCGGCGACACCAGGGTCAGCAGGATGGCCACCGTCAGGGCCACCGCCATGCCGATCCCCAAAGCGGTCAGCGACTGCTTCAGCCGCCCCCAGTCCAGCAGGGTCAGGGAAAAGCCCAGGGCCACGATCGGCCCCATCATCGGCGACACCAGCATGGCCCCGATCACCACCGCCGGCGATGACAGCATCAGCCCCAGGATCGCTATGGCGGCCGAGATCACCGTCATCATCAGATAGCGGCCGCTCAGGCCGCCGTTGTCATAGACCGCGGCCTCGACCGCCTCTCGATCCACCCCGCGTCGCGCGGCGGCCAGCAGACGGCGCACATAGCTGCGCGTTTCACGGACGGGATCGGCGGCTGAGGTCATGACATCACCCTGTTCCTCAAAGGAGCATGGGCCTCCATGACGATGTGCGTCAATCGCCCCCGCCGCCGCCGTCAGACCCGCCGCAGTCCGCACCCGGCGCGCAGTGGCTGCTGCTGGATGTCGAACCGCCGCCGTCCGACGCCATGGGTGAACCGTCCGGCGCCCTCTTGTCGGTCTGCGCCTTCAGATTGCCGAACCCCATCAGGGCCACCCCCAGGCCCGCCCCGACAGCCATGCCCAGCGACAGGCCCAGCGCCAGGTTGTCGACAGCCTTGCCGAAGACCACGCCGATCGCCAGCCCGACGCCGATCCCGACCGGCAGAAAGGCCGCGCTCTTGTTGTTCATGATCAAATCCCCTCGCTTGAAATGACAGGCTAGCATCGCGCGAACGGGAATCAGCCCTTAAATAGGCGCCATGAGCACGCCCCGTACTGTCCGCCTCGCCGTCATCGGTTCCGGTCCCGCCGGCTGGACCGCCGCCATCTACGCCGCCCGCGCCTCGCTGAACCCGGTGGTCATCGCCGGCCTGCAGCCCGGCGGCCAGCTGACCATCACCACGGATGTCGAGAACTATCCCGGCTTCGCCGAGACCATTCAGGGCCCCTGGCTGATGGAGCAGATGCAGGCCCAGGCCGTGCACGTCGGCACGGAAGTCATCCATGACATCGTGGTCAAGGCCGACCTGTCGCAGCGCCCCTTCCGCCTGACGCTGGACTCGGGAACCGAGCTTCTGGCTGAAACCGTCATCATCTCGACCGGCGCCCAGGCCAAGTGGCTGGGTCTGGAATCCGAGAACAAGTATCAGGGCTTCGGCGTCTCGGCCTGCGCCACCTGCGACGGCTTCTTCTATCGCGGCAAGCAGGTCGTGGTCGTCGGCGGCGGCAACACCGCGGTCGAGGAAGCCCTGTTCCTGACCAACTTCGCCGAGAAGGTCACGGTCATCCACCGCAAGGCCGAGTTCCGCGCCGAGAAGATCCTGCAGGACCGCCTGTTCGCCCATCCCAAGATCGAGGTGATCTGGGACGTGACGGTCGATGAAATCCTCGGCGTCGTGGACGGCGTGGCCCGCAACGTCACCGGCGTCCGCCTGAAGAACGTCAAGACCGGGGACCTGTCAGAAATCCCCGCCGACGGCGTCTTCATCGCCATCGGCCACGCCCCGTCGTCGGAACTGTTCAAGGGCCAGCTGGAGATCAACTCCGGGGGCTATCTGCGGGTCAAGCCGGGCACGGCCTC
>DAIOID010000009.1:29893-34137 GCA_036744355.1 Brevundimonas sp.
CCGGCTGATCGACAGCCCCAGCCCGGCCCCGCCGGTGGCGCGGCTGCGCGAGGCCTCCAGACGGCGAAACGGCGAGAAGACCGCCTCCAGCTGATCCGCCGGCAAGCCCGGTCCCGCGTCGTCGATGGTGCAGACGACCTCATCCCCCTCGGCCGTCACCACGACCTCGGCCCGGTCGCCGTAGAGCACCGCATTGTCGATCAGATTGCCCATCGTCCGCTCCATCTGATCCCGGTCGCCGCGCACCAGATGCTCTCCATCGGTGGTCAAGGTCACGTCGCGCCCCATCGCCGTCTGCCGGGCCACGCACTCGCGCGCCAGATCGGCCAGGTCCAGCGGTTCCGGCGTCCAGGGCGCCTCCTCGCCGCGCACATAGGTCAGCAGTTGGGCGATCAGCCGCTCCATCCGCGCGATGTCGGCGACGGCGGCCTCGCGCGGAGCCTCCGCCAGTCCTTCGACGCGCAGGCGCAGGCCGGTTAGCGGCGTCCTCAGATCATGGGCGACGGCGGCCATGATGGCGGTGCGCTCTTTCAAGGCCTCGCCCAGTCGGTCGCGCATGGCGTCCAGCGCCCGGGCCGCTTCCTGCGCCTCGCGCGGGCCGCCGACGAAGGCCGCCGCACGACGGTCCCCCCGCGCCGCCTCGGCCAGCCGCTGGAACGGCGCGGTCAGCCGTCCCGCCCCCCACAAAGCCAAGGGCAACAGGACAGTGGCGGCGATCAGGAAGGCCAAACCCATGCGCAGGCGCTGCGGCGTCAGCCACGGCGACGGCGGCGTCACGACCACCCAACGGCCGTCCGCCTGACGCACCGCCGCCTCGAAGGGGGCGAAGCTCATCCCCGGCGACAGGGCCATGCCCGCCAGCAGGGCCTTCAGCCCCTCGGCCGGCGCGCGCGACGAGACGGCCCCGCCAGAAGGACCTCGCTCGGGCGTCAGCGGCCGCACCCGCACCTCGGCCATCGGCGCGTCCAGCAGGACCGCCAGACCGGCCTGGGCCACCAGAGCCTGTCCCTCGCGCGCGGCCTCGAACGGCGGCGCGGCGACCACGCGACGACGCCAGCCCGTCTCCGCTTCCCCGCTCAGGGCCGCCTGCGCCTCGGCCAGCGTCACCCGCGCGGGCGGCGGGGCGGGAAAGGCCAGGGCGATGACGAAGCTGACGCTCAGACACAGCAAGATGCCCGCGACGGTGAAGCCCGCCGCCAGGGTTCGGATAGACAGCGTGCGGACGCTCACCGCCGCACCGCCGCGCGGAAGCGATAGCCCGCCCCGCGCACCGTCTCGATCAGCGCCGCCCGCCCTGGCCGCTCCAGCTTGCGCCGCAGGCGGCTGACCGCCAGATCGACGGCCCGGTCAAAGTTCTCGGCCAGAGGCCCGTGGGTGTTCTCCAGAATCTGGTCCCGGCTGAGAATGCGGCCCGCCGAGCGCACGAAGGTCAGCAGCAGGGCGAACTCGCCCCCTGTCAGGTCCACCGACGCCCCCGCCGGATCGGTCAGGCGCCGCGCCTCGACCTCCAGCCGCCAGCCCTCGAAGGCCAGCGGCCGATCCGGCGCCTCGTCCGCCTGCACGGGACGGCGCAGGACGGCGCGGATGCGGGCCAGCAGCTCGCGCGGCTCGAACGGCTTGGGCAGATAGTCGGCGGCCCCGACCTCCAGCCCGACGATGCGGTCGGTCGTCTCGCCCATGGCGCTGAGCATCAGCACCGGCGCCCGCCCCTGCAGCCGCCGACAGATGGACAGGCCGTCCTCGCCCGGCATCATCACGTCCAGCACGACCAGATCGGGCACGGCCTCGGCCAGCCGCGCGTCCATGGCGACGCCGCCGTCCGCCGTCCGCACGGCGTAGCCCGCGCCCGACAGATAGTCGCCCAGCGCCGCCCTCAGACTGGCGTCGTCATCGACGATCAGGATGTCGGTCGTCACGCTCATGATCCCCCAGTCCTTGCGCCCTTCTGTATCTGTCTTGTGTCGGCGCCGCCTCGGCAAGCCCCCGCTTCGACATGAAGGCGATACGCAGGTCCGCGAGCCTCGATCTCTCGCCCTTTGGAGACGCCCATGCTCGCCCTCGCCCTTCTGCTCGCCGCCGCCGCGCCCGATCCCCTGTGCGCCCGCGCCCTGTCAGCGGCGCCCCAGCTCAGCTGCGCCGTCGCCGGCCGCGGCGTGGCCCTGGCGGCGACGCCGGAAGAGGCGCAGCGGCTGGCGGGCTACGCCCAGGCGGGCGAGGCCCGCTTCACTGCCCGCTTCGGCCGCGACATCGCCCCCTACGCCGTCCTCTCGACCCCGCCCACGCCGGACCGCGCCGCCCTGCGCGCCGCCGGCTTCGCCCATGTCCTGCCCTGGCCCGCGCCGCGCGCCTTCGACGAGGCCGCCCGCCGCAGCGTCGAGCAAGGGACCCGCCGCTTCGCCGCCTCGCAGAACATGAACCCGGCCCAGACCGAGGAAGTCGTCGCCCGCGCCCTGTCCCAGATTCCCGACGCCAGGGCCCAGGCCGCGCTGGACGCGGGCATGGTGCCGCATGAGCTGGGCCACCTGTGGTTCACCGCCGCCTTCTGGCCCGAGCGCCCCGAGACGGCGGTCAAGACGGACCCCGACGCCCCCCGCCACTACGGCGGCCCCGGTCCCGACTGGCTGGACGAGGCCGCCGCCGTGATTATGGAGGACGACCCCACCGCCGCCCAGCGCCGCGACCAGTTCGGCGCTCTGATGAAGGGCGAAGTCGTCCCCGCCGTCGGTCCGGTCGACGGTCGCGCCATTCTGCTGGACCTGCCCGGCCTGCTGTCGCGCGAGCACCCCGGCCTGGCGCGCGCCGTCGCCGCCGCGCCCGAGGTCATCTCTGGCGGCGGCGGGGTAGGCGTGGGCGTCAGCTTCACCCCCGCAGGCGCCGGCGCCCGCCCGGCGGCGCTGGAGCGTGTCTTCTACATCCAGACCCGCGTCTTCGCCGACTATCTGATCCAGACCTCCGGCCGCCCGACCATCCTCGCCGACATCGCTGCGGCTCTGGCGGACGGTCGCAGCTTCGAGGCCTGGCTGGCGAGCGAGGGCGCGGCGCTGGGCCTGCCGTCCTCGGTCGAGGTCTTGCAAAAGGGTTGGGAAGCCTACGCTTCAGGCATCTAGCCCGGATCGGGCTGCGGGCTTGCCGACTTCCTCGACGGCCATGGCGGTGACGCCCGGTGGGGGCGCGACCACAGCGGTCGGCGCCTCATAGGCTTTCAGCCGCTCGTTGATGGCGGCGATCTCTTCCTTGCTGGCCTGGCGGCGGCCGCCCAGGCTGGCGATGCCGACCACGCGGGTCTGGCCGTCGATCTCGACCGTGCGCAACTGGTTCGGCGCGGCGCCGGCCAGGGCCTCCTCGACGCTGTCGGCGGGGGTGGCCAGCAGGATGCGAGGCCTGGCGAAACGGGCCTCGTCGATGACCGGCTCGCGGCCCGCCGACCTCTGGACGAAGGCGGCGCTTTCGCCGGGCGCGCCCTTCCAGCGATAGAAGATGTGCGCCCCGACCTGGGTGATCTTGGCCAGGGTCGGCGACCACCAGGGGTGCACGTAGTCAGCGTGGTAATGGGTCGCCGTGCCCACGCGCGACGCCACATGGCCGGCCAGGGCGCGCTCGGCCACGCGGGCGGCGCGGTTCCAGGCCCAGGGGATGGGGGCGCGGCTCAGCGACCCGTCGCAGGTGAAGCTGAACTGGCAGCCGGTGGTCCGCTCGGCGCCCTGATAGACGACGCCGCAGACCGTGGCCGGATAGTTGGGATCGCGCACCCGGTTCAGCACGACCTGGGCCACGCCCTCCTGCCCCTCGGTCGGCTCCAGCGCCGCCTCGTAATAGACGGCCTGGGTCAGGCAGCGCAGGGCGCGCTTGCGGTCGGCCTCGGTGGCGGGGCGCAGGTCGAAGGGTTTGGCCGGTTGCAGGGCGCCGAAGGCGTTGGGCATGGCCGCGTTCAGCTGCTGGGCGGCGACGCCCGAGACGCCCGCATCCAGCGACGGCTTGCCGCCCAGGGTCAGGCTCTCCCACCCCGGCGTCAGGCCGTACAGCTCCGGCTGATTCAGCGCCGGATCAAAGCGACGCGCGATGGCCAACTGACCAGGATCCAGCCGCGCCATGATCAGCTTCAGCCCGCGCGGGGTCAGGTCGCCGCCGGTGGCGCGGGCCACAGCCTCGGCGGTGCGGTCGATATCAGGGCGCACGCTGGAGCTGGCCGACATGGCCAGGCCCATGACCGCCAGACTGACGGCCACGGCCATGGGCGCCACGGC
>DAIOID010000009.1:34237-38519 GCA_036744355.1 Brevundimonas sp.
GTACGAAAGATCCAGCTCTGCAGTTAGGTCTTTTCGCGCGCCAGCCAAGGGGCGGCGACGACCCGTCGCACATGAATCTTCGCTGCCGTAACGCTGAGGAGGGTGGAGCGTTGCACCGCCTCCTTCTCCCCTTGCGGGAGAAGGTGGCCCGTCAGTGCCGGATGAGGGGTCTCAGCACGGCAGAAGGAGTTGGCGAGTTGAACGTCGCGCAACCCCTCATCCGTCCGGCTTCGCCGTCCACCTTCTCCCACAAGGGGAGAAGGATTTTAGAGGTCCTAGCGCTGACGCGCCTTGCGGGCGGCGTAGCGAGCGTCGCGCGCGGCCTTCTGCTCTTCCTTGGTCAACTGCTTGCGCTCCTTGCGGGCGGCGCGCTTGGCGGCGTCGACCTCGTCCTGGGCGGCCATTTCAGCGGCCAGACGGGCGGCTTCCTTCTCGGCCTTCTCGCGGCGAATCTCGGCCTTCGCCAGCTCGTGCTGCTGGCGGATGGCTTCCTTCTCAGCGGCGCGCTTCTCAGCCAGCTTCTCGAACTCGGGGTCCTGGACCGCCGGCTTGGGCTTGAACTTGGCCAGCAGGGCTTTCTTGGCGTCTTGCCGGGCGGAGATGCGATCGTTGAAGCCGGTTTGTTTGAGGTCTCGCATGCGTAGAGGCGGTCTTCCTTGAAACTCTGAATGAGGGGCGACGCCGATCAATGGCGGCCCGTCGGGCGTGCAGATGCGCAAACGGCCCGGCGCGCTGCCAAAGCGGAATCCGGCGCAGAAATCAAGCTCTGCCGCCGCTTCAGACCCTCAAACACGCAATTTAGGGCCGATATCGCGTCCGAACCGGCAAATGGGGGCTCACGGGGCCGCAGGCAAGCGACGCCGCAGACGACCGATCAGTGCGGCTTCTTGTCGATATGGCCGACCGCCGCCCCCGCCGCGCCGCCCACGGCCGCCCCGACCGGTCCAGCCACCACGGCGCCGGCGATAGCGCCCGTAGCGGCCTTCTGCTCGACCGTGTGTCCGCAGGCGGAAAGCGCCAGGCCAGAGACGCCCAGCGTCACAAGGGCGGCGGCGCGGATCGGGAAACGGGTCATCAGGCAGGGAACTCCTTGAAATGGTTGAGCTTGCAACGCCGCCGAAGCCGAAAAGTTCCCACCTTGCGCTCGAGTCGATCAGACAAGTAAAGACCCCATGACCAATAGCGTTTCCGCCGAAAACGGCGCCGGTTCGAAATCATGACACCGTAATCGAATACAGACTTCGCAAGATGTTCTGAAGCAATGACCACCAATCCTCACAGAAGGAAAATTCGTCGTCTGTAGGGGCGCGACGAATTGCTGCGCCGCAACAGCAAGTGGCGAATCAACCACATTGAGGCCATAAACGAATGGCTTAAGGCCCGCCTTCCGGAGGTCGGCTGTTCGTCGATCTCTGGTCCGGAGCGGGTTCGCGACGCATCATGTCGCCCGGTTCCGTTGAGTAAAGGGGCGGCATCCTCGCCCTGCTGAACAGGACTACGCTTTTGAGTTTCTCCTCGCAGACGCGTGCGCTGATGCACGCCGCCCAATCCCTTCGCCTGCGCCCCAAGACGGCGGCTGCGGCGTTCGGCGGCGTCGTCAGCCTTGCCGTCGGTGGAGCCTATCTGGGCGGCGTCGCCGCCCAGGCTTCAACCGTTCGCGCCCAAGCTGAACGCCTGCAAGGCGCCGGCTCCGAGGGCTACACCCAGGAAGCCATGGCCGCCGCGGCCGGCGGTCTGGACGCCAGCGCCCTGGCCATCGCCGATCGCCACGATCCCTATTCCGTCGCCGGCGCCGCCCAGCGCGACCGCCAGGCGGAGCTGCTGACCGCCCGCCTGGAAGACAGCCAGAACGGCCTGCGTCGCGCCAACCTGACCAATCCCGCCGCCAAGCCTTTCCGCATGAGCAGCGCCCTGGATCAGTCGCGCGATCTCGATTGCCTGACCAAGGCCGCCTATTACGAAGCGCGCGGCGAAGGCGCCGACGGCATGAAGGCCGTGGCCCAGGTGGTGCTGAACCGCGCCCGCCACCCCTCCTTCCCCAACACGGTCTGCGCTGTGGTCTTCCAGGGCTCGAACCGCAGCACGGGCTGCCAGTTCAGCTTCACCTGCAACAGCGCCATGCGCGGCGCGGTCAACCGCACCGCCTGGAACCGCGCCCGCGACGTGGCCGCCAAGGCCCTCGCCGGCCAAGTCTACGCCCCGGTCGGCAACGCCACCCACTTCCACACCAGCGGCGTCTCGCCCAGCTGGCGCAACAGCCTGGTCAAGGTGAACCAGGTCGGCAACCACCTGTTCTACCGCTTCGGCGGCCGTTCGGGTTCGAGCGAGTCGTTCCGCTATACGCCGCGCCCCTCGACCGCCGCAGACGCCCCGCGCATGGTCCAGGCCAGCCTCAAGACCACCGAGACCTCAAGCGGTCCCGTGCCCTACAATCAGCTGACCGGAGCCGCCGTCGCCGGCTAACCGCCCGACGGCGGACCGCGCCTAACGGTCCTGCGTCTTCCACTGCGGCGTCATGTTCTGCTTCAGGTTGCCGAACCGGCCCTGTTGACCCGTGTTGACGTCCGCGTCGCCCGGCTGCCCCGACTGGGCGCCGGTCGCCAGATCGCGGCGATCCGCCATGTCCTGAACGGAGCGCGCGCCGTGGTCGGCGAAGCTGCGCTGCTCCTTGGGCACGGTGGGGGATTTAGTCATGGCGGGCTCCTTTCACCGAAAGGAAACGGGCCACGGCGCAAGGATGTTCCCGGCCCGCTTCTTGCTGCGGACCGAACCGAACGCCCCAGACGTCCCGGAAGCCGCCGCATGACCCTGACCTCCGCCGCCCCGCCTGCCGCCTCGAAAACCCGCGGCGGCGCGCTCGACGCCCTGAGATTCGTCGCCGCCCTGTTCGTCGTGGTGTTCCATTTCGGGGACACGGCGCCGATCTCGCTGCAGACGATGCACGGCTTTCTGGGGCGCGGCTATCTGGCCACCGACTTCTTCCTGATCCTGTCGGGCTTCGTCCTGGCCAAGGCCTATGGCGCGGGCGTCGCCAGCGGCAAGGTCTCCCTGGCCCGCTTCTGGTTGAAGCGGCTGGCGCGCTGTTACCCGACCCACATCATCACCCTGGCCATGCTGGTCGTCATGGTGCTGGCCGCCGGGGCTCTGGGGATGCAGGCCAGCAATGAAGGCCGCTTCGACCTGTCCGACCTGCCCGCCCAGATCCTGCTGCTGCACGCCTTCGGTCTGGGCGGCGGACACTGGAACATTCCCAGCTGGACCATCTCGACCCTGCTGATCTGCTACGCCTTCTTCCCCATGCTGTGGCGGGGGATGCTGAGGATCAACAGCGTCTGGATCAGCCTGGGCCTGGCGGTCGCCATCATCGTCGGCTCCAACGCCCTCAGCCTGGCCCTGCTGGGCGAGCAGCAGTTCAGCCTGCCCTTCCAGTGGTGCATGTTCCGCGCCGCCCCGCTGTTCCTCGTAGGACTGGCGCTGGCGCGCGCCGTTCAGACGGGCCGCTGGACGGACGGCTCGGCGCGGCTGGTCGGCTTTGGCGGGGGCGCGGTCCTGCTGGCCAGCGCCGTCATGGTCGGGCCGGACCTGATCAACGTCCTGGCCATCTGCGCCGTCATCATCGGCTGCGGCGCCTCGCCGGTGACCAGGCCCATCCCCGGCGCCGAATGGGGCGCCAAGGTCAGCTTCTGCCTCTTCATGGTCCACACCATCACCGGGGCCGTCTGGTTCGACGTGGTCGAGCCCCTGGCCGCCCGCCTGCATCCGGCGATCGAGAGCGTGGCATGGGAGGCCTGGGCCATGTGGTTCGGCGCCCTGGTCTTCACCCTGATCGCCTCGGACCTCTACAACCGCTTCGTCGACGAGCCGATCCAGCAATGGATCGGCCGCAAGTGGTTCGCCCGCCCGGCTGCCCGCGCCGTCAGCGAGCGTCCAGACCCACGTCCAGCTGCGGAACCGAGTGCGTAAGGGCGCCGACCGAGATCACGTCCACGCCGGTCGCGGCTATCCCCGCCACGGTCGTCAGATTGACCCCGCCTGAGGCTTCCAGCACCACCGGGCCGAAGGCGCTGTCGCGCGCCCGGCGCACGGCCTCCTCCAGATCAGCCAGGGTGAAATTGTCCAGCATGACGACGTCCGGGCGCTCCGGCAGGACCTCGTCCAGTTGGGCCAGACTGTCGACCTCGACCTCGACCTTCATCAGGTGCGGGGCGAAGGCCCTGGCGCGGCGCACCGCCTCGCCCGCCCCGCCACAGACGGCGACGTGGTTGTCCTTGATCAGGATGGC
>DAIOID010000010.1:0-36269 GCA_036744355.1 Brevundimonas sp.
AAGGTCGAGGGCGTCGGCTGCGCCGGCATGTTGTTCAAGGGCGGGACCATCCGCAACACCCGGCGTGGATGACGCGCCACGCGGGACTCCGACGCGCGACGGCGTCGCAGACGGCGGTGGTGTGGTAGGCCCGGAGGGACTGATCGCCCTGTGAAATTTCAACGCCTTGGCGGTGTCTAACCGGAACTCGCCGGTCCCGCCCTCATTGGCTTCTAGCCTCGGTGTCAAACCTTCGGGGCCCGCTAGCGGCCCTTTTCGACGTTCCACAGGGGCGTGAACGAAAAGAGAACAAAATGCTTGGCGTTGCCGCAATCGGCGCCGTAGGAGTCCGTCCGGGTCGGCAACCTCGGAGGATGACATGGACACGCAACCTAGCGGCCCAGACGAAGCGTTTGCCCGCGACCTGGTCGAACTGGATCGAGAGCTTGAAGCCCGAACCGAACCGGAAATCCCGACGAAGACGGTCGATCTGGTGGCCGGCCTGCTGGCAGGCATGACCCATGTGGGACGCCCTGCACGATGACCCGCGCCAGTGACGCCGAACTGGCGGGCCTGATGCTGCAGTTGGTCGGGCTAGACCTGACCAGCGCCGACGGCCGTGCGGGCGCGGGCTCAATCCTGCGGGAGATCGAGGCCAAGGCTCCGGGCTCGATCGCCCGGATGAGGGCGGGGCTGGCGTTGCGCCGGTCAGGGGCTTCGCTCTTGGCTGAAGCACGGGTCGCGGACGCCTGACGATGGATGATGACGAAGACTCCCCTTTCTGGCGCGGCGTCGGCCAGATACCGGATGAGCGCTTTCCGATCGGCCTGCACCACTTCCCCCTGATCGAAGCGCCCGACCGGGGAACGCAGATACGCGTGACCTGCTGCGCCTGCGGGAAGAAGGGGTTTTTCAGCGGCCTCGACCTAATCCGGCGATTTCCAGACTGGCTGAACCGTGATGCATGCGAATGGGCTTGCTCGCTACGCTGCGACAGTTGCGGCGCGAAACGCCTTTCGCTGACTACGGCCAATGACCCCGCCGCCAATGCATTTCGCGATAGCCCCCGCGACACTTCGGACGTCATGCGCATCCGGCGCCTGCTGGCCTGGCTGCCAGAGGGCGGTCTGCGCCTCGACGACGTGGCCTACCTGCTTCGTGATGTGAACCATATCCACCTGAGGGATGCGGGGATGCCCGACGAGGTCGTGAGCCTGTTTCGCTATGGGGGTCACCACTGCGGAGACTACTGGCCGAAGTCGCGCCGGGCCGCTGCGGGCCACTGATCCATGGGCATGAACCCCCGATACCAGACCTGGTCGTCGGCGCAGTGGATGAACCGAGCGGGCACCGTGGCCGAACTCCAGGTTCAGGGCTGGCCCGTCATTGCGCGCTGCCTGACCTGCGGGCTGGAGATGGACGTGCGTTTGCCTGTCCTGCTGCAAGAGCGCGGGCCCAACTTCTCCCTCTGGGGACGGTCGGCCCGATGCCGCAGCCGCCGATGCCAGGGCCGCATGTATTTCTGGACCTTCCCCCCACAGGCCGGCGGCAAGGCCGTCGAGATGTTCTGAGCGGGAACCAAAACCGGCGGCGCCGACTGTGTCCTCCGAACGGGAGGTCGCCATGAAGAAGCTGGTTCGAGCCCGGGCGGGCGTCAGGCTGGAGCGCATCGAACATCTGGCTGCGCGCCAGAAGCGCGAGACCTTCTTCCGGTTGACCACCCACCGAAACGCGCCCGAGCGTCTCATCTTCGATGAGGCGGAGGCCCGGCGGGCCTTTGCAGGAGAGGTGGCCGCATCGCTCGAGGACAATGTGGTCGCGGCCCTAATCGAGCGGGGCGTGCTGGACCACTAAAAGCAAACCCCTCGCCTGCGGGAGCGAGGGGCGTCGGCTGCATTGCAGCTGGAGCGCATCCTGCTCCGTCTTTCAAATGAACCGGCAGCGTGACAGGTTCCGTCCATGTGCAACCTCTACCGGCAGCGCAGCGGTCCTCAGGCCATCATGGACATGGCCAAGGCCATGCGGTCCGACGTCGGCAATATGGAGCCGCGGGACATCTACCCCGACTACGCGGCGCCCATCGTGCGTTGGGAGCGGGGCGACCGGATTCTGACCGCCGCACGCTGGGGAATGCCCTCGTCGCGCAAGGCCCTGATGGACGCGGCGACTGAGCGGGCCGACAAACTGCGCGCCAAGGGCAAGGAGGTGGATTTCCCCAAGCTGCTGGAGATGGAGCCCGACAGCGGGACCACCAATGTCCGCAACACCGCTTCGTCGCACTGGAAGCCCTGGCTCAAACCCGAGAACCGCTGCCTGGTCCCGTTCACGGCCTTCAGCGAGCCGGGCAGGGACGCCGAGGGCAGATACCGCCCGATCTGGTTCAAGCTGGCGGTCGATGATCCCGAGCCGCTCGCCTTCTTCGCCGGCGTCCACGTTCAGGACTGGACCTGCGTCCGCAAGATCAAGACCGGCATGGAGACCTGCGACCTGTTTGCCTTCCTGACGACCGAGCCCAGCGAGCCGGTGAAGTCCGTTCATCCCAAGGCCATGCCGGTCATCCTGACCGAGCCCACCGAGATCGAGGCGTGGATGACGGCGCCGTGGGAGATCGCCAGGGAACTGCAGCGCCCGCTGGATGACGGCGCGCTGATGGTCATCTGAGCGCCGACTCAGATAGACGCCCGGGCATGACCCCAGACGAACTGCACGACACCCTGGACGCCATGGCCGCCGCTGCAGGCGACAATCCCGACCTCCAGCCCGGGCTAATCGAGGTCAACAGCTCCGACTGGTGCGACACGCTTCATCAGATCGAACGAACCGCCAAGACCCTCGACGAAGGCATCCGGCACCGCGGCGTGAAGGTCGTGGTCTCATCCCTGTTCGAAACGAAGGTGCTGACCCGCGCCGAGGCGGGCGACCGAGGCGCGCCGTATCGCGATCTGACATCCAGGATCTAAAATCGAGACGCCCCCGCCGGCTTAGGGACGACGGGGGCGCTTAGTCCCCTCCCAGGGACTACACAGACAGCAAAGCGGCCAGCCCTGCCTGTCTGCAAGGGTTCAACAACGCGGCACCGGTTCGGTTCCAAACGCAAGAAAGCCCGCCCCGGCGAACCGGAGCGGGCCCCTCAATGGCGGAGCCTGATGGCTCGACGCTGGATAATGTGGCGGCGACGATAGAGCCCTGATCCGGGGTCAGGACAACCCCACGCGCGTCACTCTTTAAGCGGAGGCAGCAGGGCTGCGCCCAGCCTCCATACCGCACCACATCGATCAGACTAGCCCGGCCGAGGCGGCACATCAGGCGGCGGACAGTCCAGCCCCTTCGCCCCGTTCCGCTCGGCCCAGCGACATACCCGCGCCACGGCCGCCCAGCCACGCTCGCCCCACGCTTCAAGGGCGATGTCGTGCGCGTCCAGGGCGGCCTCGCTGTCCAGCGCAGCCGGGTCCAGCCGGGGCTTGGCCTCAACCTGCAGGTCGGCAGACGGGGGGAAGATCGGCCGGACGTGTTCCCTGGTGGCGCAGGCGCTGACAAGCGAGAGCGAGGCGACGATCAGAAGGCCGCGCGTCAGGCAGCGAAGAGACGGCATGGGTCAGATCCCTTTCAAATTGGGTGTTGGCTTTCAGGTCGGTCAGCCGTTCATCGGCCGCTTGATCGCGCGCCCTGACGTCAATCGCCTGAGCCTTGGCGTTGGCGGCGGCGGCCGAGGCGTGCAGCTTGGCGCGCTCACGGCCGGGCGCCTTGACCGCGCACCACCCCAGCGACAGGATCAGCAGGACGCAGACGGCGATGACGGCCCAGGAAGCCGGGCCGATGGCGCGGAGGAAGCCTCTCATCGGACCAGCTCGAAGTGCGGCCCATCGGTGAAGGCCTTCTTCCCAGCCTTCCGGCGCGCGGCGCCATAGGCCTCGACGGCCGCCTTCATCGCCCCGGGTGTCCCGGCCTTGATATCGGCCATGTCGATCCAGGCGCCGCCCCAGCGCACGGCGACGTCCAACTCGCGGGCGGCCTGCCAGACGGCGGCTGCGATCACATAGAGAGGCTCCCATTCCCAGCGCAGCTTGCCGTTGATGTATGGGACCAGATCGACGGCGTGACCGAAGCCGTCAGGCTGAGGTCGGTGCTTAGAGTTCAGGGTCTGCGAGACGCCCGAGGCGACATAGCGTTTCTGCTCCTCCAGCGTGCGCAGGCCGTCATGAACGCTGAAGTCCTGATGGGTGATTTCGATAGCGCGCTCGACCACGCGGACGAGGTCAGGATGCACGCCCCTAAGCTCGGCACGCGACTGCGCACCAAGGCGATAGGCCATGATGGTCTCCAGTTCAGATTGTGGGGGATGGGTTGCGGCTGCTGGACAACCGCGTAGCGCGGCGAAATATTATCGTTGTTCAGATGGAGGCAGGACGTGGCGAGAAGGCCAAGCAAACGAAGTGGTCGGACATTGGAGATTGTCCTCACCCTGTTGTGCCTGACCCTATTCGGCGTCTTGGGCTGGCTCGCCTTCGGCGGTTAGCCGCCGGTGTCGCTCGCCTGGTTCCGACCGAAGTAGAAGCCACCGCTTGATCCACTGGCCGACCCCGTGGACTGTCGCCAAGTTGAGATTCAGATTCGGGAAGGGGCGACCAGTGGAGTGGTTGAAGCAACTCGGCATAAAGCTGAAGTTCCGCGGCGCGACGGCAGCAGTTGCGATCTGGATCATCGCTATGGCGGCGCTGGGCATTCTGGGTGAAGGCCCGATAGCCGATCGGGCAACGACCTTTCTTGGCGCTGGCGGCATCGTCATGATCGGGTGGCTTATTGGCCGGACCTCGCGCCAGAGCGCCGCTCGCGATAACCCGCCGACAGACTGACCGATCCTCCGTCAGCGCTTTCGCCGCCTTGGTTCCGGCCGAAATAGAAGCCCAGGATCAGTAGCATCCCATCCTTGAACATCGAGGCGACCAGCATGACGGCGTCGGCGTAGCGCTCGGCGACGGCGTCCCCCAGCCAGGCGATCACCGGCAGGAACAGCAGGTTCCCAGCGAGGAAACCAAGAGCGAGAATCGTCGTGGTGCGCGGCAGGTTGATCACCTGCGGCCACCAGCGGGGTGGTTTGCGGCTCATGCTCCAGCCCTCGCGTGCGCGTCGATCACGGCCTTGAGCTGCCGGATCTCGCCTTCCTGCTGAATGGTCTTCTCGATGGCTGCATCACGCTCGGCGCGGACCCTGTCGAGGTCGGCTTGCATCTGCCCCACCTGCCTTTCGAACGTCACCGTCCGATCATGGGCGGCGGCCAGGTCCGCCTCAAAGCGCACGGCCACCTGCTGGAGCCGTTCGATCTCCTCGCGAAGGCCGCTTGTCACTTCGGTGAAGGCCGTCGCTGTGGCGGCGATCACAGCAGCTTCACCGGTGGCCTGCGCGTTGGCTGCTGAAGCGTCCACCGCGCGGCGAGAAGGCCGCTGAACCCAGGCGGTCAGGACACCCCCGAGCCCAAGGGCGGTCAGGAGCGCGGCAAGGCCCTCCGCAAAGGGCATGCTGATTTGATGGCCTGCGGACATGCGGGCTCCTGCGATAAGACTGGATTGGATGGAACTGGAGCCGACCTGCCCGCGCTGTAGAGGCATGGACCTCATCCCGCGCCTGCTTCTTGTTGCCCTCGGCGCCATGGTACTGGCGGGCGCCTTCGTTGCCCTCGGCGGCGCCTTCACGGGAGAAGGTCGTTCAAGGCGGATCATCGATACCGATGCGGACGGAGAGCCGGACGAGACCCCCGCAAAGAAGGCCAGGTCGTTAGAGCATTTCGACACCAGGTAGCGAACCGGGTTCGTCAGGCTTCGGGCTCGGCCGGAACCGCGGGCGCGGCGGCGTTCTGCATCGCCAGCGAGCGGATGCGATCGTTCGCCGTCTCCAGAACCTGGGCGGTGCTGAACAGCAGGTTCGGCAAGCTGGCGTCCACCTCGGCCAGGGTCGCCGCCGTGCTCCTCAACACCTGAGCCAGCTGCGAAGGCGAGCAAGTCAGGGCCTCGGAGCCGCCCAGGCCAAGGTCGGTCAGCGGTTGCAGCTTGGCTCGGATCTCGGCCTTGCGTGCTTCGGCCTGGGCTGCGTCGAAGGCGGCCACCTCGGCGCGCTTCTGTTCGATGTCTTCGGTCATGGTGTCAGGCTCCTTTTTGGTGAGAGGTCACGCCTCAATGCAGACGACAGACAGGGTCTGGCTTCCGATAGGTCGCGGACCGTCCGCGCGAGCGGTGATCGTGGCCTTGTATTGGCGATCCTGAGCCACGGCCTGAGGGTCGGTGTAGGTCAGCGAGCCACCCATGGTGGCGGAGTATTCGTGCCGCCAACCTTGGCCCTGGACATAGCCATCCACAGGGACCGTGTCTGACCAAGTTCCGGAGACGTTCAGGGTCTGGACCGCCGTCAGGGCGCCGCCATTGATGCTGCGATCCAGCCGAACGGCAGCAGACGTGGCCCCGTTGGTGTCGGCGGGCCGAGGCAGCGGAGATGTCGCCCCGTCGTAATAGACAGCGCTGGTTGCGGCGGAATAGCTCAACGTCGTCGTGATCGTGCCCCCGTTCGATCCGAAGCGCCCAGTGTCGGCCGTCGTATTCGAGGCGAGGGAGGTGACGGTGAGCCCATTTCTAAGCACGCCCGCACTCAGCGTCCCGCCGAAATAGGCGCTGCCGCCACGATCCAACCACAGCGCCGCGTTGTTTTTGCGCATGTTGGCGGCCGTTACGTTCGGACCAAACCAGAACAGCAGGTTGTCGTTCGGCAGCTTCCCGATCGCCAATCGGGCCGTGCCCATGCTCCAGTTGATCGACGGGGTGAAGGGCTCGATCTCGATCTCCCGGTTCGGCCCGATATAGAGCGGTCCCAGAATGTGCACATAGCCGTCGATCATGCGCATGACGTCGACAGCCAGGCCGCCGATGAAGTTCCTGAACCGAAGCGCCGTCGCCGAGAGCATGCCCAGCGAGCCGCTGGCGTCCGCGCGGAGCGCCACCTCAAACGGATCGCCGCCAGCGCCGCCGGTGACGTCGAACCGAACCGTCGAGAGGCGGGTCTGGGCGTCGGCGGCGACGGCGGCGGTGATCGCAAGCTGCGCCTCGACGCCAGGCAGGACGACCCCGGCGGCGATCTCCTCAGGGGTAGCGGCGCGGATTGAAGCGCGGCGCCATTCGATTTCGCCCGCGGCCGCTGCGCCGAACCCGCCAAACCGGGTGAGGGCGAAGACGACGTATTGCGCCGTGTCGGCCGCGCGGGCGTCGACCAGCTTGGAGAAGCGATAGGTCTGTCCTGCGACGCCCGCCCCGCGAACCACCCCCGATGCATCCTTGTCGGTCGCGAAGTTGTAGGTGAGGGCCGCGCCGGTTTGGGCGCTGCCGGCCGCGTTGTAGCGCTCGACATACAGCCCAGCCCCGACCATCGAGCCGGAGACCAGACGGACATCTGCCTCCATGACCAGATACTCGCCGCCCGTAGCGCCGAAGGCCCCGTTGCCCGTCTGGACGATACCGGCAGGGTCGCCCGCCGCCGAACCGACCTTGACCGCGTTGGGCGAGCCGTTGATCCCCGCGACCTTGGCGTAAGTCGTCCCCGCCGTGCCGCTCCATTGCGACCACGTGGCCGGAAGCGCCGCCGTCCAATCGGCGAAAATGGAGTTCTTGTTGAGGCTCCGCGTTCCGATAGACGCCGCCAGATTGGCGCTGATCGAGGCCGACGCTGCCGCCGCGCTGGCGCTGGACGCTTGCGTCGTCGCCGTGGCCGCCGCCGCCTGGGCGTCGTTGCGGGCGCCGATGGCGGCGTCTCGCGCAGTCGCTGCGGTGCCCGACGCGGTCGAGGCCGTGACCGCCGAGGCGGCCGCGCTCGACGCCGACCCCGCCGCCGCATCCTTGGAACTGGACGCTTGCCCCGCGAAGGTCGAGGCCTCGCCTGCCTTGGTCGCGGCCGTGGTGGCCGAGCCGCTGGCGGCCGTGGCCGAGGTTTCGGCGTTGGTGGCCGAGGCCGCCGCGCTGGCCGCCGAGGTGGCCGAGGCCGTGGCCTTGGCGTCAGCCGTGTCCTGCGCCGCCTCAGCGGCCACCTTCGCCGCGTTCGCCGCCGTGGCGCTGTTGCCCGCCTCGGTCGCCTTGGTCGCGGCGATCCCGGCCGAGACGTTCGACGCAGTGGCGGCGTCGCCTGCTTCACCGGCCTTCAGCACCGCCAGGTTGGCGGCATTGCCCGCCGCCAGCGCGCTCTCCGCCGCGCTGACCGTGTCGCCATACACCAGCTCCAGATCCGCCACGCCCTGCTGCGCCGTCGCCGCCACGGCCTCTACAGATTGCAGGCGGTTGGTGATCTCGGTGACGGGCGTGCCGTTCAGGTGGGTGGTGTCGCCAGAGATCAGGCCAGGGGCGGTCTTGGGGCCGGCGAAAACCGGAGCCGAATAGTTGTTGCCGCGCCGATACCGGATCGCCAGCCAGACAACAGAGCCCGGCTGTGGCCCCTGAATGGACAGAGTGCGGGTCGTCGGCGGCCACGTGCCAGCATCGTTCCAGCCGGGCAGGATCGCACCGTCGTCATCGAAGAAGGGCGGCTCGACGTCTGGGTTTTCGCCCTCCACAACCTCGCGCCAGTAGATCAGCATCGCATCAGCGGTCGCGTTCGACACGACACCCGTCAGGTCGAAGCCCGGCAGCTGCGTGCCATCGGGCGCCGGCGGACGGACGACGATGGTCCAGTCTTCGGGCAGCGGGCCCGTGACTTCCGTCGGATCTGGAACCGTCAGGCCGGGGTATTCCGGCATGGTCGTGGTCTTGCCCAGCGCCAGCGGGTGCTTGCTGTCCGTCTCGGAACGGAAGGCGATGCGCACCTCGCCCGTCCTCGCATCGTAGGACCGGCTCAGCACCAGCATCTTCACGCCATCCAGCATGAAGCCCGGCTCATCGATGTCGAAGCAGTCGCCCGGCTTCAGGCGACGAAGGTGCGGCAGTAGCGGGATCGTACCAGCGAAGGGCTCGCGCGCGTCGAGGATGTCGTAGGCCGCCAGCTCAGCGCCCTGCTTCACCTTGGAGACAAAGCGGTACTTGATCTGGTCGCTGCGCTTGCCGCCGTCCTCGCTCACCAGCGACGCGAACGACACCGGGTCCATCGGCGCGTGCTTCCATTTGTGCGCCTCGGACATGATCACCGGCGTGATCGTGTTCAGGCGGTTGAAGCGGCTGGCGCCGGTGTCCAATTCGATGGCGCCCGCCGTGTCGCGGCGCGTGATGGTGACGATGGATGGGCGCGGGGCACCGCGGCTGACGCAGCTGATCTTGCCCGCGACGCGTGAGCGCTTGGCGCCGCCGGCTTCCAGCAGTTCGTCCAGAACCACCGAGGCGTCTTCGGACGTGTCGGGCCACGCTGCGACGGTCCAGGCGTTCGCATCGGCGATGTTGGCCGCCTCGACAAAGGCGGGCAGGTCGACGCCCTGAAGCGAAGCCCCGATGCCTCCGACGACCTGGCCGTTCTCGATCATGCCCAGCGCCCAGTTCAGGGCGGCCGTGATGGGATCGTTGATGTAGCGGTAAGTCGAGCGCACGCCGTAGCGGCACGGCCCGGCCCCGCCGGGATAGGTGTCGTCGTAGCGGGGGTCGTAGCCGAAGACGCCTTCCAGCACCTGAATCGGCTTGGGCTCGCCAGTGGGGTAGACGCTGAACTTGGAGTCCATCTGCATCGTCAGCAGATCGCAGGCCTTGCCTGATAGCCGGTACGACGCGCCCCACATGGGCATGACCGCGCCGCCGTCGAGGCCTGTCGGCAGGCTCAGGGCGGTGTCGGGTTGGGCGCCCATCCGCCAAGACCGCCACATCTGGCGGCGATACTTGCCGATGGCGGTCCCGCCGTTGCTCTCGAATGAGACGGGCAGTTCATCGGCCGTAAAGCCTTGGAACGACTTCACCGGACCCGCGCCCGAATAGATCGTCACGATGCCCTGAAGGCGGTTGTCCGGGCCGTACTCGTCGCGGTGGACGATCTTCCCCGCCACGCCCATGCGACCGAACAGGAAGGGAATCCCTTGATCAGGGTTCGACGTCCACTCGCTAGGCGAACCAGAGGCCGTGGACTTCGGCTTGTCCAGCATCGACCCAGCCGCCATCAGGCCAGCGGACATCAGCTGCAGATTCGCGATGGACATGGTGCCGACACCGGCAATGCCCATCGCCGTGACCTGCATCCCGGCCAGCGCCCCGACGCCCGTGGCCATCAGCACCGCGCCGCCGATGATGGTGCCGGCCGTCTTCAGGGCCTTACCCATCGAGCGTCCTCCATGCGCAGTAGCCCAGAGCGTCACGCGCGAAGCCCGTCAGCCCTGTCAGGACTTCGGCGTTCGGGCTGTGGTCGGTGAAGGCCAGGTAGTTGCTGTTGCCCATCGCCACTGAGATGCAGCCGACTTCATGGCTGGTCTCCAGCGCCACCAGATCGGCAGGCAGGGCGCGGGCGGGCGCGATACGGGCGAAGCCCAGGCTGTCGATGGCTTCGATCAGATTGGCGAAGCCCAGCGCCTTGAGCGCGCGCAGGCCCTCGGCCTCGTTACGCCACTTCAGCCCCTTGGCGAAGGGCGCCTTAATCCCGAGGCCGTGCAGGACGTGCAGCCCCATCCGGGGGCAGTCGCGCTTGCCCGGCTCATAGGGCAGGCCCTGAAAGCGGTGGCGCGTCGCCTCGGCCGCCTTCATCCGGCGCTGGAGATTCCTCACGCGGCGTGCGTGATCCAGATCAGTCATCGTTGGTTCGCCACTATGCTGGAGCCGCCGCCACCCCCGCCGCCGTATCCGCCGCCGCTGCTGATCGACCCCTTGGGCTCGTTCTGCCGCCAGTAGATCTTCCGGCCGAGGCCGGTGACGTGGCTGAGCCCAAGCTCGCCGGGCCAGACGGATTGATGGAAGGGATGGGAGAGGCGCCGGTCTTCGTTCGGCTCGTTCAGGCGGGCCTCTTCGGTCCCGCATTCGAGGATCAGCTCTTCGGTCTCGCCGATAATGAAGCGGGCGAAGTCGTACTCGCCCTGGAACAGCAGGTCGGGTTCGCCCCACAGCAGCCCCGTCTCCGGGTCCAGGGCGCAGTCGTAGACCTCGATCTTGGTGTCCTGAAACTTCCGGTCGGCCATGGCGACGAGGGCGTCATAGCTGGCCGGATAGAACCCGATGTCCACGCGCGTGGTCTGACCGTCGACGCCGTCCTCGAAAGTCGGCAGATCGCTGATGACGCCGTAGGTGCGGTCGCGCTGGGTGAAGAGTTCGCCATTCCAGACGAGAAAGCCGCCCGTCGTCAGGCGCAGGGTGAAGTCGGCCGTCGTCCAGCGCAGGATTTGCACCAGCCAGCGGGCCTTGCCGGATCGCCCGGCGATGGCTGCCGGGTCCACTATTCGCGCTCCTCGAGCGTGAAGCGCGGCGACACCAGACCGTCGGTGCCGACCTTGAAGCTGTCGGGATCAGGCGTCGCCCATCCCTCGACCTTCGGCTCGGCGATTTCCACGATGGCGTTGTTGACCAGCGGGTAACGGATCATCGTGCGCAGCGGCACCGCGAGATTGCCCGCGCCGTCCGCCGTGGCGTCAGCGCGCGACTTGTAGGCGTAGCGCTGGCCCTGGCTGATTACCGACAGCCACTGGCCTTTGCGGAAGAGGTAGCCGGGCGTTAGGCCCTTGAGGCTGAGGGTGCGGCCTGACTGCATGGCGCCGTTGACCAGCGGAGCGCCGGGAGCCCCAAGGTCGAGCCCCGGCTGCAGGATTTCCATGACGACGGTGTCGCCCTCTTCCAGCAGATCGTCCCATTCGAGGCTCTTCTCATAGGACATGGCCGGGAGCGCGATATCCCACGCCCAGCGCGTACCGGGGCGCAGGTTGCGACCGACGGGACCGCCATAACCCGGCCGGGTCTCGTTGCGCGCGCTGATAGGCCGGGGCGTCATCTCTGACGGCCCCGGCCACGTGGGCAGGTATAGAGGCATGGATTTTCCCTAAGAACCGCGTCGCTGGCGACCGACCGCCTGGCGCTGCTGCCGGGCCGTCTGGCTCATCGTGAGTTTGGGGGCGTCGTTCATGGCGCGGCCGTAGGCCCGCGCCTCACCCGCCGCGACCTCGCCCTTGATCTGGGACCAGAACTCGGGCGTCAGGAGGTTTCCAGAGATGTGGTACGAGGTGCCGCCACGCCCGCCACCAATGGCCTGATCCGGGTTAAGGACGCTCACGCGCTCGCGAGGCGATTTCCAGAAAGCGACCAACTGGCTGTCGATCCCGCTGGAGCCGGACGGCGGGATCATGGCCCCCGTCGAGAACTTCGGCAGCATGGCCAGCAGGTTGCTAGCCGTGCCGATAGCATTCGAGCCGCCGCTGACCGCGCTCGCTGTAGCCATCGCCGAAGCCATGGCCGCCGCTGCAGCGCTGCCGGCTGCCGTCATCGCTGTCGCAATGGTCGCCGCCACGGTGGCGCCGGCGCCGATCATGGCCGGGGCTGCAGCCGCGCCCTGGGCCACGCCTTGGGCAGTCCCTTCGGCAGTCGCGTCGAACCCGCCCATCAGGCGGTCGAAGACCTGCTCGCCAGCGCGCTTGAACGCCAGCGACATGAACTCACCGAACTGGTTCGACAAGAACCCCTTGAGGTCGCCAGCCATCGCAGCGCGAAGGCCATCAGAGAAGGCCGACGAGAACATATCGCGATGTTCGCCATAGGTGGCGGCGGCACGCTCCGTCATCACTTCCCGCTGTGCCCGACCATAAGCGTCACCGCCGTCCTCGCCGCCTTCCGTGCGGTAGCGGCGCGACCGGTCTTCGATCTCCTTGGCGTCGCGAAGCTGCTTGAGCATCCGATCGTTGCCTGACAGTTCGGCAAGCCTGATGGCGTGCTCCTGGCTCGCTTCCTGCAGGAGGCGTTGGCGCAGCCGGAGGCGTGCTTCTTCGATCTTCAGCAGGTCGGCGCGGGCCATGCGCTCGGCCTCGACCTTCACCGCGCCGTCAGCCTCATAGGCGGCGACCAGTTGAGCCAGGTCGCGCTTACGCTCCATCAGATCGACGATCTTCTGGTCGCCGTCGATCTGGGCCACCTGCAGAGTCAGATCGTCTGCGCGATCCGCCAGAGCCTTTTTCTGCGCCTCCTCGCGGGCGCGGGCGATCAGGGCGCGGTCTCGATCCGCCGCCACCTGCGCGGCGGCGTTCGTCAGTTCCTGGCTCTCATAGGCCTCGATGCGCGAGCGGCGGTCGATGATGTCTTCCAGCCGGCGCACCTCTCCTTGGTCTGCACGAAGCTTGGCGCCCTCCAGTTCGGCTTGGAGTTTCAGGGTCTCGCGCGCGAAGGCCAGTTCGGCCTGCGTTCGACCCGACGACTTGTCCTTGTTCGCGTCTGGGCCAGGCGACAGGTCGCGGAAGTAGGGCAGGTCGACGGGAGCATTCAAGGTCTTCATGAAATTGTCGAAGGAGTTCTGGGCTGCGTCCACGCTTGCTTGCGCCGCTTGTGCGGCAGCCTCGGCGCGTCGAGCGCCGCCTTCAAGCTGGGCGGACACTAGGCCGACGCCGCCGCGGGCGCCGCTCTCGCCAATGTCGCCGCGCGCTGATCGGCTTATCGTTTGCCGCTGGGCTTCAGCGAAATCTTTGGCTCGAGTCGCCATTAACACGGCCTCAGCGCGCGCTTCCGCCAGCTTTGCTTTGGTAAGCGCAATAGTGTCCTGAAGGAGTTGCCGCTTGGCTTTGACTAGCTCCAGCGCCGACTCCTTCTCTTTCCCTTGGGCCGTAGAGGCGAGGCGCACAGCATCCTCATACTGGCGGGTCGCTTCGTCCAACTGATCCGTCGAAGCCTTGAGCTGCTTCTGGACTGCCGTGGCCTCTTGGCTTTTCAGCACGAAGAAGCCCACGGCCGCGACGACAGCAAGGATGGCCGCGACCCAGATGTTCCCGAGGAGGAAGGCCATGGCCCCCTTGAGCAGCGCCATGGCACCGCCGGCCTGACTAACTGCAGCAGCGAGCGCTCCGAACACAGGGAGGATGGCACCGATAGAAGAGACGACTGATCCCACGACAACCAGAAGGCCGCCGATTGCAACTGCAGCGACGCCGATGACGGCTCCCCATTTCACTAGGCCAGGTACGGCTTGGACGACTGAGCTCGCAAAGTTCGCGACTTTGGTTGCTACCCCCGTCAGCCATTCAGTGATGCCTGTGTCGATGAAGGCGCGGGCGACGTTGCTGACCGCTTCTTGGAGACGGCGAACCGCATTCTTCAGGTCTTCGGCCCGCTGGACTTGCTCCGGGGTGATCAGATTTCCGCTATTCGCGAACTCCGCTTTCAGTCGACGAATGCCGTCGACGCCGTCATCAAGGAAGCGCACGAACTGCTCACCGCCGGTGCCGCCAAAAATCTCGTCGGAGATGCGGATCTGCGCCGCCTTATCGACTTGGCCGAGGCGACGGATGATTTCCTCGAATAGTGCGCTCGGGTCCTTCAGTCGCTTCGACAGGTCAGAGGCAGTGAATCCAAGACGTTGGAAGGCCTCGGCGCTACTGCCTTTCCCGGTTTTCACGAACTCGTCGGCGCGGAGCTGAAGCTCCTTCATTCCGTCCGTCAGGGCCGCCAAGCTAACCTGATTGCGGTCGGCTGCGAACTTCAGCGCCTGGAACTCTTTGAAGGCGACGCCAGCAGTTTTCGCCTCGGCCGCGAGGTCAATAATCTGATCCGACAGCTTCAGGACCGCGACGCCAGCGGCGGTGGCGGCGCCGACTACGGCTGCATTCAGCGCCAAGCCGATGGTCCGCAGCTCCCGGCCAGTTTTCTGCATCTGGCCGCCGGCCTTCTTCAGGTGGGCCTGGGCCTTGGTCAGGCCGCCGGTAAAGGCGGCTGTGTCGATCCCAAGGACGACGCGCAGCGCGCCAACAGTCGAAGCGTTCGCCATGGCAGCCTCCATAGAAAAAGGGCCCGCGCGAGCGAGCCCTTCCTTTGCGTAATTTTTCGGCTTTTACTTAAGGGCTGCTTCTACCGCCGCTTCGTAGTCCGCCACAGCGCGATCCAGCTCTCGGTCTTGCCGAGCCGACGCCTTGGCGTTTCTCGCGATGCAGGCGCCGAAGACTGTTTCATATCCAGGACGAGTGGCAGAGCCCAAAACCTGAACCGTGCCATCGGCGACCACGAAATGCTCGAACCCGGTATAGGCCCCCAACCGGTTTTTAGCGTTCACCCACCCGCAGACCAGTTTCCGGCCATCGGTGATCGTGCTCGACACCACGTCTTCGAACTGGGCCGATGAGCCGTCGAGCAGTTCCTCGCGCACGATGTCTTTCGCCGCGCGGATTTGCCCGGCATCGCTGCCGCAGCCGCTAAGGGAAAACACAAGCCCTGCGCACGCTGCGATCCTCTGAAACCTGTCCATGACACCCCCTCCTAAGACGGGGCAGCCTCGCGGGGCAGGTGCTACGGGTCAACCCCGCAGCACCGAACCACCGCGGTTCACGGTCCAGGCCAGGGCGGCCTGTTCCATCGAGCGCCAGTCCGGTTTGGTCGAGGTCGCTTTCTTCGGGAGCAGGTCGGCGGGCGACTTCGGGTAGTGCTTGAGGTCGACGCCGGACAGCATGCCGATGTTCCACGCCAGCCACGCGCGGCCCGACTCCTCGCGTTCCGAAGCGCGAGCGCGGCCCTCAAGCTCGGCGGCGACGAGGCGAGGCGTGCGGCGCCAGAAGGCGTCGCCATCCAGCCCGGCCGACACCCAGATCGTTAGGAGGTCTTCCCAGTCCCAGCGGTCTTTTTCACCGCCGGCTTCTGAGGGCGGGCGGCGCCGCTGGCATCCTCCTCAGGGAAGGCGAGAACGAAGGCCTGCCCGATCTTCTCGCCAGCGGTCTCGTGGCCGATCAGGTCGATCAGGTCGCCCGCCGCCAGTTCCGACACATCGTGATGGTCGCTCAGACCGGCCCACATAAGGGCGCGCAGGTGCCCCAGCCGCAGGCCCGTCTCGAACATGCTACCGATCTCCCCGACGCTCTTGTCGAGGCGGTCTTCAAGGGCGGCGAGCGCGTTGGTGCTGAAGACCAGGCGATAGGTCTGGCCCTCAGCTTCAAACGTCACTTCGCCGCGCACCGGATTGGCGGCCATCAGGGGGTCACCGGCGGGGCAACGTAGGTCGGAGCGCCCGACACGCGGATCACGAGCACCGCAGCCATCAGCTCTTCCAGCGCGACCTCGGACGGCGTCCAGGTCTTAGCGAACCCGGAGAACTGGGTCTTGGCGCCGTTCGGGTACTCGATCTCGAAGTTGCGCGTCTTACGGTCCAGCAGACCGCGAACAGCGACGTCGTCATCACCGCCGGGCGCGTAGTTGATGTTGACGGTCACCTCGCCCGGATCAGCCAGCGTCGGCCGATAGGTATGCATGGCGCCGGGCGTGTTCAGGTGCGTGGTTTGCACCTCGCCGAAGGCGGCCGACGGCGGGGTCAGGCCGGTGACCTCGGCGATGGTCGCAAACACTTCAGGGCCCGGCGTGACGTTGCCGTCGCCGACCTTGAACTTGGTCAGGTAGCCGATGTCGGCTTCGCTGTCTGCCATAGCTGTCGGCCCTCCTTAGGCCGGGATTAGGCTGACCCGAAAGTCCAGCCGGGTTCGAAAGGGAACGGTGCCGTCGCCAGTGCCGGCGCCGTCGGCTTCGTCGATCAGGAAGACGCCGCGGACGCGCGCACCCCCATGATCAAATCGGGCGCCTTCCAGGGCGGCCTTCACAGCCTTGCCCAGTTGGTCGGCGGCGTCCTCGTCATCACCCCAGCAGTCCACCTGGACGCGGGCGAAGGTCATAATCGTGCGGCCTTGCAAGGTGCGACGGCGCGGCGCGCTGATCAGGTGATAGACGACAGCCGGGAGGCCGCTGCCTTGGTCACGGAGGCCAGGATAGATCCGGCCCGCACACAGGGCGGTGACGCCTGCGTCAGCCGACAGCCGGGCGAAGATGGCTTCCTTGATCATCCTCGACCTTTCAGCAGGCGGGCCTGCTTACGCGCCATGCGCTCGGCGGCCTTGGCGATCTCGGCGCCGAGGCCATCAGCGACATCGATCATCATGTTGTCGCGGTTGTTGTCCCACGCCGGGCGGACGTACGGCTGCGGACCGTGGCGCTCGTTGCCGAACTCTTGCTGCACCGCCTTGGGGTGACGGCCCGGGCCTGCGAAGGCCTCGACCTCCGACTGCCGAGGCTCGCTCTGGCCGCCCTTGGGTCGGCGAGTGGTGACGTGGATATCGTCCTTCAGTTTGGTCCGACCCGCCGGCGCGTCGTCATCCTCCGGCGCATTCTGGCGCATATCTTCCGCAACGGGGGCCAGCGCCGCCAGAGCGACCCGGCGAAGGACGTTCTTCCCGGTCGCCTTAGGAAGGTCGCCGAGGGCCTTTTCCAGGTCGGAGAGGCCCTCGATCTTGAAGGTGTCAGCCACCCTTCTTCGCGGCCGGCGCCGTCTCGGCCGGAACTTCGTCTGCAGCCTTGGCGGCCAGGGCGGCCTTCGCCACTTCGTCATTGACCGAATAGGTTCGGCCCTCGAGGTAACGAGCCTCCTGGCGCTCGTTCAGGGTGTGGGCGAACTGGCGGTTGAACTTCAGGGTCTTCATGATCACTCCGTGGGCTTGTCGGCTTCCGCCGTGGTGGTGAACTCCAGACCTTCCCGGGTGCCGATCTCCTTCACCCCGGTGATCTCGTAGGTCCGACCGGCCAGCCGCAGGCGGAAGGTCGGATCGACCGCCGCCAACTTCTGCGACCAGTAGGTCTGAAAGCGCGTGCTGATGGTGGCTCCGACCTGTTGGGCCGCGACGCGCTCGGCGTCTCGCACATCGGTCTTCTTCGCCCAGGCCTTGGCGTATTCCACCTCGGTCGTGATCGGACCGCCCTTGTCTGTCCGTCCCGTCACTTGGTCGCGATAGAAGACGACGCGGCGGTCCAGTTCGCCCGGTTCCATGGTCAGGCAAACCTACGGAGCGGAGCAAGCAACGCCTCGACGCCAAAGGGCAGCTCGTTGACGATGTTGCCGACGTTGACGGCCATGCGGTTGCGGAACCACTGGCCTATCAGCAGGAGGGCGGCTTGCTGGACGGAGGCGGGGACGTTGTCCGCGCCGGCCTTAAACTGAACGCGGACGCCCTCGGCGTCTCCGCGCAACGAGGGCCACGACGCACCCGCCTTGAGGCCCAGTCCACCTGCAACGACTTCGTATGTGGCGGGGACCAGCGTTTCTTCGGCGCCGGCGGCCGATACGTATTTGACGCTGACTATCTCGGTAGCCGGGCCATAGGGCAGGAAGGCGGCACCTGAGAAGGTGCTGCAGCGAAGCTCCAAGGTCTGGGTCATGATGGTCCGGCCGAGCCAGCCGGTCGGACCATCAATCCAGGCGGTCGCCGCAGCGATGTAAGCCTCGATCAGATCCTTCTCGCTGTCGTCGGCTTCCTCCAGCCGAAGGTGCTTCTTCGCCAGGTCATAGCTGACCAATCCCGCAGGCGGTTCGACGACAACGATGGGCATGATCAGTCGGCCTTGGCGGCGGCCGCCTTCGCTCCGCCTTTCTCGGCGGCGGCGTCAGCCTTCACCTTGTCGGCGGCGGCCTTCTCAGCGGCCTTGGCGGCGGCCTCGTCGACCTCGACGGCGAGCCCGCGCTGAACGAGGCTTTTGCCGACCTCGGGTTCAACAAGCTTCACGTCGCCGGCCCGGGCGCGACCGTAGTCGCCGCGCAGGGAGCGTTTGAAACGAATATGCATGGGACAGTCCTTCTCGGAGCAGATGGGGCCAGCCCCCATTGCTGGGGGCTGGCTTCAGGGCTTAGGGAGCGACCGGTGGGAACGAACCGTCGACCAGCGCGGCCGGACGCTTCACCGCGAAGGCGAGGCGCTTCTCGGCGCGGGCCGTGATCATGTTCTTGACGAAGTTGTCGCGGTCCTCGGTCGAGAACAGCACTTCGGCGTCCATGCGGTCGTAGATGGTCGCCGCCACCCCGAACTCGCCGGCCATGAAGTCGCCGGCGTCCATGGCGGTCGTGGAAACCACCGAGCGGCCCCAGAGGGTCGGCCCGGCGAGCTGCAGCACATTGGCGAAGATGTAGCTGCCCTGGGTGTTCTTGGTCAGCTCGATCCGGGCCCACTCCATCGGGTTCAGGATGAAGCCGTCGCCGGCATAGTCCGCCAGCTCAAGCTGGAGGAGCGCCAGACGCAGGGTGTCAATCGGCGTCTCGTTTTCGAGAACGAACGGAGCCGAATAGGCGCTGGCGTTGGCGCGGAGGCCGGACAGGTGCTCGCCCGTGCCGTCGCCGTTCAGCAGCTCTTCGTCCTCGGCGATGTCGAGGCCGTAGCGCAGTTCGCTGTCCAGCTCGGTTTGTAGCGCCTTCGCATCGTCCAGGGTGTTGCGCGAGATCGGCACCCAGTGGGCGATGGTCCGAACCAGCGCATCCGCCTTGGCCCAGGCGTAGTTGGACTCCGGCTTCAGCGTATTCTCAGCCACGACGCCGGCGTTGTTGGTCCGAACAGTCTGGCGAGCGTACTCGACGGAGCTGGAGTCGGTGCGGCCCTGATTAAGCAGCGAACGGATGCGAGGAGCGCGGCGGCGCAGGCTGATGATTTCGCCGTCACGCGTGGGCTGGATCAGTCCGCCAGCGGAGGCCGAAGTGATGACGTTGTTCACTTCGATCCGGGCCGTGCCCTTGGCGCCTTGGGCGATGAAGGCCTTCAGACCGTCGCTCTCGGCGATAGCTTGGCCCAGGCTCATCGCGGGCTCGGCGCCACGATCACGGCGGCTGGCGTTCTGCTCGATCTGCTGTTGCCGCTCTTCCAGCGCCTCCAGTTTGCCTTGCAGGCCCTTCTGCTCGACCAGCAGCTTGTCAGCCGCCTGCTTGACCTCATCGGTCACCTTGCCGGTGTCCTCGGCCTGCTTCAGGGCCTTCTCAGCCGTCTGCTTCACTTCGCCGGTGACCCGGTCCAGTTGCTGACGGATCTCCTTGATGTCCGACGAGCTGACGCCGCGCTCGTCGTCGGGAGCATAGGCGATCTGCATGCCGCGAAGCATCAGGGGCGCGCCGGCCGGTTGGAACGACATGGCGCGGGTTGCGGCGGACGCGAGCGCGCTCACCGCCAGTGCATGACGGAGGATCATAGGTAGTCTCCAGTTTTTTGGGGGTGGGCGGGCGCCGCCTTATCGGGCCCGCAGGTCTTCCAGGAGGGATCGCACCTCCGAGGCGTCGGCAGCGTCCGGCATGCCGTCGTCGTCAGCACCAGGCGTGACGCGTTTCAGGTCTTGGATCAGTTGCCTGATCTCGGTGCGGGAGGCGCCCGCCAGACGTCCAAGGTTGTCGGCCGCGCGTTCGGCGCGCAGGCGCTCGCCGCGCTCCCGCTGCTGCGGGTTGTCGGCGATCTGATCGCTCGACAGCAGGCCGTCGGCGAAACCCTTTTCGACGGCGTCTGCGCCGCCGATCCACGTTTCCTTGTCCAGCATGAGCGCCAGATCGGCCGTCTTGATCCCGGTTCGAACCGAATAGATATCGGCCGCCGTGGAGTCGAAGGGCTCCAGCCAGTCGGCGGTCTCGCGCAACTGGTGACGGTCGCCGCTCGTCGTGACCCACGCGTTGTGGATCATCAGGAAGCCGGCGCGGGCGATCTGAACCTCGTCGCCGGCCATGGCGATCACGGACGCCGCCGACGCGGCGATGCCGAGGATTTTGACGGTCACCTTGCCCTTGTGCTCGCGAAGCAGGTTGTAGATCGCCAGACCCTCGAAGTAGTCGCCGCCGGGGGAGTTGATGTTCACCACCACGTCCCGCTCGCCGATCTGACGCAGGGCGGCGGCGATGCGCTTCGTGGTCACGCCCTCGCCAGTCCACCAGTCGAAACCGATCACGTCGAGGATGGAGATGGATGCGTCGGTGTCAGTGTCGCCCGCGGCGCGCACGCCCGGGTTCCACGCGGCCATCGCCCGGCGCGGACAAGCAGAATGCGCGAGATCGGGCCGCGCCAGAACGGCGGCGGCCGGCAGGTTGCGAAGCGTCATGGTCAGTTGTCCTTGATGCCGAGCAGGTGGCGCATTTGGGCGCCAACGTCGCCGCCGCCCTGGCCCAGCTGATCCAGCGGCGCGAGATTGGTCTGGGCCGTCAGCGTGTCGCCGCCCGGCACCTTCGGTAGGTTCAGTTTCGCCCGCGCCTCGTTGCGCGTCATCAGGGCGTTCTGGACCATGGTCGAAAGATATTCGGCCTTCGCCTTGCTGTCGGCCTGAAGGAGGCCTTCCCGATTGAACTCGAACTTGATGCGTCGCTTCTGGCCCAGCGGGACCAGGTCCTTGGTCACGCGCGCCTCGATGCGCCGGCAGAGTGGGTTGATGCCCAGGGTGAGCCAGGCAATCAGGATCTGCTCGACGCCGGTGCCCCACATCGTCTGACCGTCGGCCGCGTGCCCGATGATGATGGGCGGCATGCCGTACCACCGGCATATCTCCTCGACGTTGAAGCGTCGGCTATCCAGCATCTGGGCGTCTTCAGGGTTCAGCGTGAAGGGGATGGGCGTCATTCCCTGCTCCAGCACCATCACCTTCCCGGCGTTGTCGGAGCCCGTGAACTTCTTGAACATGGCGCGGAGATCACTCCGCTGTTCCGGCGTCAGCTTGACCTGACCCGAGTTGATGAAGAGCGGCTGTTGCAAGCCGTTCGAGAAGATGCGAGCTGCCGTTTCATCTGCCGCCATCGCCGAGCCCAGCGAGTGAACGCCAAGGGCGATGGGCGACAGACCTTCATCACCGCCGAAGTTGAAGCCCTTCAGGTGCCAGATCTTGTCGGCCGGAAGGGTCTCCTCCTTGCCGCGGTCATGGACCTTGAACTTCAGGACGCCATCGATGCGAACCGGCCGGGCGCTGACCGGCTCCAGAGCCGTCAGCCGCGAGCCGCTGAACACCCGTTCCGAATAGGCGTTTCCGCGTGCGACCAGCCCACCGACCTTGGTTTCCCAGAACTCCAGCGGGGTCTGGGCAGCGTTCGGGCTGGATAGCAGCAGTTCGGCGAGTTCATGATCGTCTCGCGAGACGCGGCTGCCGTCGGCGCCCTTCTCAAAGACTTCAGCGGGGAGCGACGCCACCGCCGTGGCGGTCAGTCGGATGCAAGCCCAGGACGTGGCTTGTTGCAGGGTGGTCTGGAGGTTGACCTTTTTCCCCGAGTTGCTTTCGCGCCCGAATATCCACCCCAGAGAGCCTGCATCCGACAGCCGCAGGCGTTGCTGCTTGGCGACTTCGTCGGGGGACAGGACCTCCTGTCGGGGGCGATTGAATGGCCAGATGTTCACTAGACCATCACCGCGTTGCTGATGAAATCGTCCAAGTCCGCGCCTCCCTCAGTCTGTGCGCTCGTCGCGGCGCCGGCCCCCATCGCAATGGTGACGAGGCCGTCGATCCGTCCGCGCGAGCGCTGCTTGTCGAAGGCGCGGTTCTTCTGGCCATCAGCGATCAGAAGGGCGTTGCCGGCGCACCAGTAGGTGATCGGCGAGTCATCGATGGTGATCCTCTTTTCGAGGATCGCGTCTTCAAGTCGCTCGACGCTACGCGGCATGCAAAGCTGGCGGTCTTCGAACACCACCCGCGTTCCCTGTGCGTGGGCCACCAGCTTCAGGCCTTCGCCCTCCGGCTCCTTCGGGCCCTTCCAACGCCAGACCTGAAGTCCGGCCTGGTCACAGGCGCTGACGAAGTCGGCCATTCCGGCAGGGTCGAAGGCCAGAAACTGAACGTCGTGGGTGGCGACCAGCTCGGCCACCTGCTCGGCGACGTAAGTCTTGTCGATCGTGGCGCCTTCCACCACGCGAAGGTGACCCGCAGCCTCCCATTCGGCATAGGGCGCGTGGTCGTTCCGCTCGCGCTCGGTCAGGCCGTTTCGCGTCGTCCAGTACCACGTCTTGGCGTAGAGCTTGCCGTCCTTCAGCCAGACGGCAGTCAGGGCGGTCAGGTCGTTCTTCTGCGACAAGTCGAGGGACAGCCAGCAAGGGCAGCCCTTGAACTCGGCCGGATCAACCGGGCCTTGCACTGCCGACCACGCGTCCTCTTCGATCCAGAAATCCACGCTCCCGGTCGGGATGCCGAAGTACAGCCGCTTCACCGACATGGCCGTCGACGTCAGCACGCGGGCCGTGTTGACCTCCCCCTGGATGTTCTCCGTCGGGAACGTAATCCCGAGCGCCGGCAGGGCCTTCACCCATGCGGCAGGGTTATCGAAGATCGTCTCCCGATCCGCCTTATCGACGCGGGCGATGAAGGCGAAGGCCTCGTCGTCGGTAACCTCGCCCTTCAGAACGCGCTGGAAGAACTCGCTATAGGCGGTTCCGACCACCTGAGTGGTCGCGGGCGTGTTGGTCCCGAGCAGCATCAGAGCGTCGCCCGGCATCTTCGCGATGGCTCGGCGCCAGGTCTCGATGCTGGTCGCCGCCTTGAACTCGTGGATCTCGTCGGCCGTGACCAGGGTGGGGCGTGGGCCAGAGATGGCCTCGCCGTTCGCCAGCGCCTGAAACTTCGACTCCGTCTCCGGGTGCTCGATCTTCCAGGCGTTGTCGCCTTCGCCGCGTATCAGAACCTCGCCCCGGCTGACCAGGCTGTCGGTTTCGTCCTCCGGGGTCTCCGGCATGTTCGCCCGGCACATGGCCACGGCGTCCTTGAACAGGACGTTCGCCGTCGCCCGATCCTGCCCGATGGCGTAGATTTCCGACCGGCGGACCCCGTGCCAGCCCATCATGTAGAGGCCGATGGCCGCCATCAGCGGCGACTTCGCCTGGCCCTTTCCGGTCTCCAGCCATGCCTGTCGAAAGCGCAGCCGGCCGCTTTCCTTCTTCCAGCCGAACAACGACCCGACCGTAAACGCGTGCCAGGGCAGCGGGTGGAACGGCTCGCCTTCCTTGGCTCCGGCCGTGATCGACAGGACCGCCGGGAAGAAGCCGAGCGCCCGTTCAGCCGATGCAACGTCGAAGTGAAGGCCCCGAGCCGGGCCGTCTCTCAGGTCCCGAAGGTGCCGCTCAGCCGCCAGTCCGCCCAGTTCGCCCGAGATGATCCGCCCGGCGACAACGTCCGTCGCCCAGCGCGTCGCCGCGTCACTTGGGTACGGCGCGGAGATAGGTGTCCGAGGCACGTGCTGACCTCGCTTTCCGCTCGACCTTGGCGGCCGTCGCGCGGCGGCGGGGCGACAGACCCAGTTCCGCTTCGAGTTGGGTGGCGTCCGACGCCGCCTCCCGCATGGCCGAGAAGTGCGGGCTGATCCGAGCGATGGCCTTGGGGTTGCCCCGCTTCGGTTTCAGCACGGCGCCGTTGTCCGCCACCTCCCGCGAGCAACGGTCGTAGATCACGTAGGACAGAACCAGGCGCTGGATGGCGTGGCCGTTCGAGGGCGCGAGGATCGATCGATCTCGCATCTCGCCGGTGACGCGGCGCCAATGTTCGCCGGCTGCAGCGATCTCCAGTTCGTCGGTCAGGAGCATGGACCAGTGTGGCTCCGGGACGATGCTTCCAGTGCCCGGCACTTCGTTCATGCAGCATCACCCCCTACGGGGGTGCTCCCAACTTTTTAGTTCAAAACTGATCTCGGTGCGTTTGTAGGGACCCCGCCGGTCCGAAAGGGACGGATCTGGGACTTTGGACCCGCCCCCCCCTTGGGGTCAGGCAGGCCTCGCGCGGTTCCACGGGTGAGCTGGGTCGACTGGTCGGCCGGTCGACGTGCATCCCGGCTCGTATCCGAGCGCCTCGATGCGCTGCTTCCGGCTGGAGTGGCAGCGGAAGGGCTCTGCGTCACAGAGAGATTGGAACGGCCCGTCAAAGAACGTCGCCGGGTCCAGCTTGGTCTTGGGGTCCACGTGGTCGCAGACAGTGGCAGCAGTGACGCGGCCCTGCATGGCGCACATGCGGCAGAGAGGCTCAGCGGCGAGCTGGGCTAGGCGAAGGCGAAGCCAGCGCGCGGTCTTGTAGAGGCGTCGATAGGCTGCGGCTTCATCAGTGCGTCTGTCAGGCCGAGGGGCCATCAGGAAACGGTGACCTTCGGCCCTGCAAGCCGATAGGCGATGGAGGCGAGACGCTCGGTCGTCTTCTCGCTGGGCTCGATGCCCAGGAGCATGAACGGCGCGCAGGTGATGACGATGAAGGTCATGCCCAGCCAGCGGTGGCGGAAGGTCAGCGAGACGGTCGCGTTGATCTGGGCCATGCTCGCCTCCGAATGATGTCCGGGTGTGATCGCCTTCACGCTCTAGACGGCCTCGACCGCAGACGCCGCGTGTTGACGCCCCGTCCTGGGGCGCAGGTCGGATCGGATACGCCCTCGCCCGGGGCAGGTCGCGGTTGCAATGGCGTCGCGGCGTAGGGAAAGCCAGCCTGTTGGCGGCAAAGAAAAAGGCCCGCCGGTTCCCCCGTGGGCCTGTGTCTCCAGACGCAAGAAGCGCCGATATCGATTTGTCGCTCTGTTTGGCCCCGTTTGCAAGACCTATCAGGCGGCAACGCGGACGATGTCGTAACTCACAGCCGCCATGTCTAAAGCGATCATCAGTTCAACCTCCAGTCGCTCGGCCTGGTCCTTGTCTCCGCGTGCCAGCGCCCTGAGCGTCTCTCCGCGGCCGCATACCGCGTCCAGCAGGTCGGCCAGCCTGCGCGAGCCTGTGGCGCAGCCGATATGGTAGCGGGCGCGATCAAGCCGCTGCATCGCCGCCACTCGCTTCTCGTCATGCGGCTGCTCAGCCGTACCACCGCCACCGTCATTGTCGTTGAGGCAGGAACGCAGCCCGTCCGTCCGAACGAGGCTGTAATCGTCCGACCACCGCTGACCGGACGTGCGGCGGGTTGGGGTCAAGCGACCCTTCTGGATCAACCACAGTAGGCCGTGCCGCATCCCGGCGCCTGAGGCGGTACGCGCCGTCTCGGCGCCGTTGGCGGCCAGCAGCCTGTCCTGTTCGTCTTGGCCGCGCTGCATCTCCTCGGCCTCGGCCTTCCGGCGGATGTCCTCCAGGGTGTCGTCGATCTCGTCCAGCAGCGTCTTGGCCATGGCGAACTGCATCAGGCGCATGCGGTTCTCGACGTTGGCGATCTTGGGCAGGAGGTTGCATCCGGGCGTGGCCTCGACCCTGCCACGGACCAGCGCCGCGCGATCCGTCAGCCTGCGACGCTCCAGGGCGATCGACTGCGCGGCCGTAGCCTTCAGGGTCGTCATGCGGCTTCTCCATACTGGTCGAGGTCGTATCGGGGCAGGATGGCCTTGCGGGCCTCCAGCTTGGCGCGCATCTCCGCGCTCATGTGGCTGCCAGCGGGCAGGGTAGCGGAGGGCGTCGGCTTCATCGCCTGCTTCCTCGCGGCGGCGGCCTTCGCTGTCGGCGTCTCGGCCAGGGCCTTCAGCGTCTGGGCGACCATGGCCTTCACCTCCTCAGGCGACGGGCGCTCCTCGACCACCGGCTTGGGCGCTGCCGCCTTCTGGCTGGCGACCACCGCCGAGCGGGCGCGGTTGTAGGCCCGGGTGAAGCGGCCGGTCGTCGGCGTGGTCTTCGCCAGTTCGGCCAGACGGCCCGGCTTCGGCAGGAACTCGGCCTTCGGGTCCTTCACGTGCGCCGCCATGCCCGCCTCGATCATCGCCGGGGTCAGGCCCTCCAGGGCGTCGAAGTAGTCCGCCCAGAACGCTGCCGCCTCGCCCTCGGTGCGCTTCGGCTGCGGATAGGTCGGGAACCGGGACCCGATGATGGCGCGGATCTCGTCGGGGCTGGCGGGCCGAAGGGCGGCGGTGCGCAGGGCCGGCATCGCCATGGTCGCCTCGCTGCGCAGGATGTCGCTCTTGGCGATGACCTCGATGGCCTTGGCGTCAGAGGTTTCGTCGAGCAGCCAGCAGCTCAGCGCCCTGCTCAGCACCGGACCAGTGGCGGTCGTAGTTGTCGAGGACGGCGACGTGGCGATCGGTGCGGCGGACATCGGCAGGGGCTGCATGGCGGGCCTCGGGAATGGTCAGGGCTTGGCGGTTGTCGGCGATGGACTGGGCGATGGCGGCGTCGAAGAACTTCCAGGACGCGATGGGCGGGCCGCGCTTGGCGGCGATGGCGGTGACCACGGGCAGGACGTCGTGTTCCCAGCTCGCCCCGTCGCGGCGCCAGGCGGCGAGGCGGCCCAGCGTCGTGGTCAGGCCCGGCTGGCGAGCGGGGTCGAGGCGGATCGTGTTGGCGGCCTGGCTCAGCAGCTCGGCGTGACGGCGGGCGTCGCCCTCGGGCCAGTCGCTCACCACCGTCTCGACGACCTGAACCACCGGAACCGGATCGTTCGCGGGCGCCTGCGCAACAACAGCAGCACCTAGCGGTTCACCTAATGGTTCCCCTAGCGGTTCAAACGTAGTGAGCCCCGACACCGTGTCGGGTTGGTTTGGACAGGGTGTCGGGTTGGTTTGGACAGGGTGTCGGGTTGGTTCGCAAACCGACTCTGTGTCGGGTTGGGCCGCTTCGACCTTCTCCGGCGGGTTAGTGGCGACGAACACGATCAAGTCCGACGTGCGCGATCCGTCGCGCCGGCGCCGGGCGTGTCGTTCAATCCAGCCGCGGCCCTCAAACACAGCCAGCGACCGCTCCACGCTCTTCACCGAGCATGACGACTGGGCCGCCAGGGTGTCCTGTCCGGGGTAGCAGGTGCCGTCGGCGCCGACGTAGTTCGCCAGCACCAGCAGGATCGCCTTCTCAGTGGCTGTCGCGCAGGGCTGCTCCAGCGCCCATGTGATGGCCTGGACGCTCATGCCGCCAGCCTCGCCATGTCCACCCGCAAGCGGGCCTCGTTGATCAGGGCTTCCAGATGCTTGGATGCAGCGTCGATCTGCGCCGACAGCATCAGGTCCCGCGGCTCGGTGCTGCTCAGGCGGAAATGGGCGACGACCTCGGCCACCTCGGCACGGATGTCGGCGTCGACCGGCAGCAGGCTCTCGATCTTTCGGATGCCGTGCAGGATGGTCGTGTGGTCGCGCCCACCCAGCAGCCTGCCGATCATCGCCGAGCTGACGTGAGGGCACAGCGTGTGCGCGCAGTACATCGCCACCTGACGGGGGCGAGCAATCCGGTAGGCGCGGTTGACCCCCGCCATGACGGCGAAGTCCAGACCATGCCGGGCGCCGACATGCTCGATCACCGAGCGGGCCGAGATGCGGTTGATGTGCATCATCGCGTCACCTTCCGGCGAAGCAGGCTGTACCGCGCCTCGGCCGTCCTCAGGTCGCAATCGACTGCCGAGGCGATGGTGTTGGCGCCAAACCCTTCCCGGTACAGGCGCTCCGACATGGCCAGCTTTTCTTCCGTCCAGGCGAAAGGGCGAGCGCGCGGACCACCGACAGGCTGGCCAGCGTCGTTGGACGCCTCCAGGGCTTGCAGGTCCTCACGGCATCGACCCATGACGTTGGCGATGGTCTGCCAGCCGCGACCCTTGGCGCGCATCGCGCGAGCCATCTGGACCTCCTGCGGCGTCAAACCTCCGCGGCGAGACGTGGCGAAGGTTCCGGCAGTGGGTGAACCACCGCGATTGGTTGCTACTGTCATCGGGAGACGCGCCCCCGCGCAGGTTCGATCATGGCGGGGGCACCGAGCATGGTCAGACCTCCCCGAGCGCGGACAGGTAGAGGTCGAGGATCGCTTCTTCTTCCTGACGCTTGGCGCGGTCCTGTTTCCGCAGGCGCAGCACCTTGCGGAGGACCTTGACGTCATAGCCTTCGCCCTTGGCCTCAGCGAAGACCTCCTTCATGTCGATCATGACGGCCTGCTTGTCCTCTTCGAGGCGTTCCAGGCGCTCGATGATGGATGTTAGGCGGCCTTGGGCGGCGGCCGTCAGAACGTCGGTGGACGCGTCGAATGTGATGTCGGTCATGAGATTCGCTCGGTTCAGGCGTGAAGGGGTTTGGAAGTGACGGCGGCGTAGTTCAGCTCGGCGGCGACCTGTTCGGTGCGGGCCTTGCGGAGCGCGGCTCCGGTGGCGTGCATGGCGCGAGTGTCCCGGCGGATCTCGGCGCGGAGGCGGTCGGCGCGAGCCTTGACGAACGCGCGGTTAGCCTCATGAAGACGCAGTGCAGCGCGGGCTTTGCGGAAGCCGAACATCAGGCCACCACCCGAAGCGTCGGCTTCATCCGCATGGTCGCGTCGAACGCCTTCTGGGCGGCTTCGAGGTTCTCGCGGGCGCGGTCCTGCGCCTTGTCGATCTCATGCGGCTCCAGCACGCCGTCGGCGTTGGCCTCGTAGACCGTGCTCAGGGCGGCTCCGCTGGCGGCGTTGGCGGCGACGTGCGCGGCGAGGGCGCAATGAACGCCAGCCTCGGCTTCGATCTCACGCGCCAGGGCGCCGAAGACCAGCGACTGGCCGCAGACCTGCTCCAGCTTGGCGATCTGCAGCAGCGTCGGCAGGTCGTTGTTCGACGTGCTGATCAACTGCCCGACGCGCTGGCGGCTGATGCCGAGGAAGGTGGCCGCGGCGTCCTGCGTGCCGACCGCCGAAACCAGCTGGTCGAACAGGGCTTTGATGTTGGCGGGGGCGATGGCGCTCATTGCGAAGTTCCGGTCTGGGGCAAGGTGACGGCCACGAAGCGCGGCCATACGGTCAAAGGATCAGGCCGCCTGGGGCGGCGGCTCATCGGGAGGTGAGGGGTGGTCGGCGTTGGCGACGATCAGGGAGGGCGGCAGCCCGGCCAGCGCGGCGCGTTGCAGGCGCTCGGCGCCCTCGGCCGTCGACTGAGCCGTCAGGGCGGTGTCCAGAACGATCCGACGGGCCCGCGCGATGGTGAACTCGTCCGCGCGGTCAGCCAGCAGGCTCTCCAGCGCCAGCGTCGCCGCGGCCTGCGACCGGATCGTGCTGATCAGGATGTCGACCACCGACCGCGTCGGCCTCGTCCCCTTGATGTCTCCCCCCGCCATGGTCAGGCCGCTCGCCGTCGGGCTTCGGGGTCTTCGGCGCCGATGTCGGCTTGGTCGTTGGCGGGCGCTGAGCGCCGCGCTTCGGCAGCGTCGGCAAGCTCCTTCAATGTCGCCAACTCGGCGTTGACCACCGCGTTCCACCGGGGGGCGGGGATGCTCTTCCCGCGCTTCCAGGCATGAACCGTGTTGGGGTCTTCCCCGATCTTGCGGGCCAGGGCTGTGGCCCCGCCAGCGTCGCGAATGATTTGGCTGAAGGTCCTCATGGGATCGGACTGTATGAAACTTACAGATTGCCCGCAAGGCAAAACTGTAACCTACATACAGCTCGATCCTCGTATGTTTTCTACATGGACGGGGATAAGAAGGCTCGGGCTGACCGGCTGCGACAGGCGCGCATAGGCGCAGGCGTGAAGTCTGCGGCTGATGCAGTGCGCCAGTTCAAGTTCCAGCCGAATAGCTATCCCGCCCATGAGAACGGCAATGCCTCGTTCTCCTTTGCCAAGGCACAGGAATATGCCGTCGCTTACGGCGTGAATGCCGAATGGCTCTATAGTGGGCGCGGCGAAGCAGACGACGGCCATACGTCCGAATCTGTCCCAGTGGTTGGCTACGTCTCGGCCGGCGCCGAGCTGGCGCTGTACGACCAGGGGCAGGGGCCTTTCGACTACGTGTCACCACCGCGAGACAGCAAGCCGACCACCGTTGCCGCCGCCGTGCGCGGCTCCAGCCTGGGACCGCTCCTGGACGAAGCGATCATCTTCTATGATGACGTGCGCTCGCCAGTAACGCCGGACCTGCACGGCAAAATGTGCGTTGTCGGCCTGGACGACGGACGGGTCGTCGTGAAGCAACTCATGCCGGGCGACAGCGGGCGCTTCCACCTGATTTCAAACTCTTCAGAGCCGCCGCTGTTCAACGAGACGGTGGCGTGGGCTGCTAAGGTCACGGACATTCGTCCGCGCTGAAATAACATTCACAGCGGAATGTCATTGGTTGGCTGAGCTTCGGGGTTGGGGGCGGGGCGGCCAGCCTATACGGGGCGCCATTTCCAATAGCGCAGCCAGGTCAGGTAAGGCTTGCCGACCGATGCTCGTCCGAGCGCCCTGCGTATCTCATCCGTGAAACTACCGACATCCATGAAGTAGTTCGGATACGCGGCGATCAGCCCCTGAACGCTGTCAGCCTCGACCACGACCGAGTCAGAACCTGTGCCTTCGGCGGCTGTGATGCCCAGTAGGATCGTGTCCAGATTATTGAGAGGCTTGACGGTGACCCGCATGGCCGACCGATCAAGGGTGATGACATATCGTCCGCTGAAAGACCGCGAGCCCTGGTGCAGATGGTTGATCGCGCTACGATAGCTCTCCAAGGTCTTGATCGCTTCTATGCGCTCCTCAAGGTCCGCGACTTCTTCAAGTCGGGCCTTGGCGTCATCCGGGGTTCCCGACGGTATCGGCAGGCCTTCGTGTGTCGCGATTTCCGCAGACATGAGAACAAAGAACCGGAGCCAATCAGCGCAGCCGACACCCGCCTTCATGTCTTCGCCGCGCATGAAGCCCACGGCTTCGAGCGCAGTCGCCCAGGCATGCTGCAACTGGGTGCGGATCTGGATCTCGACGGCTCGGCTCCTGAACGCTTCGTCATCGCCCTGGTAACGCATCATCAAGTGGGCGCTCCGGTAGCCTGACGCTTTGGGCGATCCGATGTGGTCGTCGATCTTGGCGACCTTGTGCCTGGAGCGTCCGTCCTGAAACCGCCCAATGACGGCTTCAACGGCGGGCATGTCTGGCATGACGGCCCGGACGCCGGCGATGTCCTGGATGTCCCACAGGTTGATCCGCGACCGCTGAAGCTTCTTACGGATCGACGCCATGCGCTTGATCCTGCCCGCGACCACGGCCTCGGCGGCCACAGCCCTAGCTTGCTGATGCAGGCTCAGGCGCAGGCTGTGGAGTGGCAGCAAATGCGAGGCGCGCCAGTCATGCGCGGTCCTGAAGTGAGCGGCGGCCTCGTCGATCCGGTCGGTCGGGATGCTGGTGCGCAGCACTTCTCCCGCCGTGATGACGTCTGCACGCAAAGGCGGCGGCGTCCAGGCCATGTCGTCCCCCAAGCAAGGGGGGACCGTATTCAAAGCCATCTCCGAGAGTCCAGCGTTCGGTTGGGTCATGAGGGTGGTGTATCATAAACTGTAAGTTTTATACATTTTTCGCTTGCTGCGTTCATGTATGTTTCTTACAGTTCTCCCAGATCAGAGGGGAGATGCCCGTGGCCCACGACGCCTACATCGACATGCGCCCGCATCCGCTGGGCATCGGCTTCCATCCGAACTGGCAGGCCGTTCGCGACCGGCGCGCTGAGCGCGAGTGCAACCGGATCATGCGCGAAGCTGCCGAGGCCCAGCGCCAGGCGCGCCGTGAACAGGCGGTTCAGGCCGCCGCCGGCCGCGCCGGTCGGGTCTTCGTCATCACCATGCAGGCCATCCCCTGCCTCGGCCTCGTCGCCTGCTTCTGGTGGGCGCTGGCCTGATGCGCGAGTTCTATTCCATCGTCAGCACCGGCACGCCGAAGCGCGACATCGACCTGTTCGGCCCCACGACCGTACGCATCGACGGCGCCCGCGAGCCGGGCGGGGCAGGGGTCCCCGTCATCTACCTGTCGGCCTATGTCGAAGATGCCGGGGTGTTCGCACAGCGCCTGTGTGCCGCCATGACCTGGCTGAACGACAACCAGAACCTCGCCAACGCGGCGACGCCGCCCGTCCAGCACGCCGCGCCGGCCGCCGTCGAAGAGGTCGGCCCCTACAGCTTGCCCGAATACGTCGAGGACGTGGACTGGTCCGAGCGCCTGTTCCTGCCCGAAGACCTGACCGCCACCGATTGGCGCGGCTGGGCCGAGGCCTTCGAGCGCCGGGTGGATCTCGCCACCTCGGACAGCCAGCTCGCCATGCTGGAGGCCGAGAACGGTCTGGGCCTCAAGGCCTGCCCCTTCCGATATCGCGGCCCCATCGGCCGCAAGCTCCAGACCCGCTACGTTGAGACCGCCAGTCAGGTGGCGGCATGATCACCGACCATCCCCGCCGGCTGATGGCCGACGAAGCCGACCTGCTGCGCGCCGTCCGCCCGCTCCAGCAACTGAACCGCTGCGCCTTCGCGGGCGTGCCGTTCCGGTTGCTGCCCGAAGTCATGGGCGGCCACGACGACCGCCTGACCTTCCCCGAGGAACTGGTCCTGCGCCTGATCGCCAAGGGCTACCTGCTCGCCATCCAGCAGGCCGCCGCCTGGCCGGAGCGCGGCGTCCCCGCCAGACCGTTCACGGTCATCCTGACCAAGGCTGGCGAGCAGACCCGCAACAGTCTCCTGAAGCAGAGCCGCACGGTCATCATCGACAGGGCCGCCGCATGAGCCGGTCCCTGTTCCAGATCGAGGCCGAGATGAAGCGGCTGCGCGACGAGCGCCGGGCAGTGAAGCGCAAGCACTTCGCGCCCGGCCACGTCCGGTCCCGGTCGTTCCGCCCCGAAGGCCCAGGCCAGCGCCAGCCGCGCGAGCGCGACAACAAGCATCTGGCCTTCATCCGCCGGCTGCCCTGCGCCGCCTGCCCATCGTCAGGCCCGTGCGACGCCGCCCACCTTCGCGCCGGCGACCTGAGCATCGGCAAGCGCCACACCGGCAAGGCCGAGAAGCCGTCGGGTCGCTGGGCGACGCCCCTCTGCCGGGACTGCCACACCAAGCAGCACTCCGGCGCCGAGCTGACCTTCTGGTCCGCCCTCGGCATCGACCCCTTCGACCTGTGCCAGGCCCTCTACGCCGTCTCTGGCGACACCACCGCCGGCGAGCAGATCATCCGCAACCACCGCCCCCAGGAGTCCCAGCCATGACCGACACCATCGACCTGATCAACAAGGCCGTCGCCGAAACCATGACGCCGGAGTTCGTCAAGACGCAGGTGGCGACTCGCGTCGAGAAGCTGGTTGTTGAAGCGGTCGACGACGCGCTGCGCAGCTACAGCGACATCGGCAAGCAGATCAGAGAGGCGGTGAAATCCAGCCTGCAGGTCAACGATCTCAACCTGCCGTCCTACGGACTGCTGGTCACCGGCATGATCGAAAAGAAGGTCAAGGACCACGCCGGGGCCCTGATCGACGCGCGCCTAGCCGAAGACATCCGCGAACTGCTGAGTATCGCCCCCGCCGAAATCAAGCTGTCCGAGATCGCCAAGGGCATGCTCAAGGACCACCACGACGATGACGGCTACGGCCAGGCCATCACCGTCATCGTCGAGCACAATGATTACGGCACGGCCTGGCTCTATCTGGACGAAGAGGAGCACCGTCCGCAGCGCGACAAATACAGTTGCCGACACAGCCTGCTGCTCAACAAGGACGGCACGATAAGCAGCGCGCGGCTGGATAAGCGCGACCTGAAGGACACCCATCACATCGGCCGAGGCTGGGGCCTGCCGGACAAGATCCGGGCCTATTACGCCGCCGGCACCAGGATCATCCTGGACGAAGACGCCGTGGTCACATCGGTCGGGGACTACTGACCATGACCACCCCAACGAAAGTGCTGGAGGCGGGGGGTAATCCGTCGAAGATGGCCGTGTCTGTGACTGAAGCAGCGATGCTTGCGGCCATGTCCTCCATGAAGGAAGGCGAGACGATTTCTCCCGATCGTCAGGAGGCCATCGCTATCGGACTGATGCGCGCTGCCTGCCGCTGGTGGGCCATGACGACGCCCGCCATCCCCGAGGCCGATGACAGTGCGCATCGTGGCTTCGCACTTTGCCTGTCTCAAGAGCGACAGTTCCAGCGCCAAGCCTCCCGCCGTGGGGGTGAGGCATGAGCCGCCGATACAGCTACAGCACCTGCCTGTCGTTCGGGCGGGATGGCGAGGCGGACTACTGCGAGATGGACGTGAGGGTTTCGTTCTCGGTTGCCTGGGGGGAGCCTGAGAGCGGCCCGACCTACGCTTGCGGCGGAACCCCTGCGACCGGCGATCTGGTCGATGACATTCGCATCGAGAGCATCGACGGACAGCCGCCGACGAACCGCGTCCTCGCCGCCATGATCTTGGACATGATCGACGGACCGACCGACTTTTACACGCGCGAGATGTTGTCCGAAGCCGTCGCCGTTGAGGATGACGACGCTGAATATCACGCGCTTCTTCGGAGGGGTGAGGCATGAGCGGGGTGAAGCATACGCCAGGGCCTTGGCTGGAAATCGAAACCGAGTCGTCAATTGATCACGACTGGGCGGACGGCGGACGCATCGGCGGATGGCAAGACATCGGCCCCGCCGATGGCGAAGCGGTGGCCGTCGTGTTGTTCCGCAACGGCTCCGACGACTTCAATGCCGAGGCGTGCGGTGAGGCCAACGCCCGCCTGATCGCCGCCGCGCCTGATCTGCTGGAGGCCGGTGCTGAACTTCAGGCCGCGCGCAAAGCCCAGAAGCTCGCCCCATCCGCCGAGAACCTGTCGTGCGTCCGCATTGCCAGCGACGCTTTTGACGCCGCCATCACCCGCGCCACAGGTGACCGCCCCGAGAAGGGAGGGGCGCTTTGAGGGTGCTGATCGGGTGCGAGTTCTCTGGCGTCGTTCGGCGGGCCTTCGCCGCCCGCGGGCATGATGCATGGTCCTGCGACCTGCTGCCGGCCGCTGACGGATCGAACCGCCACCTAGTCGGTGACGTGCGCGACTTCCTGAACGACGGCTGGGACCTGCTCGCTGTCTTCCATCCGCCTTGCACGCGGCTGTGCAACTCGGGCGTACGCTGGCTCAAGGAGCCGCCGACTAACCCGCCACGCGACTGCACGCCTGAGGAGTTGGCGGCGTGGCCCGGCATGACGCGAGACGAGAGGCTGGCGGTGATGTGGCTGCACCTGGATCAGGGTGCGGCGCTGTTTTCCGACCTGTGGACCGCTCCTATCGAGCGGATCTGCGTTGAGAACCCGGTCATGAACCCTCATGCCCGTGAGCGCATCCGCGACTTCCGGCGTCCGGCGCAGACGGTCCAGCCTTGGTGGTTCGGTGAGAAGGCCTTCAAGGGAACCGGGCTCTATCTGCGCGGCCTGCCGCCTCTGGTTGCGACCGACCGCCTGACGCCGCCGAAACCCGGAACGGACGAGCACAAGGAATGGTCCGCGATCCACCGGGCACCGCCGTCCGCCGACCGCTGGGCTTTCCGCTCCAAGACCTTCGCCGGCATCGCCAACGCAATGGCTGACCAATGGGGAGACCTCGACGGCCTTACCCCGGATCAGCGCGACCTTTTCGACATGAGGACAGCATGACCGACCACCCCTCCGCGCCGGCGAGCGTGCCTGTTGAGACGCAGGAATGCGCCCGCCTCTTGGTTCAAGAACTGACGCCAGACCAAGGGCAAGCCGCAGGCAAAGCGTTTGGACTGGCCGTATCGCTTCAATCCATGCTCGCAGCCGCCCCCGCCGCTCCCCAAGCCGC
>DAIOID010000011.1:0-2907 GCA_036744355.1 Brevundimonas sp.
TCCAGCCCGAACAGGGGCGGCAGCACGGTCAGGAACAGCCAGGCGTAGAGGCTGAAGAAGGCGATCTGGAAGAGCGAGTTGAAGGCGACGAGGCCCGCCACATACTGGTTGTCGCCGCGCGCCAGCTGGTTCCAGACCAGCACCATGGCGATGCAGCGGGCCAGTCCGATCAGGATGACGCCGGTCATGTATTCCGGCTGGTCGCGCAGGAAGATGACCGCCAAGGCGAACATCAGCACCGGCCCCAGCACCCAGTTCTGGAACAGGGACAGCAACAGCACGCGCTTGTCGGCGAAGACGCGCGGCAGTTCCTCGTACTTCACCCGCGCCAGCGGCGGATACATCATCAGGATCAGGCCGATGGCGATGGGGATGTTGGTCGTCCCGACCGCCAGGCCGTCGATCCAGCCGGGAAGCCCCGGCACAAGCGTGCCCAGCAGGACGCCCAGCGCCATGGCCGCGAAAATCCACAGTGTCAGCCAACGGTCGAGGAAGGACAGGCGGCGCTTCGGCTGATCAGTAGTCACGGGGTCAACCATCAGCGGACCCTCCGGCCCTCGGCGTCGATGACGACCTCGCCGTCCTCCTTGGTGAAGGGCTTGAGCCCCTCAGGCGGCAGAAGGTCCAGGACCGCTTCGGACGGCCGGCACAGCTTCACGCCCAACGGCGAGGCGACGATAGGACGGTTCAGGAGGATCGGATGAGCTTCGATGGCGTCCAGAAGCTGGTCATCCGTCAGGACGGGATCGCCGAGGCCCAGTTCAGCAAAGGGCGTGCCCTTCTCGCGCAGAAGGCTGCGCAGCGGAACGCCCATGCGCTCGACCAGACTCAGGATCATGGCGCGGCTGGGCGGCGTCTTCAGATACTCGATGACGTGGGGCTCAATCCCGGCGTGACGGATCAGGGCCACGGCGTTGCGCGACGTCCCGCAGGCGGGATTGTGATAGATGACGACGTCCATGATCACCTCAGGCGCGGCAGGGCGCGAGTTCAGCCACAAGCGGCTCGCACAGTTCGGCGCGGCCCTGGCAGCAGTCCTTCAGCAGGAAGACGACAAGCGCCTGAAGACGGCTTAGATCGGCGCGGTAGATGATCGAGCGGCTTCGCCGTTCAGAACTGATCAAGCCGGCGCGGCACAGAACGCCCAGGTGCGCCGACATGGTGTTGGCCGGCACGGCCAGGGCGTCGGCGATCTCGCCGGCGGGGAGGCCGTCAAGCTCATGACGGACCAGAAGCCGAAAAGCCTCAAGACGCGTTGGTTGGGCCAGGGCGGCTAGGGCGAGAATGGCGGCTTCTGATTGCATAATTCCAGTATAATAGAATTATTAGCATCATCAATCACTCGGAGCCCCACAGGGAGCATGACTGTGGGTTACCAAACACGGCGCCGGCGACAGCTTCCGGCGCATCAATGACATAGCAACGCCGAAGGCGTCACGTGTCTCCTATCTGCCGCGGCGCGCCGTTTCGATCTCCAGACGCGACGCGGCCAGATCACGTTGGAAAGCCTGATCAGCCTTCAACCGCGCCACCATGGCGGCGCCGACCAACCGACCGGCCTCGACGTCGCTCGCGTAGTGGACGCCGCAGATGACCCGGCTTTCGCCATAGGCCAGGCCGCGCGCCAGGATGGCGTCGGCGCGGTCGGGCGCCAGTTCGGAGAGGATCAGGGCCCAGGCCCACCCCATGGCTGCGTGACCGGATGGATAGGAACCGCTGCGGCCCAGCCAGGGCTCGGGCGGGAAGCAGGTCGCGGCCGGTTCGGCCACGAAGGGGCGCGGGCGGAAATAGCCCTGCTTGGCCGGGGTCTGGATGGTTTCAAGATCGCCCAGCATCTTGCCGAGCAACAGGGTCAGCGTCGGCATCTTTGCAGGGTCGAAGGCGACGCCCAGGGCCTCGTCGAAGACGCGCGGGGCGGACGGGGTTTCGATCTCATTGTCGGACGCCGCCTGACGCCAGCGGTCGCTGCCTTCCAGCGCGCGGGTGGCGCGATAGGTCTCGACGTCTGCCTGCTGACGCAGCGATCCGGCTGCGGGCGGCGGCGGCAGGAAGGCCGAGGCGTCGGGCGCGTTTTCCTTGGTCAGATAGCCGTGCGGATGGTCGCGGAAGCCTTCCCAGAAGACGGGTGCCGGCGCGGTGGCGCAGGCCGAGAGGCTGATCAGGATCGCGACGGCGGCGACGGCTTGGGCAGGCTTACGCATGGGGGCTCCGGTGCGGCGCGGCTCAAGCGAGCTGGGCGCCGGGGCGGCCGTCTTCGACGACCCAGGTGTTGAGGGTGGACAGGGCGGCCCAAGGGTCGCGCACGTCGCTGATAGCTTGATAGCGGGTCGTCATTCGGCCTGGGGTGATGTCGATGGCCATATAGCCGCGCTTGCGGCTGTCGAAGAACCTGATCTGCGGATTGTTCGGCATGGCCGACATCAGGCCGTCGTAGCTGGGACCGCCTGAGGTGATCGACGTGCCGACGAACTCGGTCGCGACCGTCGCTGACGTCGGGTCGCTGCTGTCCAGCTTCACGTCATTGGTCCAGAAGGAATGGTAGTCGCCGCTGAGGACGACGGGATTCCGCGGTTTCAGCGTCGCCAGCGCCTGGGTCAGGCGATCGCGAGCGACCGGATAGCCGTCCCAGGTGTCGGTCCAGTAGCGGGTGTTCGATCCCCCGTCGCGAAACCGAAGACTCGCCATCACCAGATCCTGACCGAGAATGTTCCAGCGCGCGCTGCTGTTGGCCAGCCCGTCGTATAGCCAGCGCTCTTGCTCGAAGCCCAGGAAGGTGCGCGAGGGATCGAGGCGGTCCGGACAGGCGGCGTCGGTCACGATCTGACCCTTGCCGCCGCTGGGGCCGTCGCTGCAGGCCTGTTTGGAGCGATACTGACGGCCGTCCAGCATGAAGAACTCGGCCAACCG
>DAIOID010000011.1:3007-33945 GCA_036744355.1 Brevundimonas sp.
AGGGCGTAGCGGTTGCGATAGCCGGCCAGGGTGGTGGCCTCTTCCAGACCGTAGGGACGCACGAGCTCGGCCGCACGTTCCGGCCCGCGTGTGTATTCGTAGATATAGTCGCCGAGGAAGAGGGTCAGGTCCGGCGCCTCGTCCGCCATGTGGCCATAGGCGCTGAAATAGCCTGACTCCCAGTTCGAGCAGGAGGCGACGGCGATGCGCAGGGCGTCGACGGCGGCGTCAGCCGCGGGCGTGGTGCGGGCGCGGCCAACGGGGCTTTGCTGTCCCATGGCGCTGAAGCGGTACCAGTAGGGGCGGCCAGGGACCAGGCCCTCAACCTCGACATGGATGCTGTGGGCGAGGGCTGGCTCCGCCGCGACCCGACCCGAGGCGACAATGTGGCGGAAGCCCTCGTCGGCGGCGATATCCCACTGCACCGGGACCGCGCCGCCCATGCCGCCCAGCCCGTCGGGCGCGACCGGATCGACGGCCAGGCGCGTCCAGATGACGAAGCCGTCCGGGGCCGGATCGCCGCTGGCGACACCCAGAGTAAAGACATAGGCCCCGCTCGCCTGTACCCCGTTCGCTTGGGCCCGGCCGAACTGAAGCACGGCGGGCGCGGCGACCAGGCCGCCCAGCAGGGCGCGGCGATGGAGGCGGGAAGGGGCGCTGGCCATCAGATTATCCTATCGAGCCGCGCCGGAGGGGGCGGCGCTGTTTCCGAACCGGGCGCGGAAGTCATCCAGGCGGATGGTGAACTCGTCCTGATTCAGGAAGGCGTCGTCCGTCATCTGCGGCTGTTCATTGGGCTTGTACCAGCGGGCATAGTCCGGGGTGTCATCAGCGTAGCGGTCATAATGGGTGGAGTAGGTGCGAACGCGGATCGTCGGAACCGCCTCGCTCATGTCAAAGGTCATCAGCCGCATCCAGCCGTCGCCCAGTCCCGGCGCCTTTTCGGCGGTCATGCCTGCGTCGATGGCCGCCTGATTGCGATCCTGAAAATCGGACAGGATCTGATAGACGGCGCGGCCCTCGCGGTTGCGATCCATGCGGAACGACTGGCCGTTGTGGTGGCCGCTCAGCACCATGAAGATCTGGGGGTTGCGATTGATCAGTTTGTCCCAGACGCCCTGGGCGTTGTTGTCGAAGGGGTCCAGAGCGTGGATGTCCACGACAGGATGGGCGCGGCGTTCGCCGGTCTTGTCCAGGAAATCATGGGTGGCGATGATCGTCGGCAGGCCCGGATGGGCGTGGATGACCGTTTCGGCCCACCTCAGGCTGGCGTCCGACGGCGCGAACTGCAGGCCGATGTGCAGGAAGCGGTAGCCCCCCGCTTCGAAGATCTGGGCGCTGTCGGCGCCGTCGCCATGCGCCGCGACATACCAGGGACGGTCTTTGAAGAATTCCGAATCCGAGCCGAATGCGCGGACCCATTCGGTCAAACCTCCGACATGGATCATGCCCAGACGGCGCAGGTCGCCTTCGGGCGCGGTCAGGTCGCGCGGCCAGGATTCCTCCCACCACTGGGCGTCATAGTCATGATTGCCGGACACTACGGAGAAGGGCAGGGCGTCCGCGATCAGGCGATAGGCCTGGACGGAAGCGGGGATCTCGACCGTCTTCACGCCCTGGGCCCAGCGTTCGGGGTTCATCCCGGCGGGTAGCGGCCGTGCGCTGAACCCGCGCGCGGCGTGCTCTGGGTCGATGGCGATCGTCGGGTGTTGCCAGACATCGCCCAGGGCGGTGGCGAAGACTATGTCGCCGCCGCGCGAGGCTGCGTGATCCGCGATGAAGCGCATCTGTTCAGTCAGCATGTCGCGCGCGTCGAACGGGAAGCCCTCGGCGCGCTGATGCGTGAAGTCGACATAGTTCTGGGTGTCGGGGATCACCGCGATGGTGAAGCGGCTGCCTTCGGCGGGTTCGCTCAGGGCCGGGGAGGCGGAGAATAGCAGCGTCAGCGCCAGAGCGACTGAGCGTGCCTTATTCCAGATCGTCGACATGTCTGCGTCTCGCGAAAATGCCGGGCTCCGGTCCGAGAACCGGAGCCCGTGGTCAGGGTCTCAGTAGCGATAGCTCAGCCGCACGCCCCAGGTGCGCGGCGCGTTGGGCGAGCCGGTCGCAGCCGAGATGAAGCGGTTGCGCGACTCTTCGGAGTAGGCGTTCGTCAGGTTGTTGACGTAGAGGCCGAACGAATAGTCCGCGGTCGGCGGGCTCAGCGTCAGGTTGGCGTTCACCAGCCAGAAGGCGTCGATGATCGAGTTGGACGAGGTGCTGAACTTCTCGTCGCGATAGCTGTAGTTGGTTTCCGCTTCGAAGCCCCAGCCGCCGATCTGCCGGCTGTAGGCGACCGAACCCTTGTAGTCCCAGCGAGGGAAGGGCAGGCGCTCGCCGGCGCGATCGCTGTAGATGATGGTGTTGTACTGACCTGTCACGGGGTCCTTGGCCGCCTCGGTGGCAGTGGCGTTGACGAAGTAGAACTCGTCATACTCACCGTATTTGTAGCCGATCGACTGGGTGACGGTCAGGCTGTCCAGCGGACGCCAGCGCAGCTCCAGCTCCGCGCCCTGGATATGCGACTTGGGCACGTTGATCATGCGGCCCACGCGTCCAGTCTGGGTGTACAGCACGCCCTGAAGCTGTTGGTCGCGGTAGTCGTAGTAGTAGACGGCCGCGTTCAGTTGCAGGCGGCGATCGAAGAAGCTGGAACGCAGTCCGGCCTCGTAGGCGATCAGTTCCTCGAACTTGAACGGATCAAGCTGTTCCGGCAGGCCGCTGTTGTAGGTGGTGAAGCCACCCGACTTCACGCCTCGGGAAACGTTGGCATAGCCCAGAACGTCGTCGTGGAAGGCGTACTCCGCACCGATCTTGCCGGTCCATTCGCCCATGCTCTGGGCCTTGGAAGTGTTGGCGCGCAGCGCCGGCGTCGGCGCCAGAATCTCGGTCTTGAAGTCGTTGAGTTCGCGCGTTTCGTCTTCGTAGCGCAGGCCGCCGACAAGGGTCAGGCGGTCCGTCAGCCGGTAGTCGATATTGCCGAACACGCCGGTGGTTTCGACCTTCTGATTGTAGGTGGTGCTCATCCAGAAGCCGAGGCTCTTGGCTTCCGAGAAGTCCGAATAGAAGCCGCCGTCCACGTCTTCAGTGGCGTGATACAGGCCAGCCATCCACTGCAGGCGACCGCCCGTCGGAGAGGCCAGTCGCACTTCCTGGGACACGGTTTCGATGTCGTTGAAGAAGTAGGTGCCGGCCTCGTTGGACGCAGTGGCGTCCCAGTCGTTCAATTCGTTGCGGTCGAACGCTTCATAGCTGCCGATCGCGGTCAGGGTCGCCCACCCGAGGTCATGGTTCAGGCGCAGGCTGGCACCCTTGCCTTCATTGTCGCGGAAGGGTTTGGCGTTGGAGGAAACGCCGATCAACTTTGCGAAATAGGGGGAAATGCCCCAGCCGGTGATGCGGTGCGCGCTGTCGACGGGATAGACGCGCCCGCCGCCGGACGTGAACGACTGAGTGACCAGGCGCAGACCCCGGCCGTCCGAATCGTCCTTGCTGTAGTGCAGGTTCAGATCGACGTCGGTCTGGGCCGTCGGACGCCAATTCAGGCGCAGGCGGGCGGCCTTGGTGTCCTTGGCTCCCAGTTCCTCGCCCGTGTCGCGATGGTACTGCCAGGCGCCGCCCGTTTCGGCGGCCACGGCCAGGCGGGCGCTGAGGGTCTCGGTCAGGGGGCCGGACAGATAGCCTTCGAGCTTGGCGGCGTCATAGCTGCCGTAGCTGGCGGTGATTCCGGCTTGCAGCTGCTCGGTCGGCGCGCTGGTGATGACGCTGACGGCGCCGCCGGTGGTGTTTCGGCCATAGAGGGTGCCTTGCGGGCCGCGCAGAACCTCGATGCGGGCGATGTCGAACAGCAGGCCCTGGGTCATGACGCCGTAGGGGTAGGCGACCTCGTCCACATAGACGCCGACGGTCGAGGTGTTGTTGGCCGCATAGTCGGTCAGCCCGACGCCGCGGATGCGGAACTGCGGCTGGCCGCCGCCCAGCTGGCTGTCGACTTCCAGGCTCGGGACGGTGTTCTCCAGGTCGTTGACCGTCTGGATGTTGCGCTTGTCCAGATCCTCGCCGGAGACGACGGTCAGGGCCAGACCGACTTTTTGCGCCGACTCTGCGCGGCGCTGGGCGGTGACGACGATATCTTGCACCGCCGTGGCCTGGGTTTCGGTGCTGGTCTGAGGGCTGGTCTGGGCCGCTGCAGGCAGGGCCGCCGCCAGCGCCAGGACGGCGCTCGAGGCGCCGAGAAGAAGACGATTCATGTGTCGATCCATCGGGCGGCGCGAACGAGCACCCCTCTCGCACGGGCCGAAATTTGGGGGGCTGACACGGCAAGCGGCCGCGCTCCCGTCATGGGACGGAAGTGTCGAACAGGCGTCGTTTCGGGACGACGGAAAAGCGGACTCAGAAGCGGGGAGGACGTCCGAGCTCGCCGTTTCGCAGCCTCAAAAAAAACACCTGTTCGACAACGGTTCCGCTGTAAGCTGTCGCCATGATGCTTTGGTGACGCTTATTTGAAGTGTTGCTGTCGCCATCCCAGCCGATGGAGCACGCAAGCAACGAAACGTTCGTTCGACTCAGGCTTGTTGCGCCACCAAGGTCGCGGCAGCGTCCCTAAGCCGAGCCGCGTCCGGGACCTGGCCCGTCACGGCCGCCATCAGAGCTTCCCCCTTGATCCAAAGAGCGAAACGGGTCGCAGCGCGCCGCGTCAGGTCGAAGCGCGCGGGCCAAAGCTCGGCGCGGTTGACGTAGGTTCCGCCGCCTTCCGGCCCGCGCAGGATCATGGCGAGTTCCTGGAACGAGGGATCTCGGCGGGCCTCCAGACAGACCTGGGCGATGAGCCGAGCATATTTGACATAGAAGCCGCGTTCCTCTGCCGGATCGACCGTCAGCGTACGCGCCATCAAATCACTCCACCGGAACAGATCGGGTGATCCTGCACCGAGGGGATGGCGATAGTTTAGGTAGCCCGGCATTTCCCGGAACACGGCGTGCCAGATGGCGTCGATCAGAAAACGTCGCATATCGGGCCAGTGGTAGGAGATGGTCGAAGTCGAGGTCCCGACCGCTGTGCTGACCGAGCGATTTGTGACGACCGCCAAGCCTTCGCTCAGGATCTGGTCCGCGGCGACGTCCAATAGCCGCAGCTTCATGCAATCAGGTTCCAGCTCATCGGCAGGCGCCTGGGGGATCATCAATCGGTCGATATAGCTTTCCGTGGCCGAGGCTGGATCATCACCACGCCCGAAGGCGCGATCGATCAGGCCGCCCAGCCCCTCGGCGGCGATCGCCTCATAATCGAGCCGCCCGCCAAGGGCTCCGACATAGAACTGCTCCATGATCAGATAGGTCGAAACCACCTCGCCAAACGCCGCCAAGCCTGGCGTCCTGGTGAGAAAGGCTGTCCAGGCCTCTCGCCGCATGGCTTCCCATCGCGCCAGAAGCGGCGGCAAGAAGGGGCCGGGCTCCGAGCTGACCAGTAGTTCTTCCCAGACGCGGACGAAGCCCGCCGACGACTGGGCGCGCTCGCGCAGATAGCGCCCTGTCAGGACGAGCAGGGCGTCCCGGCCCAGGGCCAGCCCGCTAACGCTCGCAAAGAAGGCGTCGTGATAGGCCTCATCCTGTTCAAAGGCCGATGTCGCGATGGCCTCGACCAGGCCCGCTTTGGATCCGAACAGGTTGACAATGACGCTGGTGCTCTTGCCGACTGACTGCGCCAGATCGCGCATGGTCAGTCCGCTCAAGCCGAGCTCGGCGACAAGCGTCATCGCCGCCGCGACGATACGGTCAGCCGCAATGGAGCGGGATGTAGCGATCATCGTCATACGAGGCCTGTGGCGTTGGTCGTGTTCAATGCAACTGAAATCGCAGCGCCTCTCTTTGCCATCCGGAGACAGCGTGAGGAAGGTTGGCCGCACAGAGTGACGCTGTGAGGGAGACTGCTTGAAACAGGGCAGGTTGACGTTCAGCGAAGAGAGGCGTCTTTTCAGACTCGGACATACCCTTGGAGCTTTACCATGGGCGATCGGTTACGCAGTGACCACGGTAACCTGATCCGACAGGCACTGGACAAAGGAGGAGGCGCGCGCTCGGCCCTGGCCGCGTCCTGGCGGCGGTCGATGACCCTCTATGGCCTTGATCCCGTCGCGCCCGGCCGGGTCGAGACCGTCACTGAGCAGCAGCTTCATGAGGCGCGTCAGGCGATGGAGCCGCTGACGCGCGCCGCCGAGGGGGTGCTGGATCGCCTGTTCCTGGCGGTCGGCGGCGTGGGGTGCTGCGTCCTGCTGACCAATGCCGAGGGGGTGCCGGTCGAGCGACGAGGGGCGGTCGCCGACGACGACACCTTCCACCGCTGGGGGCTGTGGCCCGGCGCCGTCTGGTCCGAGGCGGTCGAGGGGACCAACGGCATCGGCACGGCCCTGGCCGAGCACCGGGCCGTGACTATCCACCGCGAACAGCATTTCCACGCCCGCAACACCGGCTTGAGCTGCGTCACCCACCCCATTCACGACCACATGGGGCGGCTGGCCGGAGCGCTGGACGTGTCCTCCTGTCGCGCTGACGCGACCGAGGCCATCCTGGGGCTGATATCGGCGGCCGTGGCCGATGCGGCGCGAGCGATCGAGGCCCAGACCTTCCGTCAGGCCTTCGCCGATGCCCGCATCGTGCTGGCGGGCGGGGCCAACGAGCGCAATGCGGCCGCCCTTCTGGCCGTCGACCGCGACGATCTGGTGATCGGCGCCACGCGGGCGGCGCGCCTGTCCCTGTCGATCACCGACGAGCGGATCGCGGCCCAACTTCCAGCCTCGGACCTGCTGACGCCGGGCGGGGTCGAGACGGACCTGCTGGAGGCCGAGCGGGGCGCCGTGCGCCGCGCCTTGGCCCGCAGCGGCGGCAATGTCTCGGCCGCAGCCCGCGCCCTGGGCGTCAGTCGCGCCACCCTGCACCGCAAGCTGCATCGTCTGGGCCTGATCGACCTGCACTGACCTGTCGCAATCCTGCGACAGGTTTGCGGCGCAACATTTCGTCGCCGTCTGGCGCAGCGCCTCCTGCCGACCAAACTGGTCTCAAACGACGCCGGACAATCGGCGCCCGAGGAAACCAGCAGGAGGCCCTTCGTGACCAAGCCCGAATTCATCCGCGCCGTGACGCCCAAGTACAAGGCGCGCTACGACAACTTCATCGGCGGCCAGTGGGTCCCACCCGTCAACGGTCGCTATTTCGAGAACACCTCCCCGGTGAACGGCCGCGTCCTGTGCGAGATCGCTCGCTCGGACGCGGCCGACGTCGAACTGGCGCTGGACGCCGCCCACGCGGCCAGGGACGGCTGGGGCAAGACCAGCGTCGCCCAGCGCGCCCTGATCCTGAACCGCATCGCCGACCGCATGGAGCAGAACCTGCAGGTCATCGCCGAGGCCGAGACTTGGGACAACGGCAAGCCGGTGCGCGAGACGCTCGCGGCCGACATCCCGCTGGCCATCGACCACTTCCGCTATTTCGCTGGCTGCATCCGCGCCCAGGAAGGCGGCATCTCCGAGCTGGACAACGACACGGTCGCCTATCATTTCCACGAGCCGCTGGGCGTGGTCGGCCAGATCATTCCGTGGAACTTCCCTATCCTCATGGCGGCGTGGAAGATCGCCCCCGCCCTGGCCGCCGGCAACTGCATCGTGCTGAAGCCGGCGGAGCAGACCCCGGCTTCGATCCTGCTGCTGACCGAACTGATCCAGGACATCCTGCCCGCTGGCGTGCTCAACATCGTCTCGGGCACGGGGATCGAGGTCGGCGAGCCGCTGGCCACCAATCCGCGCATCGCCAAGATCGCCTTCACCGGGTCGACCGCCGTGGGTCAGAAGATCATGGAATACGCCACCCAGAACATCATTCCGGTGACGCTGGAGCTGGGCGGCAAGTCGCCGAACATCTTCTTCAAGGACGTGATGGACGCTGACGACGCCTTCCTCGACAAGGCGCTGGAAGGCTTCGCCATGTTCGCGCTCAATCAGGGCGAGGTCTGCACCTGCCCCAGCCGCGCCCTGATCCACGAAGACATCTATGACGCCTTCATCGAGAAGGCGATCGCCCGCGTCGAGGCCATAAAGCAGGGCGACCCGCTGGACCCGACCACCCAGGTCGGCGCCCAGGCTTCGGATCAGCAGTTGAAGAAGATCCTGTCCTACCTGCAGATCGGCAAGGATGAGGGCGCCGAGGTTCTGACCGGCGGCGACCAGGCCGTGCTGAAGGACGACCTGGCGGGCGGCTATTACGTCAAGCCGACGGTGTTCAAGGGCACCAACGACATGCGCGTCTTCCAGGAAGAGATCTTCGGCCCGGTCCTGGCCGTGACCACCTTCAAGACCTTGGAGGAAGCCATCGCCATCGCCAATGACACCGAGTATGGCTTGGGCGCCGGGGTGTGGTCGCGCGACATGAACACGGCTTACCGCGCCGGCCGGGCCATTCAGGCCGGGCGGGTCTGGACCAACTGCTATCATCAGTACCCGGCGCACGCGGCCTTTGGCGGCTACAAGAAGTCGGGCATCGGGCGCGAGAACCACCGGATGATGCTGGACCACTATCAGCAGACCAAGAACCTGCTGGTCAGCTACAGCCCCGACAAGCTGGGCTTCTTCTGATCCTTTCGGAGGCGCGGCCGTTCAGTCCGCGCCTTTTCTCTTTCGCGATCCAACCGAGGAGTAGTGATTATGGCCAGGACCATGAAGGCCGCTGTCGTGCGTGAGTTCGGCAAACCATTGGTGATCGAGGATGCGCCGATCCCGACGCCGGGTCCCGGCATGATCCAGGTGAAGATCGAGGCCACCGGCGTCTGTCATACCGATCTGCACGCGGCTGAAGGCGACTGGCCGGTCAAGCCGAACCCGCCCTTCATTCCGGGCCATGAAGGCGTCGGCTTCGTCTCGGGCGTCGGCGCCGGGGTCAAGCACGTCAAGGAAGGCGACCGCGTCGGCGTGCCCTGGCTCTACACCGCCTGCGGCCACTGCAAACACTGCCTCGGCGGCTGGGAGACCCTGTGCCACGAGCAGCAGAACACCGGCTATTCGGTCAACGGCAGCTTCGCCGAATATGTGGTGGCCGATCCGAACTTCGTCGGCCATCTGCCTGACAACATCGGCTTCGAGGAGATCGCGCCGATCCTGTGCGCCGGAGTGACGGTCTATAAGGGCCTGAAGGTCACGGACACCAAGCCCGGCGACTGGATGGTGATCTCGGGCGTCGGGGGCCTGGGTCATCTGGCGGTGCAGTACGCCAGGGCCATGGGGCTGAACGTGGCGGCGGTCGATGTCGATGACGCCAAGCTGGACCTGGCCCGGCGGCTCGGCGCGACGGTGACGGTCAACGCCAAGACCTCGAACGATCCTGCCGCCGACATCAAGCGTCAGACTGACGGCGGCGCCCAAGGCGTGCTGGTCACCGCCGTTTCGCCCAAGGCTTTTGAACAGGCGCTAGGCATGACAGCGCGGGGGGCGACTGTGGCATTGAACGGCCTGCCTCCCGGCGACTTCCCCTTGTCGATCTTTGACATGGTGCTGAACGGGACGACCGTGCGCGGCTCGATCGTCGGGACGCGACTGGACCTTCAGGAGGCGCTGGATTTTGCGGCCGACGGCAAGGTGAAATCGATCACTAGGGTCGAGCCGCTGGACAACATCAACGACATCTTCTCTCGCATGCACCGCGGCCAAATCGAAGGTCGGGTGGTCATGTCGATCGGTTGATTTGTCGCGGTGATTTTCTAGGTTGCTGAGCCTTTTATGGCCGAAGCCCGTCGCTTGACGGTCTTGGCCAGGCTCCAGCGGTGGACTTCGCTGGGGCCGTCGTAGATGCGGAAGGCGCGGACCTCGCGGAAGATCTGCTCGACCACGGTGTCGCCCGAGACGCCGGTCCCGCCCATGATCTGGACGCAGCGGTCGGCCACGGCGAACAGGGCCTCGGACACCGCGACCTTGGTCATGGAGCTTTCGGTCGTGCCCAAGGCGCCGGTGTCCAGAACGCCGGCGCACCAGTCGATCATCAGCTCGGCCTGCTTCAGCGCGATCAGGTTGTCGGCCAGCATGAAGCCGACGCCCTCATGGTCGATCAGCGGCTTGCCGAAGGCGTGGCGTTTGACGGCGTAGGCGGCGGCGATCTCGTGCGCGCGGCGGCAGGCGCCGAGCCAGCGCATGCAGTGGCTGAGACGGGCCGGGCTGAGACGGACCTGAGCATATTTGAAGCCCTGATGCGGGGCGCCGAGGATCTGGTCGCCGGGCACGCGCAGGTCTTCGAGGGCGATGATCGAGTGGCCGCCGGGCATGGATGAATCGATCGTCTCCATCACCCGCTCGACCCGCACGGCGGGGTCGGGCAGGTCGACCAGGAACATGGTGGCGGCGACCTTGCCGTCGCCCGAGTCCGTGCGAGCCATGACGATGCCGACGGAGGCGCCGACCGCGCCGGTGATGAAGGCCTTGCGGCCGTTGATGCGCCAGCCGTCGCCGTCCGGCACGGCGGTGGTCTTCAGCATGGAGGGGTCGGCGCCCGCGCCGTCGTCCTCGGCGGGTTCGGTCATGAAGAAGGCGGAGCGCGCCTGACCGCTGACCAGGGGATCGAGGAAGCGGCGCTTCTGAGCCTCGCTGGCGACCTGGCCCAGCAGGTACATATTGCCCTCGTCCGGGGCCATGACGTTGAGGGCGACCGGGCCCAGCGGCGACAGGCCCGACGCCTGAAGCACCAAGGCCGTCGCGCGCTGCGACAGGTGCGAGCCGTCGGCCCCGATGTGCGGCGTCATCAGTCCAGCGGCGCGCGCCAGGGTCCGCAGTTCGACGACCAGATCGTCGGTCGGGCCGTGCGACGTGGCGCGCGGGTCCTTCTCATAGGGAATGACGACATCGCGCACGAAGCGTTCGACGCGCGCGGCGATGGCCTGGCCTTGGTCGAGGTCGTTGCGGTTCATGATGTCGTCTCCGTCTGGGCCCACGCCAGGGCGGCGAGGGCGGTCAGGTTGTCGGCCATGGTCTGGGCATGGGCGGAGGCGGCGGTGCCGCGCGCGATCCGCCCCTTGATGCCGTGGAAGATGGCCGCCAGCCGGAACATGTTGAACGCCATGTAGAAGCGGAGTTCGTCCGGTGAGGGCGGCGCGCGACCGACCCGCTCGCAATAGGCGGCCAGGTAGTCGGCTTCGCTGGGAATCCCGAGGGCCTTCAGGTCGGCGCCGGCAAAGCCGCCGATCATGGATGGCGGCAGGCGGTACATCATCAGGTGATAGGTGAAGTCGCCCATGGGGTGGCCCAGGGTCGACAACTCCCAGTCCAGCACGGCCCGCACCTCGGCGCTGTCGGGGGCGAAGATGAGGTTGTCGGCGCGGAAATCGCCGTGAACCACGCATGCGGCGCCGTCGTCCTCGGGCATGTTCTCGGGCAGCCAGGCGACCAGCCGGTCCATGTTGGGATCGCGCCCCGCCAGGTCGTCTTCCTGATACTGCCGCGACCAGCGCTGGATCTGGCGTGCGAAGAAGGCGCCGGGGCGGCCGTAGTCTTCCAGGCCGAGCGCTCGGATGTCGAGGCTGTGCAGGCGGGCGATGGTGGCGTTCAGGGCGTCGAAATGCGCGGCCCGCTGATCCGGCGTCAGATCGGGCAGAGTGGGGCTCCAGAAGATGCGGCCCTCGACCATCTCCATCACCATGAAGGTCGAGCCGATGACGGCCTCGTCCTCGCACAGGGCCAAGGGGGCGGGGACGGGGAAGCCGGCGGCGTGCAGGGCCGAGATCACGCGATGCTCGCGCTCGACCGCATGAGCGCCTTTCAGGACGGGACCGCCCGGCTTGCGGCGCAGGACGTAGGATTTTCCGGGTGTGTCCAGGCGATAGGTCGGGTTGGACTGGCCGCCGTTGAACTGGCGAATGTCGAGGGGGCCGCGAACCTGTGGCGCATGCTGGCGCAGCCAGGCCGTCAGGCACTTGACCGGCAGCTCGTGCCCCGCCCGCACGGGGCTGGACCCCTCGAAGGTGATGGTCTGGGACATGGAGAAATCCTCGCCGAACGGGTGATCACACGCCCGGCTCAGCCGCGCCGATGTATGACTTGCGTAAATAGACCAAAAAGGCGAAGGTTCGTCCAGAGCCAGGAGATGAGCCATGCAGATCGAGCGGTTGTCGCCCATCGTCGCGACCCTGAAACCCAGCAATCACCCCTACCTCAGCGGGCCGTGGACGCCTCAGCATGAGGAGGTCAACGCGGTTGATCTGGAGGTGATCGAGGGGGCGATCCCGGCGGACATCGACGGCGTCTATATCCGCAACACCGAGAACCAGATTCACACGCCCCTGGGCCGTCACCATCCCTTCGACGGCGACGGGATGCTGCATCAGATCAGCTTCCGCAACGGCAAGGCCGATTATCGCAACCGCTTCGTGCGCGGCCGCTGTTTCCAGGCGGAGCAGCAGGCGGGCGAGAGCCTGTGGGGCGGGATGATGGACGGGCCAGGGGTGTCGAAACGCCCCGGATTCGGCGCCCATGGGGGCATCAAGGATTCGGCCAGCACCGACGTGGTGGTCCATGCGGGCAAGGCGCTGGCGACCTTCTATCAGTGCGGCGAGGCCTATCAGTTGGACCCGACCTCGTTGGAGGATCAGGGCGTTGCGCCCTGGGCGCCGCTGGACGGGGTCTCGGCCCATGCGCGGGTGGACGAGCGGACGGGAGAGCTGCTGTTCTTCAACTACTCCAAGCACGCGCCCTATATGTATTACGGCGTGGTCGGCCCGGACGGGCGGCGCACCCACTACACGCCCGTTCCCTTGCCGGGCGCGCGTCTGCCGCACGACATGATCTTCAGCGAGAACTACACCATCCTGAACGACTTCCCGCTGTTCTGGGACGAGAAGGCGCTGAAGGCGGGATATCACGCCGTGCGCTATCGCCCCGACATGCCTTCGCGCTTCGCCGTCATTCCCCGCTATGGCGAGGCCAAGGACATCCGCTGGTTCGAGGCAGCGCCGACCTATGTGCTGCACTTCCTCAACGCCTATGAGGAGGGCGACGAGATCGTAATGGACGGCTATTTTCAGGAAAACCCGATGCCGGATCCCTTGGGCGATCTGCCCGAGATCTACGCCGAGCACGCCCACATGATGGCCTTCGTCGACGAGAACAGCTTCCGCCCGAAACTGCACCGCTGGCGCTTTAACCTGGTGGACGGGACGACCAGGGAAGAGCGGCTGGACGACCGGCTGGTCTAGTTCGGCACCATCAATCAGCAGTACGCCGGCCAGCCCTATCGCTATGCCTACAGCACCACGACCAAGCCGGGCTGGTTCCTGTTCAACGGCTTCATCAAGCACGATCTGAAGACCGGCGAATCCTGGACCGTGACCCTGCCCGACGGGCGCTACGCCAGCGAGGCGCCGTTCGCGCCGCGCATCGGGGCGACGGACGAGGACGACGGCTATCTGGTCAGCTTCATCATCGACGAGAACGCGGGCCGCTCGGAGTGCATCCTGATCGACTGCAAGCGGTTCGAGGACGGCCCTGTCTGCCGCATCGCCCTGCCGCACAAGATCAGTTCCGGCACCCACGCCTGCTGGGCCGACCGCCGCTTCCTGACCGCCGAGACGGACGCCGTCGACGCGGCTTGACCCCGCGTCGTTCTGCGTCTCATCTTGCTTTTATTAGCAGACCGTCTTGAGGCGGCGACCGGGAGGGTTTCATGGACGCATCGGATCAGATGTCGGAGCAGTGGCGAACCGCAGGCTTCCGCGACGCCGGGCTGATGCCCCTCGATCTGGACGTGCGGCGCGAGGCGGACGGGGCGATGGTGATGCGCTCGCGCGTGGCTCTGGCCGAGCATGACTGGAACCTGCCGCGCGCCTTTGCCGGGGTGGCGGCGCGCCGGGGGGGGGAGACGGCCCTGGCGCGGCGCGATCCGGCCCAGGGCGGGGCCTGGTCCACGCTGGACTACGCCGGTCTAAAGCACCGCATGGACGCCGTGACCCAGTGGCTGCTGGATCATCCGCAGCATACGGGCGGGCCGCTGATGCTGATGGGCGCCAACAGTCCGGCCATGGCCGCCTTCCTGTTCGGCGCCATGGCGGCAGGCGTGCCGACCGCGCCGGTCAGCGCCCACTACGCCCTTCTGGGCGGCGATCTGGGGCGATTGAACCATGTCATCCGCAGTCTGAAGCCGTCGATCCTGCTGGTGGAGGACGCGCGCATGGTCGCGGGCGCGATCGACGCCCTGGACCTGGGCGACGCCATCGTCATCACGGCGACGCCCGAGGCCTTGACCCGTCCCAGCCTGCCCCTGGCCGAGGTCATGGCGACACGGCCTGGCCCGGATGTCGCCGCGAGTATCGAGGGGTTGCACCCTGAGCAGGTCGCCCAGTTCATGATGACCTCGGGCTCGACCGGCCTGCCCAAGGTCGTGCCTTTGAGCCTGAAGTCGGTCGCCGCCAACACCGCCCAGGCCGCCCAGGTGATCGGCGAGGGCTATGCCTGGTCGGGGCAGATGCTGGGCTGGATGCCGTGGAACCATGTGGCGGGGGCGGCGGTGCTGCGCGCGGTCCTGCTGGCGGGCGGCGCCTTCTACATCGACGACGGCAAGCCCATGCCGGGGCTGTTCGAGGAGTCGATCCGCAACCTGCGCGAGTTGCCGGTGCGCTACTACGTCAACGTCCCCACCGGCTACGCCATGCTGGCCGACGCGCTGGAGGCGGACGCCGAGCTGCGCCGGACCTTCTTTTCGGACCTGCGGGTCATGGTCTTCGGCGGCGCGGCCCTGAGCCAGTCGGTCAGCGACCGGATACAGGCCATGGCCGTGCAGGAAACCGGCCATCGCATCATGCTGACCTCGGCCTATGGCGCGACCGAAACCACGGCGGGCTTCATGGTGGTGCATCAGTACACCGACCGGCTGGGGCTGGGTCTGCCGGTGCCGGGCGTGGAGGTGAAGCTGGTCCCGCACAACGACGACAAGTTCGAGGTGCGGGTGCGCGGCCCCAACGTCATGTCTGGCTATCACGACGACGCGGCGCGGACGGCCGAGGCGTTCGACGCCGACGGCTATTACCGCATGGGCGATCTGGCGACCCTGGCCGACCGGGACGATCCGGCTCAGGGCGTCTTCTTCGCCGGGCGGCTGGCGGACCAGTTCAAGCTGTCGACCGGCTCCTGGGTGTTCGGGGCGCAGATGCGCGAAGCCGCCTTGCAGGCCCTGGCGCCTTTGGCCGCCGAGGTGGTGCTGTGCGACGACAACCGTCCCTGGTTGGGCGTTCTGGCCTGGCCCTCGCCCGCCGGGATCAAGGCGGCGCTGGACATGGAGGTCGTCGAGGCCCTGACCTCGGGCGCTCTGGCGCAGGCGGCGAAGGAACGACTGGCTGCGCACAACGCCTCGGCCCACGGCGCCAGCGGCCGCATCGCCCGGCTGGCCTTCCTGACCACGCCGCCCGATCCGAACGCCCACGAGGTGTCTGACAAGGCCACCATCAACCGCCGCGCCGTCATCGACAACCGCAAGGCCCAGGTCGACGCCCTCTACGCCGAGCCGCCGGGGCCGGGCGTGGTCGTCGCCTGAAACAGAGAGAATATCCGATGGTCTATATTCTGGGCGGCTGGCAGTCCGACTTCAAACGCAACTGGGCGCGCGAGGGGCTGGAGATCGGCGATGGTTTCGCCGAGGCCCTGCACGGCGGCCTCGACGCCGTAGGCATGGCGCCGGGCGAGATCGAGGTCGGCCATGTCGGCAACTTCGTCGGCGACCTGTTCTCGGGACAGGGGCAGTTGGGCGGCTTCTTCGCCATGGCCGAGCCGGCCTTCGACGGCCTGCCGACCTCGCGGCACGAAGCGGCCTGCGCCTCGGGCAGCATCGCCCTGCTGGCGGCGATGGCGGACCTCGAGTCCGGGCGCTATGGAACCGCCGCGGTCCTTGGGCTGGAGATGATGCGCAACGTGCCGGGCGAGACGGGCGCGGCCTATCTGGGGGCCGCCGCCTGGGTCGGGCATGAGTATCAGGGCGCACGCTACGTCTGGCCGCGCGCCTTCTCGGAACTGACCGACGAATATGACCGTCGCTACGGCATCGACGAGGCGCACCTGCGTCGCATCTCCCAGATCAACTTCGCCAACGCCAGGCTGAACCCCAACGCCCAGACGCGCGACTATGTCTTCAACGACGCCAGCTTCGCGGCCGATGACGAGGCTAATCCGGTCATCGAGGGCCGGGTGCGTAAGAGCGACTGCGGCCAGGTGACGGACGGGGCGGCCATGGTGGTCCTGGCCTCGGCCGAGCGGGCGGCGGACTACGCCCGGCGGCGCGGCGTGCCGCTGGAAAGCCTGCCGCGCATCAAGGGCTGGGGCCATCGGTCGGGCCCGATCAGCTATCAGCGCAAGGTCGAGGCCAGCGCCGGGGTGCCTTACGTCTTCCCGCAGGTCAAACGCGCCATCGATGAGGCGCGGGCGCGGGCGGGGCTGTCGTTGGAGGCTATCGACGCCGTGGAGACGCACGACTGCTTCGCCATGACCGAATACATGGCCATCGACCATCTGGGCCTGACCGCGCCCGGCGAGAGCTGGAAGGCCATTGAGGCGGGGGACATCGAGATCGGCGGACGCCTGCCGATCAATCCGTCGGGCGGTCTGATCGGCTGCGGCCATCCGGTCGGAGCGACCGGGGTGCGGATGGCGCTGGACGCCTTCCGCCAGACGACGGGGGCGGCGGGCGGCGGTCAGGTCGAGGGGGCGCGTAACGTCCAGACCCTGAACATCGGCGGCTCGACCACCACGACCGTAAGCCTGGTGATCGGTCGCGACTAAGGCCTCAGGCCTCGGGGCGGCTCAGCCGTCCTGACGCCGGACGCGGATGGCGATGGCGGCGGAGCCGTGGGAGATGGTCAGGCCCTCGGGCGTCGAGACCGTGACCTCGGCCACAACCTTGCGCGGGTCGGCATAAACCGCGCGGCCCTCGGCGATCAGCCGTCCGCAGCCGATGGGGGCGGCGTTGAGGAAGCGCATCGACAGGTCCGTGGACAGCAGGAACTCGCCCGGTTTCAGCAGGGTCATGGCCGCCCCGCCGCCGACGATGTCGACCAGGGCCGCCGTCACCCCGCCATGGACCAGACCGACGAAGTTGGAATGGCCGGGGTCGATGTCGCACTCGACCCGCATGAAGCCCTCAGCCGCCTCGACCGGACGGGCGGCCAGGCGGTTGACGAAACCGCCCGGCCAGACCGTCTCGATCCAGCGGCGCGCCAGTTCCAGCCCGCTCTGCGCCGGGTCGAGGGCGAAGGCGGGCGGCTGCATCATCTGGGGCGACGCGGTCATGCGGCGGCGCTCCGGGGCGCGGTCAGGCCGGCGAAGCGGGCGGCGGCGGCGCGGTATTCAGCCTCCAGCCGATCCACCACGACGGCGGTCGGCTCGACGGCGCCGATCTTTTGCAGGCCCTGACCGGCGGCCCAGATGTCGCGCCAGCGCTTGTGCGCGGCGTCGCCGGAATAGTCGCGGGTGATCGGGCCGCCCAGCGCGTCCGGGTCCATGCCCGCCGCGCGCAGACTGGGCTTCAACCACGATGCGGGCGTGCCCGTGATGGCCGAGGAGACGATCAGGTCATCCGGCCCGCAGTCCACGATCATCTGCTTGTAGGGGTCCTGCGCCCGGCTCTCGGCGGCGGCCAGGAAGCGCGTGCCCATATAGACCATGTCGGCCCCGGCGGCGATCGCGCCCGCCACGCCCGCGCCGTCGGCGATGCCGCCGCCGATGGTCAGCCAGCCGTCGAAGAACTCGCGCACCGCCGAGACAAAAGCGAAGGGCGACAGGTGGCCGGTGTGGCCGCCGGCGCCGGCGCTGATGCAGGCCAGGCCGTCCACGCCCGCGTCCGCCGCCTTTTTCGCCAGGGCCATGTTGACCACGTCGGCGAAGACCAGGCCGCCATAGGCCTTGACCGTCTCCATGACCGGCTTGGGCGAGCCCAGGGCGGTGATGACGATGGGCGGCTTGTACTGGGCCACCAGGGCCAGATCCTCGGCCAGACGGGCGTTGGTCGAATGGGTGATCAGGTTGGCGACCCAGGGACCGTCGCCGGGCGACAGGGCGTCGGTGATCTGGCCCATCCAGGCGTCGAGGTCGGCGACCGTGCGGCAGTTGGGCGTGGGAAAGGCGCCGCCGATCCCGGCCTTGCAGGCGGCGATGACCAGTTCCGGGCCGCTGACCAGGAACATAGGCGCCGCGATCACGGGCAGGCGCATCGGGTGGGGGAAGGCGGTGGTCATGCGGATTTCAGGTGTCCGGATTGGTCGCCCAGGGACTGGCGCAGTTCGCGCTTCAGCACCTTGCCGACGGGGTTGCGCGGCAGGACGGCGATGACCTCCAGCCGCTCGATCTGCTTGTAGACGGCCACGTGCTTGTCGCCGGTCAGGAAGCGGTTGATGTCGCCCAGGTCGGCGCTCTGGCCGGGCTTGAAGACGACGAAGGCGCACAGGCGTTCGCCCAGGTTCGGGTCGGGAGCGCCGACCACGGCGGCGTCGGCCACGGCCGGGTGGCCGATCAGATGGCCCTCGATCTCCTCGGACGAGATGTTCATCCCGCCGCGGATGATGACGTCCTTCAGACGCCCAACGAAACGATAGAATTGCAGCCGGTCGCCGGCCAGTTCGAACAGGTCGCCGGTGCGGAACCAGCCGTCGCCGTCAAAGGCGCGGGCGTTGATCTCGGGCGCGCGCCAATAGCCGGAAAAGACCGTCGCGCCCTTGACCCGCAGCTCGCCGGGAAGGCCCGGCTCGCTGATCTCCTGCTCCGTCTCGGGATCGACCAGGCGGGTGAAGATGCGGTCGTGCAGCAGGGCCTTCCATTCAAAGCCGTCGCCCAGACGCGGGAACAGGACAGCGCGTTCGGCGGCGTCGGGCACGTCCTTCTGGGCGCTGGGGAAGGAGGCGCCTTCGTTGGAGCCGAAATAGTTGACGATCTGGACGCCGTATTTCTCGTGGAAGGTGCGGACCATCCATTCCGACAGGGGCGCCGAGCCCGAGCCGATGGCGCGCAGCCGACCGAAGTCCACGCCCTCCAGCAGGGCCTCGTTCTGAAGCAGCAGGTTCAGGATGGCGGGCGGGGCGACGGTGTAGTCGATCTTCTCGTCGCGGACCTGTTGCAGGAAGATCTGCAGGTCGAACGGCTGATGCTGGACCAGCACCCCGCCCAGCAGCAGCCAAGAGACGAAGCTGGTGGAGATGCCCGCCATGTTCACCATGGGGAAGGGGTTCAGTAGGACCGCGCCGGGCTTCAGGTCGGCGGCGTCGGTGACGCCGGCGCCCATGATGATCCATTCGTTGTGGCTGCGCGGCACGCCCTTGGGCTCGGCCTCGGTGCCCGAGGTCCAGCAGATGGTTACGATGTCGTCGGCGCAGATGTTCGCCGCGCGGGCGGCGGCGCGACCGGCCTCGATCTCGGTTGCATCCAGCGCGGAGGCGCGGGCGTCGAGGTCGATGGTTCCGTCAGGCGCATCGCCGCCGACGACCAGGACGGTGTTCAGAGCGGCGGCTCCCGTCTGGACCGCCAGCATCATCTCGGCGTGTTCGTGCTTGCCGATGCGGGCGGCGGTGACGACGGCCTTGGCGTCGGTCTTGCGGAGGATATAGGCCAGTTCGTGCTCGCGGTACTGGACCGGAGCGGGAGTGACGATGGCGCCCAGGCGGATGCAGGCCAGATAGACCAGGCCCAGTTCGATGACGTTGGGCAGTTGCACCGCCACCACGTCGTCACAGCCGACCCCGGTTGCGTGCAGGACAGCGACATAGCGCGCCACCCTGTCCTCGACCTCGGCCCAGGTCAGGCGGGCCGGGGCGCCGCCCATGATGGCCTCGCGGTTGATGGGATCGACGACGGATTCGGCGTCGGGCATGGTGGCGACGTGGCGGCGGAACAGATCGTCCAGCGTCTCCTCGCCCCACCAGCCCCTGGCCTTGAAATCGCGGATGCGCTCCTCCGGCACGACGATCATGTCGGTCTTCTCCCTGGTTCTCTTTTACGTCTTCCGGTCATTGAGGCGCCGGATAGATCAGTGACTTCACCTCGCCGCGCACCACCTTGCCCACCGGATTGCGGGGCAGGGCGGCGACGACGTGAAGGGTCTTGGGGGTGCGCACCGGGCCGACGGCCTCGCGCACGAAGGCGGTCAGGGCCTCGGGCGTCACCGAAGGGTCGTCCAGGGCCGCGACGGCCTCCAGCCGCTCGCCCCAGACAGGGTCGGTCACGCCGAAGGCGCAGGCCTCGCGCACGGCGGGGTGGGCGTTCAGCGCCGCCTCGACCTCGCCGGGATAGATGTTGTAGCCGCCGCTGATGATCAGCTCTTTCGAGCGGCCCAACAGGAAGAGATAGCCGTCGGCGTCCAGCCGTCCGATGTCGCCGGTCTTCAGCCAGCCCTCGTGGCGGGCGGCTTCGGTCTGCTCCGGGTCGTCCAGATAGAGGGTGGCGGCCAGGTCGCCGCGCACCAGGATCTCGCCCTCGGCCTCGCCCGTTCGGACCTCGCCGTCGGCGCCCAGCAGAGCGACCGGCGTGTCAGGGAAAAGTCGCCCGACCGAGGTTCGCAGGTCGGGCCGGGCCATCTCGGCGGGCGACAGGCCGGCGATGGTCATGGGGGCTTCGGTCTGGCCGTAGAGGGTCGAGAGCACCGGGCCGAACCGGGCCACGGCCTCGGCGATGCGCGCGGGCGGCATGGGGGCGGCGGAATAGGTCAGGTGACGCAGGCGGGCGAAGTCGCCGGGGCCGAAGCGGCCTTCCTCCATCAGCAGATAGATCAGGGTCGGCGGCATGAAGACGGTGGTGGTCCGGCTCTTCAGCTCGCGCAGGATGGCCTCGCGCTCGGGCTTGTCCAGCAGGACATGGGCCCCGCCCGCCGCCAGCACCGTCAGGATGTAGTGCGAGGCCCCGTGCGTCAGCGGCGCGACGGCCAGGTTCACATCGTCGGGACTGAAGCCGTAGAAGCTCTGTAGCGAGCGCAGCGCCGCCGCCCCGCTGCGCACGCTTTGCAGCACCCCCTTGGGCACGCCGGTCGAGCCGCCGGTGAACTTCAGGGCGAAGGGGCGTTCGGGATCGTCGGAAATCGGGGGCAGGGTCGCCGCATCGACCCGGGCCGGGCGCCAGTCGTCGAGCGCCAGCCGACGGGCCGTCTCGCCCATGGCCGCAGCGGATTCGACGTCGTGCAGGGTCAGGCTCAGACTGGCTCGCTGCTGGAACAGGCTGTTCAGGCGCGGACCGTTGCGCGGGTTCAGCGGCGTCCAGACCGCCCCGGCGCGCAGGATGGCCAGATAGGCGACGACATGGTCGGCGCTGTTGGCGGCGCACAGGCCGACGCGCTCGCCGGGTCTGACATCGCGCGCGATCAGGTCGGCGGCGGCGGCCTCGACCTGGGCGACCAACTGGCCGTGGCTGAGGACGCGGTCGCCGTCGAACAGGGCGGGCCGGTCGCGCTTGGCGGGCAGGTTGTCGTAGAGGGCGCGGATCGGGTGCCGGATCATGCCGCCGCGCGCTCCAGAATGGTGACGACGGTCGCCGCCTCCTCGACGCCGAGGAAACCGCCGCCGTTCTCGGCCGCTGCGATGCGCGCGCCCTCGACCTGACGGTCGCCGGCCTCGCCGCGCAGGTGCTGGATCAGTTCATACAGCTGGCCGATGCCGGTGGCGCCGACCGGGTGTCCCTTGGCCACCAGACCGCCGGATGGATTGACCGGGGTGCGGCCGCCCAGGGCGAAATCGCCCGCCCTCAGCCGCGCGCCCACCTCGCCGGGGACGGCCAAACCCAGGTTCTCGATCTGTTGCAGTTCGGCATAGCTGGTGGCGTCGTGAACCTCGACCAGGTCCACGGCCTCTGGCCCCAGACCGGCTTGCTCATAGGCGGCGCAGGCGGCGCGGCGGCCGATATGGTTGGCGTAGTCGTCGGGCGCGCGGTCGGTGGCGCTGACCAGGGTGCAGCCGCGCACCCGCACGGCGCGGGCGGCGGCGCCCAGCCGCTCCAGCCCCTTGGCCGAACAGACCACCATGGCCGCCGCGCCGTCGCTGACGGGGGCGCACATGGCGCGGGTGAAGGGGAAGACGATGGGCTTGTCGGCCAGGACCTGTTCGACCGTCATCGGCGTGCGGTATTGCGACTTGGGGTTAAGGGCGGCAGCCGTGTGGTTCTTGGCGGCGAGGCGGGCGAAGTCTTCCTGCGTGGTGCCGAAGCGGGCCATGTGAGCGCGAGCCTGGGCGGCGTAGAGATCCATGAACAGGCTGCGGCCTTCACCCGGCGCTTCACCGCCCATGGCGGCGATATAGGCCAGCACGCCCTCGCGGTCGTGGATGTCGGTCCCGCCCATGAAGGCGGCGGCGACGCGCTCGGGCCGGTCGGGCCAGACCATCTTCTCGGCCCCGACGATCAGGGCGATATCGCCCGCACCCGCGCGCAGCCACTGGATCGCCTGATGCAGGGCGGTCGAGCCTGAGGCGCAGGCGTTCTCGACATTGACCACGGGGATGCCGGTCAGGCCCAGCGGGCGCAGGGCGATCTGGCCCCGCACCGTGTTCTGGCCCTCCAGCATGGGCTGGCGGGTGTTGGAGAACAAGGCGGCCTCGATGTCGCCGACCTGCGCGCCCGCGTCGGCCAGGGCGTCGCGCACGGCCTCGGCGGTCAGGCTCTTCACCGTGTCGGCGGGGCGCTTGCCCAAGGCGGTCATCGACACGCCGGCGATGAAGATCGGCGCCGTCATGCTGTCGGACGACGACGCTGGACGATACGGAATCGCGCGGCGACGAAGGCCAGATCGGCCAGACAGGCGTTACCCGCAGGGTTCAGTCCGCTGACGTGATAGTCACTGTAGGCGGCGGCGAAGTTGATCCACATCGCCCCGGTCAGGTTGATCGTCAGATTGGCCCCGGCCTGCTCATAGAGCGGCGTCGAGCGGTCGATGAAGGCCTCATCCGTCGAATAGAGATAGGACGAGATCGAGCCCTTGGTGCGGGCCAGACGGGTCGCCTCGGCCACGGCGGCGTCGGCCTCCATCGTCACCACGAACAGGACCGGGCCGAAATGCTCCTCGGCGTAGAGGTCGGGCGCGGACCCATCGACGCCCAGCACCAGGGGCGTCAGGGTGCGCGCCTGGGGGAATTGCGGGTGGGCGTAGGGCGCGGCCTCGCGCAGGACGCGGACGCCCGGACGCCGCTCGACGGCCCCGCGCACGTCGGTCACGGCTTTGAGGCTGACCTCGCCCTGGACGGCGCCCATGATGCCGGCGGCCAGGGCCGGGTCTTCGGCGATGGCGTCGATCTGGGCGACCAGGGCGGCGGCGAAGACCTCGGCGAGAGCGGGGGCGACATAGACCACCTGCGGACTGGTGCACATCTGGGCCGAGAACAGGCTGGCGGCGCGGGCCAGGGCGCGGGCGGCGGCGTCCAGATCCGCGACGGATTCGACCACCACGGTGTTGACGCCCGCCGTCTCGGTGAACAGCAGCTTGCCCGTCACCGTCCGTTCCAGATGGCCGCCGTAGCGGGGGCTGCCGGTGAAGTCGACGATCTGGACTGCGGGATGATCGACCAGAACCTGGGCCACCGGCTCGGCCAGGGTGTCGACGGCCAGGGTGATCAGGTTGGGATCAAAGCCGAAGTCGGCCAGCACCCGGCGGCACTCGCGCGCCACGATGGCCATGGGCAGGACGGCGATGGGGTGGGGCTTGAGGATGACCGGATTGCCGGTCGCCAGACTGGCGAACAGGGCCGGATAGGCGTTCCAGGTCGGGAAGCTGGCGCAGCAAATGACCAGGCCGATCCCGCGCGGGACCAGGACATAGGTCTTGTCTAGGCTGACCGCTTCACCGGCGAAGTCGCGTTCGTAACGGGCGCTGCAGGTCACGTCGCGCATGGCCTTGGCGGCGTAGGCCAGAGCTTCGATACCCCGGTCCAGGGCGTTGGGGCCGGAGCCGCTGAAGGCTTGCGTATAGCTCTGACCCGCGACGTGCATGACGGCCTGGGCCATTTCGAAGTTCGCGTCGTAGAGACGTATCGCCATCTCGGCGCACAGGGCCAGGCGCAGTTCCGGATCGGCGGCGCGCCAGTCGGGCCAGGCGGCGTGGGCGGCCGCGATCAGGGCCTCGGGATCGCAGCGCGGATAGGTGATCCCCAGCGCCTCGCCGGTGAAGGGCGAGACCTCGGCGCCGACGCGGTCGATCACGCCTGGCAGATCCAGGTCGAACGGACTATTGAGCTGGGCCTCGAAAGCGGCCTTGCCCGCGACGGGCTTGTCCGGGCCGTGGATCTTGGTCGACGGCGAGTCCTTGAACGGCGACCAGGCGGCGCGGGCGGATACGGCCTTGATCGCCGCCTCTATCAGTGCGGCGTGGCGTTCGATCAGGGCGCGACGCGCCTCGGCAGGCGGGAAGGGCGCGTTCATGCTCGGCCCATCCGCTCGATGATCATGGCCGAGCCGACGCCTTGCGCGCCCGCTGCCACGACCAGCCCGTAGCGGCCTTCGCAGGCGTCCAGCGCATCGAGCAGGGACGACAGCAGGATGGCGCCGGTGGCGCCCATCGGGTGCCCCTTGGCCAGGTGGCCGCCGCCGACATTGACCTTGTCGCTCAGCGTCGGGTGTTCCCGCGTGAACTTGGCGATGGTGACGGCGAAGGCCTCCATGAACTCGATCCGGTCCATCTCGGCCAGGGTCAGCCCGGCCTGATCCAGCACCCGATCCATGGCCGTGAAGCCGGCGGTCAGGGAGGCGGCGGGATCGCCGCCGGCCTCGACCCAGGCGAGGATGCGGGCGCGGGCGCCATCGGCCTGGCTGGAAATCAGGGCCAGTCCGGCGCCGTCGCTCATCGGCGGGGCGTGCGACACGGTGTGGCGGTGGTCGATCACCCGTCCCTCCAGCGCCTCGGCGTAGGGCGCGGCCAGGGCGGCGAAGGCGGGCGGCAGCGACGCCAGGCTCTCGCTGCTGGTCTTCGGGCGCGCGGCTTCCTCGTGCGACAGGCCGTTCAGGGGAATGCGCGAGGCGGTCAGGGGCGTGCCCTCGGCGAAGGCGGTGCGCTGCTGCGAGGTGAGGGCGGCGGCGTCCATCTCGACGCGCGTGACGCCGAAGTCCTCGGCCAGACGGTCGGCGGCGACGGCGACGGGGAGGTAGCGGGTGCGCGGCGGGAAGCTGGCGTCCTCATAATAGTCGGCCTTGTCGCCCATGAAGGGGACGCGCGACATCATCTCGACCCCGCCGGCCAGGGCCGAGCCCACGGCGCCGGTCTGGACCAGAGCCGCCGCCTGACCCACGGCGGTCAGGCCCGAGACGCAGTAGTTGTTGAGGGCGAAGGCGAAGGCGGCGTCGTCCAGCCCCGCGTGCATCTTGCTGACCAGGGCGACATTGGCTCCCTGGGCGCCGATCTGGCCGACGCAGCCCAGGATCAGGGCCTGGGCGGCGCGGGGCGTGTGACCGCGCGCCTCCATGGCGTCGATCAGGGCCGTGACCAGTTCGTGCGGTTTCAGCGCGGCCAGTCCGCCGTCGGGGCGGGCCTTGCCGCGCGGGGTGCGGAGGGCGTCGTGAATATAGGCGCTCAACGGATCAACCCTTCGCCATCTGGTCGCCGCGCGCCCAGGTGCCGTGGAAGCCGGCGGGCACCCGTGCGGGCAGCAGGACGCGCGCCACCGGCCCAGCCTCGAAGTTCTGGGCGTCGATCACCTGGACCTCGGACCGGCCCGTGTTTTCGTCGGTGACGAAGGCGATGACGTAGCCGTCGTCCTCCGCCCGCGCGTCGATGCGCGGGGCGAAGGCGGGTTCGGAGCCGAACATCTGCGGCTCGTAATCATAGGTCCGCGCGGCGCCCGTGGTCAGGTCGTACTTGATCAAACCCTTGAAGCGCTGAAGCTCCGTCTTCGACATGGCCACGTGATAGGACCACTGGGTCGGCTGGGCGGAATAGTCGAGGTTGACGACCGGGAACTCGCCGATGCGGTCGTCCAGCTGACGCTTCTTCACCTCGCCGGTGCGCATGTTCATCCGCCATTCGACGGGCACGGCGTTCAGCGCCAGCACGTTCACCATGGCCGCATAGGGGCCGTAGGCCGGGTTCGGCGGATAACCGTTGGGCGTCATCATGCAGGCGGTCATGACGACCTCGTCGCCGTCCTCCCAGCTGTTGACGACGTGGTAGATGTAGCAGCTGTCCGTCTCGAACCAGCGGATCTGGTCTCCACGGCCCCGGCGCGGCGCCACGCCGAAGCGGGCGGGCTGGTCGGCGAAGTGGATGTTCCACTGGCTCTTGCGCAGGCCGGCGTCGGTGAAGACCACCGGCAGGTCGTGCAGGATGACGTAGTTCTCGGTCAGGCCCATGTCGTGCGGCAGGCGCGGCCCCGGCAGCTCGACGCGCTCGAAATGGGTCAGCTCATTATCGGCGCTGACCGTGCCGTAGGTCATCCACGGCTCGTAAAGCGAATAGTCGAAGAAGACGAACTCGCCGGTGCGCGGATCGACCTTGGAGTGGGCCGAGACATGGCGGGGCAGCTTGCCGCCGAAGGTCTCGATGCCGACCGTTTCCAGCGTGCGCGCATCCACCCGGACCGGATGGCCCGAGATGTACCACAGGGCCATCAGCGAGCCGTTGTGCAGGACCACGTCGGTATTGGCCGTGTCCTTGTAAACCTTGTCGCCGCGCGTCGAGGCGGGATTGGCCCGCGTCGAGGGCAGCATGACCCCGCCCGCGCCACAGCCGCCGTTCAGGTCCGCCACGTGGTCCGCCGAGCGGACGTAGCGATTGCGGTATTCCGCCTTGCCGTTCTCGAAATAGACGGCGTGCAGCATGCCGTCGCCGTCGAACCAGTGGTGCATCCCCTCGGGCGCCTGGGCCGGGTTCGGGCCGTTGCGATAGAAGCAGCCGTAGAGGTCTTTCGGGATCTCGCCGATCACCTCCAGATTCAGCGCGGTCGTCTCCTTCGCCACGGGCTCATAGGCCCCCTGGAGATAGGGGTTCAGCGTGTTCAACGGGCTGAGCGGTCCGGTTTCGATCCGGCGGGCGTCGTCGGCCATGACGGCTGTTCCTTCCCTGTTCGTGAGCGAGATCGCGCCTCGCTCATCCTTGTCTGAGCGACCATGAGCGGTTAAGTCGCTTAACGCAAGTTACTTTGACGGCGTCGGCGACAGCGGCTCGGCCATCAACTGATCAAAGGCGGCATTGCCGTCGGTGAAGGTCTGCCAGCCGTGCAGATCCATCAGGGCGGCGGCGTGGGCGGTCAGGTCGTCGGGGGCGAAATCGGCGGCGAAGGCCAGGCCGGGCCCCTCGATTCGCGCGGCGGGCCGCACGCGCCCGGCCCCCGCCACCAGGGTCTCGCCGTTCAAGGGACAGTCCGGCGCCATCAGCCAGCTGGCGACCGGGGCGACCCGTTCCGGCGCCATGCGGGCGGCGCTGTCGGCGTCCAGATATTCGGCGGTCATGCCGGTGGCGGCGTAGGGGGCGATGGCGTTGCAGGCCACGCCGTGCGACGCGCCTTCCATGGCGATGACCCGCATCAGGCCGATCAGCGCGGCCTTGGACGAGGAATAGGCGGCCATGCCGTGGACGCCGTGCAGCCCCGCCGCCGAGGTCGACATCAGGATGCGGCCCGAGCCCTGGGCGCGCAGATGGCGATAGACGGGCAGGGTGGGGGTCAGGGCGCCGAAGAAGTTGACCTCGAACACCTGACGGAAGGCGTCGGTGGTCTGCTTGTGCAGGGTCTTGGCCTCGGGCGCGCCCGCATTGTTCAGCAGGCCGTCGACGCGACCGAAGGCGTCCAGAGCGGCGGCCAGCAGCCGCTCGCCGGAATCGGCCTCCTCGACGGCGAGCGGTGCGGCGACGGCGCGACCGCCCTGGGCGAGAATCTCGGCCACGACGGCTTCGGCCGAGCCGGGCGCGTCGGCCGGGCGGGGGCGGGTGTTGACCACCACGGCGGCTCCGCGCCGGGCCAGGTCCAGGGCGTAAGCCCGGCCTAGACCCCGTCCGGCGCCGGTGACGATGACGACCCGATCCTGAAGCGCGCTCATGCGTCTGCGCCTTCGGTCTTGGGGGCGGCTTTGACGGCGCTCTTGGGTCGCGGCCAGGGCAGGAAGCGGGGGGTGCGGGCGCAGTAGGCGGCCCAGGCCTCGGGCCGGGTGCGGGCCATGTGCTGCTCCTTGAACGGCGCGGCGGAGGCGTAGCCCATGAACCAGCCGGTATAGAGGGGGGCGAAGATCGTGACCCAGCCCCACGGATGGGCCAGGGCCAGCACGAACCAGCCCGCCCACATGACGCTCTCGCCCAGATAGTTGGGGTGGCGCACGAAGGCCCAAGCACCGGTGTCCAGCAGGCCGCCGCGGTTGGCGGGCGCGCGCTTGAAGGCCGCCAGCTGGCGATCCGCCGTGCTCTGCAACAGGAAGCCGGCCAGCCAGACGACGACGCCCAGGACCAGCAGCGCGGTCGGACGCGGCGTCGGCGCTGTCAGGATGAAGGCGAAGGGCGCGCACCACAGCCAGACGGTCACCCCTTGCAGCAGGTGGACCTGGAAGCCGCTCCACCACAGCCAACTGGGGCCGAAGCTCTTGCGCCAATGGGCATAGGGTTGGCGCTCGGCGTGGATGTTGTGACCCCAGGTCTGGACCGCCAGCCGGATCGACCAGACGCCGAGGCTGAGCAGGAACAGGCCGCTGAACAGGTCCAGCGACAGGCCGGACAGGGCGAAACCCGTCCCCGCCGCCGCCGCCGGGACCAGCGGATAGGCCACGTCCATCAGCCCGTGATTGCGCTTCATCGTCCCCGCCAGCCAGCCCAGGGCGACGACGGCCAGCACCCCGCCGCCGCTGGCGAGCCAGATGAACAATGTTTCACGCAACAGGGAGGGCGGCACGGCGAAGGCGGCCGCGAAGGCCGCCAGAGGCGCGGCCATCATGACGTAATGCCATGCTTTCCCGCGTGTTTTCGAGGGCATGACGAAAAGCCAGATCGCCACGAGCGCGACCCAGGCCGAGGCGGCCAGCATCCATCCATCCAGTCTCATGCGACGGCTCCCTTTATGACTTGCGTAAAAAGACTTGCAAACAAGGTTCGTTAGCGCAAGCTTCGGTTAGACCGCTGGAGCATCCGATCAACGGAGCCGGGGCGCGGTCGAGGGAGCGAAACATGAGGAAGACCGCATTCAGCGCGTCGGTCGCGACGCTGCTGCTGGCCACGGGTATGGCCGCACCCGCCATGGCCCAGACCACGCCGACCGAGGGCGCCGTTATGCTCGGCGACGTCGTCGTCACGGCCCAGCGTCGCGAGCAGAGCCTTCAGGACGTGCCGATCGCCGTCACCGCCTTCAACGCCGAGACGCTGGAGCGCACGGCGGCGACGGGCATTCAGGACGTGGCGGGCAAGGCGCCGGGCGTGACCCTGACCCAGTTCAACATCGGCGAGCCGCAGATCTTCATCCGCGGCGTCGGCACCACCAGCGATTCCGCCGCCAGCGATCCCTCCATCGGCGTGTCGATCGACGAAGTCTCCATCGGCCGCGCGGGCGCCAGCTCACTGGCCTTCCTCGATGTCGAGCGGGTGGAGATCCTGCGCGGGCCGCAGGGCACCCTCTACGGCCGCAACGCCTCGGGCGGAGCGCTGAACGTCTATACCAAGAAGCCGCGTTTCGAGAACTCGGCCCAGATCACCGGCCGTCTCGGCAGCTTCGAAGAGCGCGGCGTCGAGGCCATCCTGAACCGCCAGCTGGGCGAGGACACCGCCGGTCGTCTGGCCTTGCGCTGGAACCAGAACGACGGCTACGCCGAGAACGTGCCGACCGGCCGGGGCTTGGAAGGCGGCGAACAGTTCGGTCTGCGCGCCCAGGTGCTGCACAACGCCGGCGACTGGAGCTTCCTGGGCGGTGTCGACTACTCCAAGGACGACATGCAGGGCCATGCCCGCGTTCCGGTCCTGGCCTCCTCAACGCCGCCGGCCTTTGCGACGCTGGTGAACAACTTGCGCGCCGGTCTGAGCGTGCGGCAAAGCTTCTCTTCGGCGGACAATTATCAGAAACGGGAAAACTGGGGCGTGACCGGGCGCGCCCAGTGGTCGGGCGCCGAGCATTTCGACGTCATCTCCCTGACCTCCTATCGTGACAACGACTACAGCTGGCGCGACAACCTGGGCGGGCTGCCGTTCCCGGGCTTCCCCCTGTCGGTCGACGACCGCGCCAGCGAGGCGGCCAAGCAGATCAGCCAGGAATTCCGCCTGACCTCCAAGTCCGGTTCTTCGATCGACTGGGTCGCCGGCGTCTACATGTTCCGCGAAGAGGTGGAGCGGTCGGAGCGGTTCGTGGTGCAGACGGCGCTGCCGATCGCACCGCCTTCGTTTGGCGGCGACACGACCTTCAATCAGGACGCCACCAACTCCAGCTACGCCGTCTTCGGCCAGGCCACGATCCCCTTCGCCAATATCTGGGAGCTGACCGCCGGCGCGCGCTGGACGCATGACGAACGTGAAGTGCATCAGGTCGCCCTGGACAACGAGAACGGCGCCAACGCCCCTCCCGGCATTCCGCTGGGGCCGACGGGTTCGCCCTATAACGTCAAGGCCGACGCCACCTTTGAGGAACCGACCTGGAAGCTGGCCCTGGCGGTGGAGCCGCTGGACAACATGCGGTTCTATGTCAGCTATGATCGCGGCTATAAGGCCGGCGCCTTCCCCAGCGCCGCCCAGACCGGCGCCCAGGCGACCAAGCCGCTGCGTTCCGAACTGCTCGACAACTACGAGATCGGCGCCAAGACGACGCTGGCGGGCGGGCGGCTGCGCCTAAACGCGGCGGCCTTCATGCTCGATTACACCGATCTGCAGGTCTACGAGCTGCTGGGCCTGACCCTAGTCACATCCAACGCCGAGGCCGAGGTGCGGGGCTTCGAGGTCGAGACGGCGCTGGCGGTGAACCGCAACATCACCATCGGCGGCTCCTACAC
>DAIOID010000011.1:34045-35356 GCA_036744355.1 Brevundimonas sp.
TCGGTTTACGGCAAGAACCTCGGCGACGAGGAATATCAGCAGCACATCATCAAGAACGCCAGCATCGGCTTCAGCGTCTTCGGCGCCCCGCGCTCCTTCGGCGTGGCGGTCAGCAAGACCTTCTGACGGTCCTTCCTGTCCTCAAAACTATCGCCCGTGCGGCTTCGCGTCGGCGGGCGATTTTTCTTTGCCCGGCGTCCCGGTCGCGGCCTCGAGCTCCCAGCGGATGCGACGCGGGTCCAACGGTTCGCCGCTGTCCAGATCGCAGACCACGGGCGTGATCGCCTCGCCGCTGGCGCGGTCCACCAGGGTCAGCGGGGCCTCGCCGGGTTCGATCAGCCATCTCTGGCTCCAGCCGTGCATGGCCAGAACAATGGGGTAGAGGGCTCGCCCCGCCTCGGTCAGCCGGTATTCGAAACGCACGGGCGCAGTCTGATAGGGTCGCTTTTCCAGCACGCCTTGCAGCACCAGACGGTTCAGCCGGTCGGCGAGGATGTTGGTCGCCACGCCCAGGGCGGCATGGATCTCGTCAAAGCGGCGCAGGCGGAAATAGGCCGCCGACAGGACGGCCCAGCTCCAGTAGTCGCCCATGATCTCGGTCGAGCGGTCGATGATCGGACGATCCGTCTCGATCGGCGCCGAGCGTCGTCGGCGCGAGGTCGGGGGAGGGATGATGATGAGGCCCGGACCCGGCTTCCAGTCGACCTTGTCGGGTTTCACCTCGACGCCGTGCGCGCGCGTAAGAACGGCGGGCTTCAGCCGACGACCGGTCTCGCGGTCGAAAAAGGCGATGGCGTAGCGTTCCTGAAGCGGGGACTGGGCCCAGACCTTCTCCCATTGGCCCTGCACCACGGCGACGCCGAACATGTCGAGGCCCATCTCGGTCAGGCGATATTCCTTCCGCGTGCCGGTAGCGACCTGCTCCTGGCTCAGCAGGCCGGCCGCGACCAGCTTCTGCAGTCGGTCGGTCAGCACGCTGCGCGGCGTCCCCAAGCGTTCGCGCCATATGCCGAAGCGCCGCACGCCATAAAAGGCCTCACGCAGGATCAACTGAGTCCAGGCGTCGCCGGTGATGGCGAAGGCTCGCGCCACGGGATTGCCCATGATCAGGGATCGGATGTCGGGTTCAGTCAAATCTCTACCTGGCCCCATAGGCGTTTGTCGTCGTGTCGCAGATACGGCCTGTTCCGCTTGTGTTGGCAGACCTATCCATCCCTCACATTGCCGTCAAACAGCGGGCGCAACAGTATGCGCTGCGATCATGGGGTGCGCGTCATCTGATCAAGGGACAGAAGAAACGCAGCGATGGAG
>DAIOID010000012.1:0-6376 GCA_036744355.1 Brevundimonas sp.
CTGGTCCCGGTCTTCTCGACCGGCAAGGCGGTCATGGCCCTGATGATCGCGCGCTGCGTGGACAAGGGCCTGCTCTCCTACGAAGACCGCGTCGCCGACCACTGGCCGGCCTTCGGGGCTGCGGGCAAGGACCGGCTGACCGTCGCCCAGTTGATGAGCCACCAGTCGGGCCTGCCGGGCTTCGACGGCGGGGCCGAGCCCGAAATCTGGTTCGACCGCCAGGCGGTGCTGGACAAGCTGGCGGCTCAGGCGCCCCTGTGGGAGCCCGGCACGGCGTCGGGCTATCACCCCATCACCATCGGCTATCTGGCGGGCGAGCTGTTCCGCCTCGTCGACGGGCGCAGCATGGGGACGGCCCTGCGCGAGGACTTCGCCGCGCCCTTTGATCTGGACCTGTGGATCGGCCTGCCCGAGAGCGAGCATGGCCGCGTAGCGCAGATGCGCAAGCCGACCGCCGCCCCTGACCTTGGCCCCATCGATGCGGTCAAGAAGGCCGCCTTCCTCGACCGGGGGTCGGCGCCGGGCGGGCGCGGTTCGACCGAATGGCGGATGGCGGAAATCCCCTCGGCCAACCTGCACGGCACGGCCAGGGATCTGGCGCGGATGCTGTCCATGGTCGCCACGGGCGGCGCCCTGGATGAGCTGCCGATCCTGTCGCAGCAGACCCTGATCGAGGCGACGCGCGAACGTATCCACGGTCAGGACCGGGTCCTGCCCTATGTCATGAGCTGGGCGGCGGGCTTCACCCGCAATGCGGGCCTGAACGTCTTCGGACCCAATCCGGAGGCCGTGGGCCATTGCGGCTGGGGCGGGTCTATGGCCTTCGCCGATCCGGCGACGGGGGTTTCTGCCGCCTATGTCATGACGCGTCAGTCGCCGCATCTGATCGGCGACCCGCGCGCCACGCGGCTGGTCGAGGCGCTCTACGCGAGCCTTTAGGCGTCAGTCAGGCGTCCGGGCCCCAGGCCAGTTGGTCGTGGACGATGCGCCAGCCGTTCTCGGTGCGGCGCAGGACACGGGTGAACAGGCCGCGATGGGTCTTGCCTTCGCGGCGCATGACGACGCGGCCCGAGACCACGGTGGTGTTGACGTCGAACTGCAGGGTCTCGAACCACTCATAGGTCATCTGGCCCAAGCCGCCGGGCTGGGCGGCGCGGGCTTCCAGGGCGGCGCGCACGGCGTCGGGGCCCTTGACTGGGGTGTCGCCGAGGAAGACCAGCAGGGGCTCGTCATTCACATAGGTGGCCATGACGGCCTCGACGTTGCCCGACGACCAGGCCTCGGCCGCGGCGTCCAGGGTGTTGCTGACGGCGTCGAAGGTCTCGGCGGTGGTCGGCACGGCGACCGGCGGGGTCGAGACGACGGGGACCTCGCTCCGGGCCGTGCGGATCACCTCATCCCCCCCGACGCTCTGCGCGCAGGCGGTCGAGCCGGTCGCCAGGGTGACGGACAGGACGAGGGAACGGGCGAGGACGACGAGGGAGCGGGCGCGGATCATCGCCCTTTCTAGGCTGGAACCGCGTCCGACCTCAACGCGAAGGACGTGTTTCGTCGTCCAGCGCCGCCATGCGGTCCTCGGCCGGGTCGTCCAGCAGGCCCGGCTCCGGCGCGACGATGGTCTCGGCGGTGCGGCTGGACCGGCGCACCTTCACGACCGCCCCGACGGCGAAGACGGCGGCGCCCAGCCAGATGAAGGCGAAGGAGGCGATCCGCAGGGCTCCCAGGGCCTCGCCCTGCATCATGCCGATGAAGAAGACGATGGTGGGGGCCAGGAACTGCAGGAAGCCCATGCTGGACAAGGGCATGCGCCGCGCCGCCCAGGCGAAAAGGGCGAGCGGGATGACGGTGGCCGGGCCCGCGAACAGCAGCCAGAAGGTCGCGGCCGGATTGGCGGTGAAGTGCCCCTGACCCGTCGCCTCGATGAAGATCACCCAGGCCAGGCCGGGGGCGGCCAGCAGCAGGCACTCCATGAAGAGGCCGGTCTGGGCGTCGACCGAGACCCGCTTCCTGATGATGCCGTAGCCGGCGAAGCTGAAGGCCAGCAGCAGCGACACCCAGGGGGCGTGGCCAAGCGCCAGGGTCTGCAGCACCACGCCCACGGCGGCCAGGCCAATGGCGGCGGCGCCGAAGCGGTCGATCCGTTCACGGAACAACCAGGCCCCGGCGGCCATGTTGAGAAGGGGGTTGAGGTAGTAGCCGAGCGAGGCGTCCAGCGTCCGCCCGTTGTTCACGGCCACGACGTAGGTGGTCCAGTTGGTGGCGATCAGCACCGCCGACAGGGCCAGCCAGCCCAGCACCCTGGGCTGGCGGAAGACGGCGACAACCTGGGTCCACTGGCGCGCGATCACGACCAGCAGCAGGGCCCAGATCACGCCCCAGACGGCGCGGTGGCCCATGATCTCCCAGGCGTCGGCGCCCTGATGCGCCATCTGCTGGAAGACGAGGGGGATGAAGCCCCACAACAGGTAACAACCGATCCCCGCCATCAGGGCGGCGCGAGTTTCGGACGAGTTCGGGGAGGGGGACGCGGTCACAGGGCGGACCTTTCAGCCTCCATCGCGCCAGACGCGACGGAGGCTTCAAGAGAAACACAAAGCCCCTCGAGCAGCCCCGCGCCGCGCGCGGGGCGTCAGGGACCCCTTACTTAAACCGTCAGGCTGCGGTAGCCGCTGGACGGGGTGATGACGCCGGTTTCATCCAGCAACTGGGCGATCTGGACAGCGTTCAGGGCCGCGCCCTTGCGCAGGTTGTCCGACACCACCCAGAAGGACAGGCCGTTCTCGACGGTCGGGTCCTTGCGGATGCGGCTGACATAGACGGCGTGCTCGCCAGCGGCGTCGACGGGGGTGATGTAACCGTCGTGCTCCAGCTTATCGATGACCAGAACGCCGGGCGCCTCGCGCAGGATCTCGCGCGCTTCGTCCGGCTCGATCGGGCGATCGAACTCGACCGTCACGGCTTCCGAGTGGCCGACGAAGACCGGCACGCGGACGCAGGTCACGGTCAACTTGATCGAGGGATCGATCATCTTGTGCGTCTCGTCCCACATCTTGGCTTCCTCGTCGGTGTAGCCGTCGTCGCGGAAGGCGCCGATGTAGGGGATGACGTTGAAGGCGATCTGCTTGGGGAACTTCTTGGGCGTGGCGTCGCCCAGGCCGTAGATGGCCTTGGTCTGGTTCCATAGCTCGTCCATGCCTTCCTTGCCGGCGCCCGACACGGATTGATAGGTCGAGACCACGACGCGCTTGGCCTTGGCCGCGTCATGCAGGGGCTTCAGCGCCACGACCAGTTGCGCCGTCGAGCAGTTGGGGTTGGCGATGATGTTCTTCTTCTTCGCGTCCTTGACCGCGTCGGGGTTCACTTCCGGTACGATCAGCGGCACGTCGGGGTCCATGCGGAAGGCCGAGGAGTTGTCGATGACGATGGGACCGGCCTTGCCGATCTTTTCCGACCATTCCTTGGACACCTTGCCACCGGCGCTCATCAGCACCAGGTCGACGGTGGAGAAGTCGAACTGCTCCAGGTCCTCGCACTTCAGCGTCTTGTCGCCGAAAGCGACCTCCACGCCCTTGGATTTTCGAGAGGCGATCGCGTGCATCTTGTCGACGGGGAAGTTCAGTTCCTCGATGATGTTCATCATTTCGCGACCGACATTGCCGGTGGCGCCAACGACGGCGACGCGATAGCCCATGATCAGAATATCCTTAGAAGGGGCGCTGGGGAGAAAAGCGGTTCTGCATTTGGGTCTTTCGCAGGCGCGAAGCAACCGGTTTTCACCAAATTGCCGCTTCAGAAGGCATGAAACCGCTTCGCCTTCCCTGATCCGCCCCTTGGGGCTATGCCCCTGGCCATGACTTCTCGCATCCGCAACGCCTACGACATCCGCGTCGAAGAGGGCGTCATCGCCCCCGATCCGAAGCAGCTGGAGCTGCTGGCCTCGCTGGAGCGGCTGGAGGCGGACCTGGCGAAAAAGGGCCTGTTCGGCCGCCCGCCCGAGGTCAGGGGGATCTACATCTGGGGGCCGCCGGGACGCGGCAAGTCGATGCTGATGGACCTCTTCTATTCGGCCACGCCCGAGCAGAAGAAGGTGCGGGCCCACTTCCACGCCTTCATGGCGCGCATCCACGATCTGGTGAAGCAGTGGCGGGACGGCGACGCCCGCACCCGCAAGGCGGTGTTCGGGACCAGCAAGGGCGACGACCCCATCCCGCCGATCGCGGCCCTAATCGCGTCCGAAGCCCGGCTGCTGTGCTTCGACGAGTTGCAGGTCACCGACATCGCCGACGCCATGATCCTCGGCCGGTTGTTCGAGGCTCTGTTCGAGAGGCGGGTGGTCCTGGCCGTCACCTCGAACCGCGCGCCGGAAGACCTCTACAAGAACGGCATCAATCGCCAGCTCTTCCTGCCCTTCATCGACATCATCCGCCAGCGTTGCGAGGTGGTGGAGACGGCGGGGGCGCGTGACTTCCGGCTGGACCGCATGGCCGGGGCGCAGGTCTGGTTCTCGCCCCTGAGCGACGCCGCGCGCGACGGCTTCGAGACCCTGTGGTCGGACCTCAAGGGCGGCGAGCCCGAGGAGCCGGTCGCCCTGCCCGTCCTGGGCCGTCAGGTGCGGGTGCAGCGCACGGTCGGCGGCATGGCGCGGGCCAGCTTCAACGAACTGTGCGGCGCGCCGCTGGGGCCGCAGGACTATCTGGCCATCGCCCGGCGCTTCCACACCCTCTTCCTGTCGGACGTGTCGACGCTGAGCCCGGCCAACCACCATGAGGCGCGGCGTCTGGTGACCCTGATCGACGCCCTCTACGAGGCCAAGACCCGGCTGGTGGTCCTGGCCGAGGCCGAGCCCGAGAGCCTCTACGCCGAGGGCGTCGGGGCGTTCGAGTTCGAACGCACGGTGTCGCGTCTGAATGAGATGCGCAGCGCGTCATGGCTGGACCAGAGGGGCGATGACGACGAGGCGGAGGAGTTGGCGGTTCACGCCTGACCTTGAGCCCGTCATCCCGGCCGTAGCGCAGCGGAGAGCCGGGACCGCCCAAGGCGCTACCATCTGCACTTTCAAGCAGCCGACGTCGGCGCTTTCAGAGGTCCCGGATAGCGGCTGCGCCGCTTCCGAGATGACAAGGAAGGGGCGCGGGAGATCACGCGCACGAAAAAGGACCGCACCCGAAGGTGCGGCCCTTCTTATTTCTGATGCGACGCGCTCAAGCAGTGAGCGACCGCGTCGCGAACGATAGCGCTCTTAAGCGAGGGAGCTATCGATGTCCTTGCAGGCCTGGATCAGGCCGTTCACCGATTCCACCGACTTGGCGAACATGGCCTTTTCGTCGTCGTTGGTGGTGAACTCGACGATCTTCTCTACGCCGGCGGCGCCGATCAGGGCCGGGACGCCGACATAGAGGTCGGACAGGCCGTACTCGCCCGACAGCCAGACGGCGCAGGGCAGGACGCGCTTCTGATCCAGCAGGTAGGACTTGGCCATGGCGATGGCGGATTCAGCCGGGGCGTAGAAGGCCGAGCCGGTCTTCAGCAGGGCCACGATCTCGCCGCCGCCCTTGCGGGTGCGCTCGACGATGGCGTCCAGGTCGGCTTGCGACAGGAAGCCGGCGGCGACGGCGTCCGGCAGCGGCAGGCCGCCCACGGTCGAGTGGCGCACCATCGGCACCATGTCGTCGCCGTGGCCGCCCAGGGTCCAGGCGTGGATGTCCTGCACCGAGACGCCGGTCTTTTCAGCCAGGAAGTAGGCGAAGCGCGCCGAGTCCAGCACGCCGGCCATGCCGACGACCTTCTCCTTGGGCAGACCCGAGAACTTCTGCAGAGCCCAGACCATGGCGTCGAGCGGGTTGGTGATGCAGATGACGAAGGCGTTGGGGGCGTGCTGCTTGATGCCCTCGCCGACGGCCTTCATGACCTTCAGGTTGATGCCGATCAGGTCGTCGCGGCTCATGCCCGGCTTGCGCGGCACGCCGGCGGTGACGATGCAGACGTCGGCGCCCGCGATGTCGGCGTAGTCGTTGGCGCCCTTCAGGGCCACGTCCTGACCGAAGACGGCCGAGGCCTCGGCGATGTCGAGGGCTTTGCCTTGCGGCGTGCCTTCGGCGATGTCGAACAGGATGACGTCGCCCAGCGCTTCGCGCGCAGCCACGTGGGCCAGGGTTCCGCCGATCATTCCGGCGCCGATAAGGGCGATCTTCGCGCGAGCCATAGAGGTCTCTCCAGTCGATGTTGCGTGTGCGAAACGGTACTCGATGTCGGGCGGTCTAGACCCGCAACGGAGCGGGAGCAAGCGTCGGGCGTTGCGCCTTTCGTCGGCCCCTGCGAGGGTCGCGCTGATCCAGAGAAGCATGATGACCGCCGCGGAAGACGATCGACAGTATGA
>DAIOID010000012.1:6476-11401 GCA_036744355.1 Brevundimonas sp.
GTCGACTTCTACCGCACCACGGCCAGCGTCGAGGGCGGGGTAGCGGGGGCGGGCGGCTTCCTGCTGGCGGCGGCGGACTTTCCGGCCCTGCTGGCCATCAAGATCAAGCTGCTGGCCGAGATCGGCGCCCTCTATGGCCATTCGGGCAAGAGCCTGGCGGAGCGGCTCTATCTGTTGCGGATCTTCCAGCTGGCCTTTTCCAGCGCCCGGCATCGGCCCGAGGCCCTGTCCGCGCTGGAGGCGGCGGGACGCGGCCTGCATCAGCCCGAGCGCATACAGGACTTCGACTGGCGCAAGTTTCAGCTAGAGTACCGTGACTATATCGACCTGGCCAAGCTGGCCCAGCTGATCCCCGTCATCGGCGCGCCGGTGGGGGCCGTGGTCAACTGGCGGCTGACGACGCGGCTGGCGACGACGGCGATGAACGCCTATCGCCTGCGCTGGTTTGAGGACGAGCATCTGACATGACTGAGTTTCGCGCTGATCCCGCCTTCGAGGCCGGCTCCGTCTTCGCCGCCGACTGGCCCTTGTGCCAGGTGCGGCTGCAGGACGACGCCCGCTTTGCCTGGCTGATCCTGCTGCCCCGCGTCGAAGGCGCGGTCGAGCTGGACGACCTGACCCGCGAGCAACGCGCGGCCCTGATGGAAGAGATGGTGCGGGCGGGCGAACTGATCCGCGCCCTGAGCCAAGCGGCGGGCCGCCCCATCGACAAGCTGAACACGGCGGCCCTGGGCAACGTCACCCGCCAGCTGCACGTCCATGTCGTCGGGCGTCGCCGCGACGACGGTCTGTGGCCCGACCCGATCTGGGGCCGCCCGGGCGCCGTTCGCCTGTCCGAGGACGATTTGGCGGCCCTGTTGCGAGCGATTCGCGAGGCCCGATCAGGAAAACGCGATCCGCAGCGCTTATCCGGCCCGGTTCGTTGACACCCGGCCTTTGCGGTCACTAAAGCCTATCGCACTGCAACCGGACCTGTTTTTCCACAGGTTTTTTGAGAATCATTCGCATGTCGAACCTTCCCCAGGGTGCGGGCGACCCGACTGGCCGCTACGTCCGCCATCCCAATGGCCATGTGGCGCCGATGTCGCCCTTCACCGACGTCTGGCGGTGGCACGTGACCATGACGGCCTCCATCCTGTTCCGCGTCACCATCGGCGCGGCCACCGTCGGCGCCGTCCTGCTGCTGGCCTGGATCACGGCCGTCGCCGCCGGTCCTGAAGCCTACGCCAAGGTTCTGGCCTGCTCGGCCTCGCCGTTCGGCCTCTTCATCTGGTTCGGCCTGTCGCTGGTGGTCTTCTCCTTCCTGCTGAACGGCGCCCGCCACCTGATCAACGACGCCGGCAAGGGCCTTGATCTGAAGTCCGCCAATCTGATGGCCAACATCGCCGTCTGGGGCCCCCTGGTCCTGGCCGTCCTGTTCTGGGTCGTCCTGTTCGCCGCCGGAAAGGTTTCGCTGTGAGCGCCGCCCCCAAGTTCAAGAACAATGTGAAGATCTCCGAGCGCCACGGCGCCGGCGAGTGGAAGATCGAAAAGCTGGCCCTGCTGGCCCTGATGCCGCTGGGTCTGTGGGTCCTGTCATCGGGCTTCACCCTGGCGGGCGCCGGCTATGAGGCCGTGATCGCCTGGTTCGGCAACAGCCTGAACGCCGGCTTGTTGGGGCTGACCGCGATCGTCTTCTTCCTGTTCGCCAGCCTGGCCTGGAAGGTGATCATCGAGGACTACGTCCCGACGCCCTCGGCCCGGACGACCCTGATCAACCTGTCGAACCTCGTCTTCCTCGTGCTGGCCGCCGCCAGCATCTTCTTCATCGTGCGTGTGGCGATGGGCTCCGCCCCGCTGCCCGCCGGAGTCTGATCCTGTCATGGCTGCTTACGAGCTTATCGATCACGAATACGACGTCGTCGTCGTCGGCGCGGGCGGTTCCGGCCTGCGCGCGGCCCTCGGCGCCGCCCAGCAGGGCCTGAAGGTCGCCTGCGTCACCAAGGTCTTCCCGACCCGCTCGCACACCGTGGCTGCCCAGGGCGGCATCTCGGCCTCGCTGGGCAATATGGGCGAGGACAGCTGGCAGTGGCACATGTACGACACCGTCAAGGGGTCGGACTGGCTGGGCGACCAGGACGCCATCGAATACCTGGTCCGTAACGCGCCCAAGGCCGTCTACGAGCTGGAACACTGGGGCGTGCCCTTCAGCCGCACCGAAGAAGGCAAGATCTACCAGCGCGCCTTTGGCGGCATGACCCGCAACTTCGGCGAAGGCCCGGTGCAGCGCACCTGCGCCGCCGCCGACCGCACCGGCCACGCCATCCTGCACACCCTGTACGGCCAGTCGGTCCGTCGGGAAGTGAAGTTCTTCGTCGAATACTTCGCCCTGGACCTGATCATGCAGGACGGCGCCTGCACCGGCGTCACCGCGCTTCAGCTCGACACCGGCCAGCTGCACCAGTTCCGCGCCAAGATGGTGGTGCTGGCGACCGGCGGTTACGGCCGCGCCTACTTCTCGGCCACCTCGGCCCACACCTGCACCGGCGACGGCAACGCCATGGTGCTGCGCGCCGGCCTGCCGCTGCAGGACATGGAGTTCGTGCAGTTCCACCCGACCGGCATCTATGGCGCCGGCTGCCTCATCACCGAGGGCGCCCGCGGTGAAGGCGGCTACCTGACCAACTCGGAAGGCGAGCGCTTCATGGAGCGCTATGCGCCGACCGTGAAGGATTTGGCCCCGCGCGACATGGTTTCGCGCTCCATGACCATCGAAATCCGCGAAGGCCGCGGCGTGGGTCCGAACAAGGACCACATCTTCCTGCACCTGGACCATCTGGATCCCAAGATCCTGCACGCGCGTCTGCCGGGCATCTCGGAATCGGCCAAGATCTTCGCCGGCGTCGACGTGACCAAGGAGCCGATCCCGGTCCTGCCGACGGTCCACTACAACATGGGCGGCATCCCGACCAACTATCACGGCGAAGTCCTTACGCTGCGCGACGGCAACCCCGACAGCGTGGTTCCGGGTCTGATGGCCGTGGGCGAGGCCGCCTGCGTCTCGGTGCACGGCGCCAACCGTCTGGGCTCCAACTCGCTGACCGACCTGGTCGTGTTCGGCCGCGCCGTCGGCCTGCGCTGCGGTGAAGTCGTCGACACGGCCTCGGCCGTGCCCTCGGCCTCCAAGGCCCAGACGGACGAGCACCTGGCCCGCCTGGACCGCTTCCGCAACGCCTCGGGTTCGACCCCGACCGCCAAGCTACGCCTTGAAATGCAGCGCGCCATGCAGTCGGACGCCGCCGTCTTCCGCACCGGCAAGACCTTGGACGAAGGCGTCCAGAAGCTGCGCTCGATCGACGCCGCCGGTTCGGACATCAAGACGACCGACCGCGGCCTGATCTGGAACACGGACCTGATCGAGACGCTGGAATACGACAACCTGATCGCCCAGGCCCTCGTGACCATCGAAGGCGCGGCCAACCGCACGGAATCGCGCGGCGCTCACGCTCGCGAGGACTTCCCCGACCGCGACGACGTCAACTGGATGAAGCACACCCTGGCCTGGAAGCGCCCGGGCGAAGGCGTCCAGATCGACTACCGCCCGGTCCACAAATACACGATGACCGACGACGTGGCCTACATCGAGCCCAAGGCTCGGGTTTACTAAGGGAGTCCCGCAGATGGTTCAGCTCACTCTCCCGCGCGGCTCCAAGCCCACGACCGGCAAGGTCCACAAGGCCCCGGCCGGCGCCAAGAACGTCAAGACCTACAAGGTCTATCGCTACGACCCGGAAACGGACGCCGATCCGCGCTGGGATAGCTTCGAGGTCTCGTCCGACGATCACGGCCCCATGCTTCTGGACGCCCTGATCCACATCAAGAACGAGATCGACCCGACCCTGTCCTTCCGTCGCTCGTGCCGTGAAGGCATCTGCGGCTCGTGCTCGATGAACATCGACGGTCGCAACACCCTGGCCTGCACCAAGGGCATGGATGAGTGCTCGTCGCACAACATCACCATCGCCCCCCTGCCCCACCAGCCGGTGGTCAAGGACCTGGTGACGGACCTGTCGCTGTTCTACGCCCAGTACGACTCGATACAGCCCTACCTCCAGTCCGACCAGCCGGACCCGGAGACGGAGCGCCTGCAGTCGCCCGCCGACCGCGAGAAGCTGGACGGCCTTTACGAGTGCATTCTTTGCGCCTGTTGCTCGACCTCCTGCCCCAGCTACTGGTGGAACCAGGAAGAGTACCTCGGCCCGGCGGCCCTGCTGCAGTCCTACCGCTGGATCTCGGACAGCCGCGACGACGCGACCCAGAAGCGCCTCGACGACCTCGAGGACCCCTTCAAGCTGTATCGCTGCCACACGATCATGAACTGCGCCCAGGTCTGCCCCAAGGGGCTGAACCCGGCCAAGGCGATCGCCGAGACCAAGAAGCTGATGGTCGCGCCGAGCCGCAAGCGCGCGGCGGCTTAACCCTCGGGTTTGCCCATCTGAACAACCCCCGGCGCCGTCAGGCTCCGGGGGTTTTTCATGCGCGCCCCACGCCGGGGCTTGCCTAAGACGCAGGCGAGGCTAAGACGCCTGCATGGCCAAGATCACCTACATCGAGCACGACGGGACCGAGCACACGGTCGAGGTCAAGAACGGCCTTTCCGTCATGGAAGGCGCGATCCGCAACAATGTGCCCGGCATCGACGCCGACTGCGGCGGCGCCTGCGCCTGCGCCACCTGCCACGTCTATGTGGACGAGGCTTTCGCGGCCGAGACCGGCCGTCCTTCGGCCATGGAAGAGTCGATGCTCGACTTCGCCGAGAACGTCGAGCCGAACAGCCGCCTGTCCTGCCAGATCCGCGTCAGCGACGATCTGGACGGCCTGATCGTGCGCCTGCCGCAAAGCCAGCACTGAGATGATCGACGCCCGGCTGCTGGACGCGGTCGGGG
>DAIOID010000012.1:11501-23048 GCA_036744355.1 Brevundimonas sp.
GCTGCTGGAGGCGACGGTGGAGGCCCTGCGCGCCGCCGGTCCGGCCAGCCGCACAGCCCTTCCCGCCTTTGACAAGCTGGCCGACGACCGCCGCCCCGTGGCGGACTGGCCGGTCTTCACCGGCCGCCCGACGGCGGTTCTGATCGACGGCTGGTGCCTGGGGGCGACGCTGCAGGCCGAGGCTGACCTCGCCGCCCCGATCAACGCCTTGGAGCGCGGGCAGGACGGGCAGGGGGTGTGGCGACGCGCGGTCAACGCCGAACTGGCCGGTCCCTACGCCGAGGTCTTCGCCTGCTTCGACGCCGTGCTGTTCCTGAAGGCGCCCAGCTTCGACGCTGTGCTGGACTGGCGCTGCGAGCAGGAGGCGGGGCTGATGGGCCTGGTCCCGGCCGATCTGCCGGCCCAACGGCGCGCCGAACTGGTCGCCTTCATTCAGGGGTTCGAGCGCATCACCTGCCATATGCTGGCGGGCGGGGTGCGGGCGGGGGCGACGTTCCCGTTGGATAGGGAGCGACGTCCCTTCTCCCCTTGAGGGAGAAGGTGGCAGGCGTAGCCTGACGGATGAGGGGTGGGAGCGCCTCGATCTGAAGGTTCGGCGTCGGCGGGTCGCGACATGACGCTGAGCCGACACCCCTCATCCGGCCCTGACGGGCCACCTTCTCCCGCAAGGGGAGAAGGAAGAACTCAGTCAGCCGGCATCCGGCCGTAATTGACGGCGATGCGGCCGATCAGGCCCTTGACGATCAGGTCGACCGGCGTGCCCTCGCGGTAATCGCCCTCGGCGACGAAGTTGACGCGGTCCTCCGAGATCAGGCGGTGGATCTTGTTGTGGTCGCGCGGGGTGTTGTCGGGGTCATAGACGGCGATGGAGAAGCCGCCCTTGGTGTGCATCATCTTCATGGTCGGCACGTCGGTGTCGCCGTCGCCGAGGAAGATCATCCGGTCGAACGGGATGGGGCGTTCCTCATCCGGGATGAAGCGGTTGATGCGCTCGTCGTCCCAGTGGTTGTGCACGCCCTTGTTGATGCGGAACAGGTACTGGGTCTTGGTGGTGTAGTTGACGCCGACGGCAGGCCAGACGGCGACCTCGTTTTCGTCATAGGCGTATTTCGAGGCGAAGACGTGGGTGAAAGCCCCGGCGATGGGGCAGCCCTGGATCATCTCTTCCAGTCCCGCCGAGATGATGTAGTGCTCGATCTCCAGGCCGTACTGGGCGCCGAATTCGTTCATGCGATCGAACCAGGAACGGTCGCGCAGACCCTCGAACAGGGCCACGTCGCGGCCGTGATCCCGCAGCGTCTGGCGGGTGACGGGATTGCCCTGTTCGCGCGCCGCCAGCAGCATCATCTGCATGTACATCAGGATGCCGTCGCCGTCGGAAGCGATGGTCCGGGGACGGACGGTCTCGTTCCAGAACTGGGCCGGGGTCATCCCGATCGAGGGAATGAAGCTGACCTCCTGCATATTGCCCCGCGCCAGGGTGCCGTCGAAATCATAGATGATGGCGGTCTTGAGCAGGGGGCGGGTCGTGTCGGCCATGAGAACGTCCTGAGGGCTTGGACAGGCCCTCTAGCACGAGATCGACGCAAAGATCAGCCCAGCAGCAGTTCCGGGGCCGCCGTCGGCGCCGTGGCCTCGACCGGCAGGTGGAGAATGAAGGCCGCGCCCTTGCCGGGTTCCGACTGGACCTCGGCCCAGCCGCCGTGCAGTTCGACCAGGGCCTTGACCAGGGCCAGGGCCACGCCCGGTCCGCCGCGTTCGCGTCGCACGAAACGGTCGAAGACGTGGGCCTGCAGGTGATAGGGGATGCCCCGGCCGGTGTCCTCGACCCGGATGCGGACCTCGCCGGCGCCGACCTCGGCGGCCAGGGTCACGGCCCCGCCCTCGGACACGGCGCGACAGGCGTTCTCCAGCAGGTGATCGACCGCCTGGGCAATGCGGCGGGCATCGGCGCGGACCGGCTTCAGTCGAGGCGGACAGGTAACCGTCAGGACGGCGCCGCGGCCCTCGACCTTGCCCCGCACCTTCTCGGCGCAGTCCTCCAGCAGGTCGCAGACCCGCATGTCGCCCAACGTCAGCTCCATCTCGCCGGCGTCGATCTGGGCCATGTCGAGCACGTCGTCGATCGAGCGGGCCAGATGGCTGGCGGCGACTCGGATGGCCCCGGCGTGCTGGCGGCTGCGTTCGGGCAGGTCGCCCATAGCCTCCAGCAGTTCGGAATAGCCGACGATGGTGGTCAGGGGCGTGCGCAGTTCATAGGAGACGCTGCCGACGAACTCGCGCTTCAGCGCCTGGCTTTTGGCCAGGGCGGCTTCCTTGGCGGCCAGGGCCTGTTCCAGTTCGCGACGGGCGGTGACGTCCGAGAAGGCGACCAGGGTGGCGCCGTCGGGCAGGGGGCGGGTCTGCCAGGCCACCACCCGTCCATCGTCGGTGCGCGCCTCGCCCGAGATCGGCACGCGGCTTTCCGGATCGGGATCGGCCACCCGCGCCTTCAGACCCAGCCATAGGGCGGCGTCGTCCAGCACGGGCTGGCACAGGGCGGCCACGGCGTCGAAATCTCCTGCTTCGGCCAGTTTCTCGGCCGACACGCCCCAGAAGATCTCGAAGGCGTCGTTGTTCAGCCGTAGCCGACCGTCCGAGCCGAAGACGGCCACGGCGTCGTTCAGCTTGTCCAGCGTCGCCGTCTGGACTTGGATCTGGGCGTTGTAGCGGCTGCGCAGTTGCAGCTCGTCGGTGATGTCCGAGAAGATCAGCAGGATGCCGCCCAAGGGGTGCGGCTGGCGCACCACGCGCAGGGTTCGGCCGTCGGGCAGGGACCAGCTGTCGTCGGGCGAGGCCTCGGCGGCGCCGTAGAATTCCAGCTCGCTGGCCTTCCACCCGGCGTAGTCGATGACCTCGGGCAGCTGGCGTTTCTGGCGCAGGCGATCCAGCAGCTCGGCGTGGGTCGGGCGCTCGTCCAACCAGGCCGGGTCGATGTTGAACAGCGACTGGAATGCCGTGTTGTGGAAGGCCAGCCGCTTGGCCGGGCCGAAGATGGCCACGGCGTCGGCCAGATGGTTCAGGGTCTCGTCGTGGGCCTCGACGTGGCGGCGCAGGGTGTCGCGCGTCTCCTCGGCCTCGGTCATGTCGATGGCGAAGGCGATGACGGCGCCGCGCCCGCCCGCCAGAGGCTCGGCCAGAATGCGCCAGGCCTTGCGGCGCCCATCCGACGACACCCAGCGGAAACCGTCCTGACGCGCGTTGAGGCGCGAAGCTTCGGCCACGATGGCGTCGGCGCCGCGATCGAAGCTAAGGCCCTGTTCGTGCGCCTCGCTCAGGGTCTCCGCCCGGACTTCCGTCAGCCAGGCCTTGTTGGCCCAGATCAACTTGCCGGCGCCGTCGACCACCCAGGTCGGGGCGGGCGAGGCTTCGGCCAGGGCGCCCAGGCCGGCGTCGGCGGCGGTTTCGGCGCCGCCCAGTTTCGACAGGCGCAGCCAGGCCGAGCCGCCCAGGGCGCGCCCCTCGACCGCCCAAGCGCCGTCGGCGGATTCCAGCAGGGTCTCGAACGGCTCGCCGCGCTGGACCAGGCCGTCCATGTGTCCGGTATGGGCTTCGCTCAGCGCCCGGACGATGGCCTCGGCCGCCGCAACGCCTTCGCGACCGGGGGCGAGCACGGCCAGGGCCTCAGGCGCGCCGAACACCGACTGGGCCGCGCCCTCGGGCGTCAGGGCCAGCCGCACGTCGTCGAACACGTTGAGGGCGCCTTCGCAGGCGGCGGCGTGGGCGCGTTCGCCGGACAGCCAGGCCTCGACCTCGGCCTCGCGCGCGCCCAGACGCTTGCGCAGCCGCCAGGCCCAGGCGCTGATCGCCAGCGCCAGACCCGCTGCGCCCGCAGTGGCCACATAGGCGATGTCGGCCTCGGCCATCCTGTCCCCGGAAAAGTCGTCGATCACGCGGCCAGCGTCCCAAGGGCCGACCGATTCGCGTTTACCATACCCTGATTGCGCGATTTGCGATGCGGCGAGAGGACGGATTGCGGCGCGCTCGTGCGCGGGCGATATCCAGACCATGACCGAGATCCTGAACCCGGCGTGGAACGACCAGTCGGCCCCCTCGCTCGACGACTTCGCCCGCCTGGCCGAAGCGGCCTTCGCCGCCCTGCCCGATCTGTTCCGGCAGGCCGCCGGAGAGGTGGTTATCCGCGTCGACGACTTCGCCGACGAGGAGACCTTGGCCGACCTCGAGATCGAGGACCCGTTCGAACTGACCGGCCTCTATTCCGGCGTGCACATCGGCGAGCGCGACGCCATGGGGCCGGCGGCCGAACCGTCGCGCATCTTCCTCTATCGCCGTCCGATCCTCGACGAATGGTGCGAGCGCGGCGATGTGGGCCTTGCCGAGATCATCGCCCACGTGCTGATCCACGAGATCGGCCACCACCTGGGCCTCGACGACGACCAGATCCACGCCATCGAGGAAGAGGACGACTGACGCGAGGCGCTGAGGCCTGACGCCTGGATTCAGTGCGGGTCGCCCGCCGCACCCGCCGGGCTCAGTTTCCAGCGAATCTTGGTGTCGGCGTCGGTGCGGGCGGAGCCGCGGACGACGATCTGCAGGGAGCGCCGTGTCAGGCCCTCGTCGACGTGGACGGCGGGTTCGATGGCCACGTCGGGGCCGTCGCTGCGGAACCACCAGCCGCGTCCCGAATGGCCGCGCAGCAGGATGGAGCGGCGGTCGCGGGCCAGAGAAGCCTGAACGCCCGGCTCCAGCTGGAAGCGCAGGGCGTAGGGGGCCGCGATGGCGCGGGTCACTTCGGGGCGATCTTCCGGCGGATGCAGCCGCTCTTCGGCGCGCAGTTCGTCGAGGCGCTGATCCAGATAGAGGCGGCGCTGATGCATCAGGCCGTACTGGGGCATCCAGCCGTCGTGCTCGACCTCCAGCCAGACGGCGCCTTCGCCCTCCTGATGCTGGCGGGTGACGTGCAGAGACGGACCAATCAGCCGCGGGCCCAGCAGGTCGGCCTTCCAGCCGGACAGGGGTTCGCCCAGCGGCTGCTCGCCGAGCGTCAGCGTCGAGGCGCCCGGCGTCAGACGCAGAGCCTGACGGTCGAGGGCGCGCGGGGTCCAGCCCGCCGAGGTGAACAGGCGGTCGCGGCCGCAGACGACCTCCAGCGCCGCCGGTTGACCGCAGGCGGCGGCCGACCAGGCGCCGCGCGCCGGGGCCTCGACATCGACCATGACCGTCAGCAGGGGGCTGGAGATGCGCACCAGTCCGCCAACGGCGCCGCTGGGCGGCGGAGCAGGGGTCTCGTCATGGGCGCGGGCGGCGGCGACGCGTTCGGGCGTCGAAGGCCCACCGCCCTGAAAGGCGGCCAGGCGGCCGTCGGGCAGGGCCAGGACGCGAAGACTGGTCGTCAGGCGCGAGATGGCGGCGGCCACCGGCTCGGGCGTCGGCTCGGACAGCTGGGCCAGGGCGTCGTCCAGGGTCAGCAGGTCGAGCAGCAGCTCCAGACCCATCTCTGGGGCGCGGGCGGCGTGATGGCCGTCGGCGGCGACGGTGGTTTCCAGCGCGGCGGGCAGACGCTTCAGGGCGGTCCGGCGAACCCCGGCGCCGGCCTTGCCCGCCAGGGCGCAGCCGGCCACGGCGGCGGCGGTCAGGCGCTCGGCCCGGCCCATCAGGCCGCCGGGCGGACGCAGCAGCTGGCGCGCCTGACGCGCCAGGATGTCGGTCAGGCGCAGGCGCTCGGCCTCGGTCGCCACCTGGGACAGACGCCGTCCGGCGCAGGCCAGATGATAGGTGCGACGCGCCAGAATATCGGGGTCCCAAGAGAAGGGCGACCAGCGGCTGAACGTGTCGTCCCAGGCCAGGGTCAGGGCCAGGGCCTCGCGCAGGCCGCGATCGCCGTGGGCCATCATCTCGGGCATCCAGACAAAGGCGTGCAGCTCGACGGCGAAGGCGCGGCTGGGCGTGGGGCGGTTCCACAGGTCGGCGGGGCCCTCGGCGTCGAGGCTGAGCCCGGCCAGGGTGAAGCGGCCGGACAGCAGCGGCCGCGGGGCCTCTTCGCGCAGGGGCCGGAAGTCGCGCGGGGTGACGGCGAAACCATCGGCGCGGGCGCCTTTCAGGGTCCAGGTGTAGCCGGGCAGGCCGTAGAGCTCGATCCACAGCTGGCGCGCGGCCAGTTGTCCGGCGACGGCGGCCCACAGGGCGGGGTCGGCCTTGGGGCCGCCGGCCGCGCGCACCGGTGTGCGAACCGGGGCGCCCCTGAGGCCGGGGATGTGGCCCTCGGTCAGGCCGCCCTCGGCGTCACGCGGGGCGAAGGGGCCGAGGGGGCTCACGCGGCGGCGGCCTTCAGGGCCTGGATGTTGGCGGCGTAGGCGTCCGGCCCGCCCTTGAAGACGAAGGAGCCCGCGACCAGGGCGTCGGCCCCGGCGGACAGGCAGGCTCCGGCGTTGTCGGCGACCACGCCGCCGTCCACCTGCAGGTGGGCCTTGGAGCCGGCGCCGTCGAGGATGGCGCGGGCGCGCTCGATCTTCTTCAGCGAGGACTCGATGAATTTCTGACCGCCGAAGCCGGGATTGACCGACATGATCAGCACCAGATCGACCAGATCGACGGCCTCTTCCAGCACGCTCAGCGGCGTGGCCGGGTTGAAGACCAGACCGGCCTTGGCGCCCAGCTGGCGGATCTGGCCCAGGGTGCGGTGGACGTGGGGGCCGCTTTCGGGGTGGACGCTCATGATGTCGGCGCCGGCCGCGCGGTAGGCCTCCAGCCAGTTGTCGACCGGGGCCACCATCAGGTGCACGTCGAACGGCAGACTGGTGTGGGGGCGAAGGGCCTTCACCACATCTGGGCCAATGGTCAGGTTGGGCACGAAGTGGCCGTCCATGACGTCGACGTGGATCCAGTCGGCCCCGGCGGCTTCCAGCGCGCGGACCTCTTCGCCCAGCTTGGCGAAGTCGCTGGCGAGGATGGAGGGGCAGATCAGCGGGGCGCTTGCGGCGGCGGTCTGGGTCATGGTTCTGCGACTTACGGCCATGACGCGCGGGGGGCAAGCCGGGCCGCTGACGCAGGGCGCGAGCCAGCGCTGCAAAGGGGTGGTTGTTGGCGCTTCGTGAACGGTTGGCGGTGGTCGTTGGCGAAGGCGCGGCGGTCGCGGACGCAAGGCCGCTGGCGAGCTGAGCCGGGGCGGGGGAGGAAGGCGGCGACTTCTTCAGCTGTCCCCCGAAAGGACCTCTCATGATCCGCTCTCTCGCCATCGCCGCTGTCCTGGTCTTCGCCGCTCCGGCTTATGCCCAATCCGCCGACAACCGCCTGATCCTGACTTTCGAGACCGGCGCCGAGACGGGCGCGGTTCTGGTCGCCCTTTACGATAGCGAGGCCGCCTATGAGGGCGGACAGCCGACGCGCGTGGCGCAGGTCGATGTGGCGGCGGGCCAGCGCGAGGCCGTGTTCGACCTGCCCGCCGGGTCCTACGGCATGAAGGCCGTCCACGACGTCAACGGCAACGGCAAGATGGACGTCAATCCCTTCGGCATGCCGAGCGAGCCCTTCGCCTTCTCCAACAATGCGGTCGGCAACATGGGGCCGGCCAAGTGGGACCGCGCCCGCTTCGAGGTCGCGGGCGTCACGGCCCAGACCATCCGCATCCGCTAAGCCCAGTCGTCCGGAGGCCTCGCCATGACCCCAACCCGCCGCACCCTGTTCATGGGCGCCGCCGCGCTCGCGGCCGCCCGCGTCCTGACCCCCGACCGGGCCTATGCCGCCCAGGCCATGGCGGCGAGCGCCGACTGGGCGCTGGCCACCGCCGACGTCGAGGGCGACGTGGCCCCGCGCGCGCTGCGGCTGGTGCACGGTCGGGCGCCCGCCGGGCTGGCCGGCAGCCTTTACCGCAACGGGCCGGCCAAGTTCCGTCGTCCCGGGGGCGCGTCGCAGCACTGGTTCGACGGCGACGGCCTGATCCGCCGCTGGCAGGTCGAGGATGGTCAGGCCAGCTTGGCCGCTCGCTTCGCCGACACGCCCAAGCGCCGTCAGGAAGCCGAGGTCGGGGCCATGCTGATGCCGGGCTTCGGCACGCTCGCCGACCCGCGCGCCCGGATCGGCTCAGCTGACGACGCCAGCCCGGCCAATACCTCGGTGCACAAGGTCGGCGGCAAGCTGTGGGCTCTGTGGGAGGCGGGCTCGCCCCTGGCCATGGACCCCGAGACCCTGGCGACCGAGGACTTCGTGACCCTGCGGTCCGACCTCAAGAACATGCCCTTCCTGGCCCACCCGCGCGTGGAGCCGGACGGCCGCATCTGGAACCTGGGCGTGGGCGGCAAGCAGGCCATGGTCTGGCGTCTGGCGCCGGACGGGACGCTGGAGGACGCTGAACTCGTCCTCCTGCCGCGCGCCAGCTACATCCACGACTTCAGCGCCACGGCCCGGCATCTGGTCATCGTGCTGCAGCCCTGGGTCCATTCGCGCAACGTCATGCCCGTCTCGGCCGCCTTCGAGTGGACGCCGCAGGCCGGGACCCAGATTCTGGTGATCGACAAGGCCGACCTGACACAGCGTCGGATCTATGAGCTGCCGCCCTTCGGCTTCTTCCACGCGGGCGACGCCTGGGAGGAGACGGACGGCACGATCCGTTTCGATCTGTGCGCCCACAAGGACATGGATTTCGCCGCGCGCGGCGCCCATGAGGTGTTGAACGGCGTGCCCCTGGGTCATGACCCCGCCGAACTGGCCATGGTGGTGCTGGAGCCGAACGGGCGCGGTCGTCTGGAGCGGACCGGGGTGGTGGGCGAGTTCCCGCGCAGCGACCCGCGCCGCGCCGGTCTGGCGCGTCGCTTCAGTCTGCACACCACGGGCGAGCGCGCCGACCGGCCCCTGGCCTCAGCCGTGGCCGTCACCGACTGGCGCTCAGGCCGCACGCGGTCCTTTGACTTCGGCCCCGGCCATGTGACCGACGAGATGGTCTATGTGCCCAAGCCCGGCGGGACGCACGAGGCCGACGCCTGGCTGGTCGGCCCGACCATCAATCTGAAGGCGGGGGTCAGCGAACTGCACGTCCTGGACCTGATGCACGTCGAGGACGGCCCCGTCGCCACCTGGCGCGCCGACGTGGCCCTGCCGGCGGCGTTCCACGGGAACTGGGTGTGAGCCTTGCGCCCTCAGCTGTCATCCCGGGGCCGCGCAGCGGAACCCGGGGCCCCGGATCGCCTATCGGCGTCCGGGGTGACGGCGTCGAAAGGGGATCACCACCACCCCGCCTCGCGCAGGGCCTTGGCGTAGCGGCGGCTGACGGGGGCGGTGAGGTCGCCGTCCAAGGTCAGGGCTGCGCGGCCGTCGCCGCGGGCGACGGCGGCGACGGCGTCCCTGGCCACCCACCAGCTGCGGTGGGTCTGGGCGCCTTCCAGACCCTCCAACTCGGCCAAGGCGTCGGACAGGCGCATCAGGATCAGGTCCGAGCCGCGATCGGTGTGCAGGCGCAGGTAGTGATCCTCGGCCTGAACCGCGATCAGGCGGGCGCCGCGCAGCTTGGGCGGGAGCCGCTCAAGGAAACGAGCGGGGGCGGCGCCGGGAGCCCTGGCGTGGGTCTCGACCGGGCGCTCGCGGCCCAGAAAGATGTTGAGCACGCTGAGGACGGCGGTGATCAGCAACACCGCCGGCAGGAAGTTGACGAGGACCGTGATCGGCAGCAGGCGCTGGTAGAAGAACAGGCCGGTCGCGGCCCAGACGCCGACGGTCAAGGGGCCGGAGATGACCGCCGTCAGGATGGCCGCGGTCGCCCAGGGCCGCGCGTCCGCGTCGATGAAGCGCGTGACCAAGGCGCCGCACACGTGGCCCCAGAGACCGCCCAGCACCAGCATGGAAACCCAGTAGATCAACCTCTGGCCCAGAGGCGTCCCGCCCGAGCCAAAGGCCCCGCTGAAGGCCAGAAAGGCGCCGGCGACGAAGGCGACGATCAGGCCGCGCACGACGTCGCGCCTCTTGCCTTTGAGCAGACCGGCAAGCGGCATCAGGCGTTCGACTTCGGACCGCAGACGGCGCGGAAGCCGGCGGCGGCGAAGCGCACCATGTAGTCGCAGGCGCTGTCCAGATCGCCGGACTTGCACAGACCGCCGGACAGGCGGTCCAGACGCCCGGTCTCGCCGAGCGTCAGGGTCAGGGCGCCCGACAGGTTGTGCCAGGCCCAATAGAGGTCCTCGTCGCGGCCCTGGGGCAAGAGGCGCTTGACCAGTTCCAGCAGGCGAAGGATGGCCGGGTCGAAATAGCGGGCCATGGTCTCGCCGCCGAAGGCCGGGTTGGCGTTGGTCTGGGCCACCAGGGCGGCGTAGTGCTTCCACCCCGGCCCGCCCTTGAGCGACCACTGGAAGGGCGGGCGCAGGAAGGCCTCGAACAGGCCCTCCAGGGTCATGGCCTCGCCCGCGGCCTCGGCGTAGCGGTCGACGGCGGCGACGCGTTCGCTGTTCCACACCTCGGCGCGGCGGATGAAGACGGCGTCGAACAGCTCCTTCTTGGCGCCGAAGTAATAGTGGACCAGGGCCGTATCCACGCCCGCCTCGCGCGCCACCTCGCGGATGGTGACGCCGTAGAAGCCGTGCTTGGAGAAGAGGTCCTCGGCGGCGTTCAGAATGGCGTCGCGCGTCTCGCCGGCGGCGGCGGTCTTGGTCTTCTTCGGCCGGCCGCGTCGGGCCGGCGCGGGGGCGGCGGGCGGCAGGGCCGGGGCGAGGTCGTCGTCGGATTTCATGCGCGCAAGCTAGTCGTGCTTCGTCCCTGTGTGCAACGGCGCCACAGGCGCGGCGGTTTTGCGGCGGCTTCCAGCGTGGCCGTTTGACAGGCGGGCGAAAGATCGGCACGTTCCATGAAAATCATTGAACGCTGAATAAAAGCGTCGATTGGGCTGGAAACAGAGATTGGGATGCACATGAACAGACTCGTGAAGACCGCCTTGCTGGCGGGCGCCGCCATGGGCGCGATCGCCTCGGCCGCCTATGCCCAGGATGCTCGCGCTCAGGACGCAGAGCCGACCTCGAGCGTCGAGGACATCATCGTCACCGCCCGCCGCACCGAGGAATCGGCCCAGAAGACCCCGCTGGCCCTCACGGCCTTCAGCGGCGAGACGCTGGAGCGCACGGGCGCGCAACAGGTCACGGACCTGCAGGGCGCGGTGCCGAACCTGAACCTGGTCCAGGGCCGGGGTTCGTCGAACTCGACCAATATCTACATCCGCGGCGTGGGCCAGCCGGACGCCCTGCAGACCTTCGACCCGGCCGTCGGCGTCTATGTCGACGACGTCTATTACAGCCGTATCCGGGGCAGCCAGTTCGATCTGCTGGACCTGGAGCGGGTCGAGATCCTGCGTGGTCCGCAAGGCACCCTCTACGGCAAGAACACCATTGGCGGCGCCATGAAGCTGGTGTCCCGTCGTCCGGGCCAGGAGTTCCGTGCGCGGGCCTCGGCGGCCTATGGCGACTATGACCTGATGGAGTTCCAGGGCGCGGTTTCCGGCCCGGTCACCGACACCCTGGCCCTGGGCCTGTCGGCCCTGCATTCGGAACGCGGCGGCTATGTCACCGACCCGGT